>JBOHAB010000012.1:0-22840 GCA_050697655.1 Gaiellaceae bacterium
GACGTCCTGGCCTGCCTCCTCCCGAGCCTCGACGACACCGAGACCGGAAAGCTGCTCCAGCACGCGGGCGTAGGCACGCTCCGGCACGCGGACGACCAGCGAGCCCCTCACGAGTCGGTTCTCCTCGCCCTGGGAGGCGCTCGAGCTGACGACGAAGCCCCCGGCGCCAGTGGCGATTGTGCGCGCTCGCTGGATGGTCGTTTCGAACTCGTCGCGCGGCACGGCAAGGGCGAGCGAAGCCGTCTGGACGATGCTGGGCCCGATCGCCGGCAGCGAGCCTCCGCCGCGCGCGGGCTGGGAGACCGCCACCGCGTCGTCGGTGGAGGCGTCCGCCTCTCCCGCCTCTTCGGCGGATGCTGCGTCGGCTTGGGCCGCGCCTTCCTCGTCCGCGTCTCCCGACGAACAGGCGAGCGCAGCGAGGGCCAGCGCTCCGATCAACACGATGACGATCAGCTTCCGCATTCCGGTCCTCCTTCGGCTCGTGGTTGCTTGGACACGAGCCGCGCTGCGAAAGTTCCCTCGATGGACGGGTATCGCTTCTCGACCGACCTGACCGTTCGCTTCAGCGAGACGGACGCGCAGGGCGTCGTCCACAACGCCGCCTATCTCGTGTGGTTCGAGATCGCCCGCATCGCCTACCTGGGCCAGTTCGCGGGCGGCTACAAGGAACTCGTCGAGCAGGGAGTGGACGCGACCACGACCGAGGCGTACGTCCGCTACCTGGACGGGACGCGGTTCGACGACGAGCTGCGCATCCATGTCCGCGCTACGGACCTCCGGGGCGCCCGCTTCCGGTTCGAGTACGCGATCGAGCGGACGAACGAGCCCGGAGGCCTGGTCGCCGACGGATGGACGGCGCACGCATGCGTGAACGCGGAGACCCTCAAGCCGACGCGAATGCCGCCGTGGCTGGCCGAGGCGATTGCCGGCGCCGAGTCGCCCGGCTAGCCGTCCGTGTCGGGCGCGGTGGTCGTCGGCGGAGCCTCGTCCCGTTCCGTCGGCTTCTCCTTGGGAGGTGCCGGCTCCACCGGCTCGACCGGCTCCGGGCGGGGCTTCGTTCCCACACGGACGATCTTCGCCTCGGAGAGGTAGTGCGTGTACCACGACTCGCGGGCCCGAACCTCACCGTTCTGATAGATGATCCGCTCGACGCGGATCTCCCGCGCAGGCTCGCCGGCAAACTCGACGATCCTGTCGCCTACGTAGAGGGTCGGATCGGGCTCCTGCTCGGTCTCGGGCTTGCCTACGACCTCCAGCTCGCCGGCGATGCTCTCGACGCGCCGCTTCGGCCCGCCGCCGAGGAGGCGGACGATGATGCCGCTCTCGTCGTAGGAGGCCTTGATCACGATCAGGCGCGGGCTGTCGTTGACGAGCTTCAGGTCGACGTCCGGGTAGTTCACCGTGGCGTCGCGCCCGTCCGGGTAGCGGCTGATGTAGAGCGCGTGGGCGTGGCGCTCGCCGATCTCGATCCCGGCTTCCCAGGCGGCGTTGAAGACGGTGGTCGCCACCTGGGAGACACCGCCGCCGATTCCTTCCTCGTACTTCCCGTCCATGATCACCGGCGCGGAACGGAACCCGCGCTCCGCCGTGCGCGGGCCGACGAACTCGTTGAAGGACCAGGTATCGCCCGGCGCGATACGCGCTCCGTCGAGGATCTCGATCGCCAGCTGGAGGTTGTTGATGCGGTCGGCCGTGCCGGCGTAGAGCGTCGTGTAGGACGCGAGTTGCCGCTCGATCCGAAGCGCCTTGGCCTGGGCGGTCGTCAGCCGCGGCTCGAACTGGGCGACGACCACCGCAGCGGATCGGTTCGTCGTTCGAGACGCCGCCTGCAGCAGGGCCGACGCTGTCGCCGGGACGTTCAGCTCGCGGCCCGGACGCGAGGGGACAACTCGGACCTTCCCGTTTCTCCGGACGGCGAAGTCGGCGTTGCGCGGAGGCCGGGAAAGGCCCCGGGCGAGATTCGCGAGGCGACGGGCCGCGGCGTCCTGGTCGATCCGAAGGCTCGTTGCGCCGTCGGCCGGGAGCTGGAGCATCTTCACGAGCGCGCTGGGCTTGATCGTGAAGAAGGTGCCCTGATGCGTGAGCTGTACGGGGCCCGAGAGCACGGTGCGAAGCTGCCTGGCGACCGGCGCCAGCGTGTCGCTCGTGACCTCGGGGGAGTCGACGACGACGGGTAGAGGCGTCACCTCGCGGTCGAGGCCCGCGAGCGAGGAGACGATGATTCCAGCGGCAGCGTCGCGATCGAGCTCCAGGCCGGCCTGGGCGGGCACGACCTCGGGCTCGAAGCCGGTGAGAACGAGGGAGGCCTCGACGGCCGGGCGGTCGACCTTGGCGGCAATCCGCTCGAGCCGCTCGTCCAACGCGGCCTGGAAGAACTCGGGAGTCGGCTGAACCTCGGCGCCGACGAACCGCAGCCAGATTCGCTCGAGGCCGCGGATCGGGAAGGGCGCATCGCCGCGGCCGACGGCTTCCTGTGCGACGACTTCCCAGTCCGCCTCGACCGCAAGGGCCTCGGGGCGAATCCTGAACTCCCGCTCCGCCGCCGTGAACACGACCGGCTGCGAGGCATAGCGGGCGGCCACCTTCGAAAGCTTCGCCTGGGCCTCCTCGGCGGTCAGCCCTCCCACGCTGACGCCGTCGACCCTGATGCCGGCGGCAACGTGGCTCGCAGAGCCGGCGAAGGCGATGCCGAGCACGAGAGCCAGCACGACGAGAGCCGCTCCCAGGGCCAGCGCGATCCGTCCGGCGCGGACCAGGCGCGCACGCCCGCGAGTGCGGGCAGGCCTCTCCCTCCGGACGGGCCGGGCACCAGCCTCAGCGCGCAAGGATCCGAGTCTACCAACGGCTCGGAGGCTGAAATCGACCCTGCCGCACGTAGACTAGTGCCGTGGATTTCGAGCTCACTCCGGAGCAGCGAGAGGTGCAGGCGACCGTTCGCCAGTTCGTGGACGAGCGTGTCCTCCCGAACGCGATCGAGAACGACATCAACCACCACCTGGACATGTCCGTGATCGAGGGCATGGCGGAGCTGGGACTGCTCGGGATCGTCGTTCCGGAGGAGTACGGCGGCGCGGGCATGGACTTCGTCTCCGAGGCGCTCTCGTGCGAGGAGATCGAGCGCGGCGAGGCTGCCTTCCGAACGCTCATCTCGGTGCACGTCGGCCTCAACTCGCTCAGCCTCCTGCGCTATGCCAACGAGGAGCAGAAGCAGCGCTACCTAGCGCCACAGGCGCGGGGTGAGAAGCTCGCGTGCTTCGGGCTGACCGAGCCGGCCGCCGGCTCCGACGTCGCCTCGATGCGGACCACCGCCCAGCGCGACGGCGACGGCTACGTCCTCAACGGGCAGAAGAACTGGATCTCGTACGCCTCCGTGGCCGACCACGCGCTCGTCTTCGCCAAGACAGACCCGGCGGCGAAGCACAAGGGCATCTCGGCGTTCATCGTCGAGCGCACGTGGCCCGGCGTGACGACGCAGGACACCGAGCACAAGCTGGGAATCTGGGCCGGCTCGACCGGCGAGCTCTTCTTCGAGAACGTCGAGGTGCCTGCCGAGAACCTCGTCGGCGAGGAGGGCCAGGGCTTCGAGATCGCCATGTACGGGCTCGACCAGGGACGCTTCACCGTCGCCGCCGGCGCCCTCGGCGTCATCCGCGCGTGCCTCGAGCGCTCGGTCGACTACGCGCGCGAGCGGGAGACGTTCGGCCAGCCGATCGGCAAGAACCAGTTCGTCCAGGACATGATCGCGGAGATGGTGCTCGACTACGAGACGGCGAAGCTCCTGGTCATGCAGGCGGCCTGGCTCAAGGACAAAGGCGTTCGCAACACGCGGGAGACGAGCCTCGCCAAGTGGCACGCCACCGAGTCCGCCTTCAGGGCCGCGCACAACGCCATCCAGGTGCACGGCGCCTACGGCTACTCGGCCGAGTACGGGATCGAGCGGTACTTCCGCAACGCCCGCGCGCCCATCATCTATGAGGGCACTACCCAGATCCACAAGATGATGCAGGCCGAGCACGCGCTCGGCTGGCGCAACCTGAACGGGCGGGACGGCGACGTCTCTCCGATCGCATCGTGGGCGCCCGCGCTCCTCGCCCGCTCGCGCTAGTCCTGATCGCGGGGGCCGCCGCGGCGGCGCCCCTGCTCGCCCTGCCCGCGGAGGCGGAGCCTCCGACGGGAGGCACGTTCACGCCCGGGGTGTCGCTCGCCGGCGTCGAGCTCGGCCTGACGCGCTCGCAGGTGCTGGAGGCATGGGGAAGCCGCCACGGGGTCTGCCGCGGGTGTGAGGAGCCGACCTGGTACTTCAACGAGCGGCCGTTCCAGCCCGAGGGAATGGGCGTCGTCTTCGAGGCTGGGCGCGTCGTGCACGCGTTCACGGTTTGGCAGCCCGAAGGCTGGGCGACTCCGGAGGGCCTCGAGCTCGGCGCGCAGGCCGGCGACATCGGCGCCACATACGGCGAGCTGGCCGAGATCGACTGCGGCACCTACCTCGCGCTCGTCGAGAACACCCCGACCGCCGCCAACGCCTACTACGTCTTCGAGGACGAGGTCTGGGGCTTCGGCCTGCTCACGCGCGGCCGCTCGGCCTGTTTGTAGCCACGGTCAGGCCGAGCAGGGCCGGGAGCGCCAGCAACGTCGGCAGGGCGTCGTCGCGATCCGGATAGCGCCCTTCGCGGTCGATCAGGTAGGCCTGCATGCCGAGCGCGCGGGCGCCCTCGACGTCGTCGAGCGGGGAGTCACCGACCATGACGGCCGCCTCGGCCTCGACTCCGAGCAGATCGAGGGCGGCGGCGAAGATGGTGGGGCTCGGCTTCACCTTCCCGTGCACGCCTGAGGAGATCCACGCGTCGACGTCCAGGGCGAAGTGGCGGACGAAGGCGGTCAGGTCGCGGCTCGTGTTGGAGACGAGGCCGATCCTGAAGCCGCCCTCGCGCAGGCCGGCGAGCACCGGCAGCACGTCCTCGTAGAGCTCGAAGTTGGCCGAGTGCAGCCAGCCGGAGGTGATCGCCTCCGCCACCTCCCGCACCTGAGGGCCGTCGCCGCCCATGCCACGGACGATGTCCGCCGTGAAGCGAATCCAGATCTCTTCGTCGTGCTCGAGCTCGGGGTGGTGCTGCAGGTCCTCGACGGCCGCCGCCCGCGCCGCCGTGTAGCGCTCGGGGTCGAGCGTCAGGCCGTGGCGCTCCCCCGCCTCGCGGTAGCCCTCGGGCCCGAGCAGAGGGCCCGGCTTAGCGAGCGTGAAGTCGACGTCGAAGAGAACCGCGTCGACCGTGCGGCTTGGAACTAGACCCCGGCCGGCCACGTGTACGCGGCGGGCTGGCGGTTCGCGAGCGAGGGCAGGCTCCGTCGGATCCGCTCCAGGTGCGCCTTGTCCAGCTCGGCCGAGACAACGCAGTCCTCATCCGGCGCCTGCGCGAGGACGACACCCCACGGGTCGACGATCGAGCTGCGGCCGTACGAAGCCTTGCCCTCGACGACTCCCCACTGGTTCGCCGCCAGCACGTAGCACTGATTCTCGACCGCGCGGGCCCGCAGGAGCAGCTCCCAGTGGTCCTTGCCGGTGAAGAGCGTGAACGCGGCCGGGACGGTGACGAGCTCGGCGCCTTCGACCGCCAGGATCCTGTAGAGCTCGGGGAAGCGGAGGTCGTAGCAGACGGTCAGCCCGAGCCGCCACCCCTCCACCTCGCAGCTCATCGGCGTGTCGCCCGGCTCCTCGCTCTCGGACTCGCGATAGACGATCCCGCCGACCTCGACGTCGAACATGTGGATCTTCCGGTAGACCGTGGCGAGCTCGCCGTCGGGATCGAACACCAGGCACGTGTTCGAGAGCTTCTCGCGTCCGTCGCGGCGCTCGGCGATCGAGCCGCCGACGAGTGTGATCCCGTGCGTGCGCGCCCAGCCGCTCATCGCCTCGACGGTCTCGCCTGCCTCGATCGTCTCCGCGACGTCGAGGAGGATCTCGCGGCTCCCAAGGCCGTTCCACTTCTCCGGCAGGAGCACGAGGTCGGCGCCGGTCGCCGCCGCGCGGGCGACGAGCGGCTCCATCCGCTCGAGGTTGTCCGCCTTCAAGGGCGAGGAGTTGATCTGGATGCAGGCGACGCGGAGTCGGTCGGCCATCGCTCGAAGGATAGCCTGGCCTCGATGCGCTCCCCGACCGAGATTCTCGCCGCCGCGCGGACGATCGCCCTCGTCGGCGCCTCGCCGCGCCCCGAGCGGCCGAGCAACTCGGTGATGCGCTATCTGCTCCGGGAGGGATACCGCGTCGTCCCGGTGCGTCCGGTGGGGCCGCCGGAGATTCTGGGGCAGCGGCGGGTCGCCTCATTGGCCGAGATCGAGGAGCCGATCGACCTCGTTGACGTGTTCCGCCGCTCGGAGTTCTGTGCGGACGTGGCCCGTCAGGCCGTCGAGGCAGGCGCGGGCGCGATCTGGCTTCAGCTGGGCGTCGTCTCCCCCGAGGCGCGGTCGATCGCGGAAGCCGCGGGCCTGGACTACGTCGAGGACGAGTGCACGGCGATCGTCCACTCGCGCCTGCGCTCGTGACGGGTTAGGCCGGCCGTGAGACGCAACAGAGCACGTCGGGCGCGGGCGTGAGGATCTCGGGCTCCGCGAACCCGCCCGAGCGGAGGAAGGCGGCGACCTTCTCGGCAGTGCGGGCGAGCTGCGCCGCGCTGGGCGGCTCGTAGAAGAGGAAGAACCTCCCGTCCGGCGCCAGAGCCCGACGGATTCGTTCCAGCTCCTTCCCGGCCGGGCCCAGCCAGAAGAGGTTGACGTTGATCGCGAAGACCTTGTCGAAGACGTCGTCGGCGTCAAGGTCCGCGAGCGCGGCGGTCTCCACCGCCAGGCGCCCGGCGGCGACGTGCTCTACGTTTCGCCGCCGCGCCCGCTCGACCTGGCTCTCCGAGCGGTCGATCGCAAGCATCCTGCCTTCGACGAGACGTTCGCAGACGAGCGAGGCTGCGACGCCGGATCCGCAGCCGATCTCGAGGACGCGATCGCCGGGCTCGACGGCGAGCAGCTCGACTGCCAGACGGATGCGCTCGGGAATCCTCGAGGCCAAGGCATGCTTCCAATCGGGGTGCCCGGATTCGAACCGGGGACCTCGCCGACCCGAACGGCGCGCGCTACCAGGCTGCGCTACACCCCGAACCCGCCATAGGGTACCCGCAATGGCAGCCCGCGACGAGATCGTCAAGTGGGCCGATGAGTACCTCGATCTCGAGTCCTATCCCGACTACGGGCCAATGGGGCTCCAGGTCGTCGGGGCGGCCGACGTGGAGAAGCTGGTCTGCGGCGTCTCGGCCTCCCGCGAGCTCTTCGAGCGCGCCGCCGAGGCGGGCGCGCAGCTGGTGCTCGTCCACCACGGCCTCATCTGGGACAAGGACTCGCGCCGGGTAGGGCCTGTCCTGCGGGAGCGCCTCCGCGCCCTGCTCGACGCCGACCTGAGCCTCGTCGCCTACCACCTGGCGCTGGACGCGCACCCGGAGGTCGGGAACAACGCTCTCCTCTGCGACGAGCTCGGGATCGAGCGCCAAGGGCGCGTCGCCGACGGCTACGGCTTCGGCGGGCGCGTGGCCGATCCGCTCCCCGTCGCCGAGCTGGCCGGGCGCGTCCAGGAGCTGCTCGGCCGCGAGCCGCTCGTCTTCTCCTACGGGCCGGAGCTCGTCGAGCGCGTGGCCGTCTGCTCGGGCGGCGCGGCCCGCTACCTCGCCGGAGCGGCCGCCGACGGCTACGACTGCTTCATTACGGGCGAGGCCGACGAGCCGACCAAGCACGCGGCGAAGGAGGCCGGCATCCACTTCGTCGCCGGGGGCCACTACGCGACGGAGACTCTCGGCGTCCGCGCGCTCGCGGCCCGCATCGGCGAGCGCTTCGACGTCGCCTGGGAGTTCGTCGACTTACCGAACCCGGTCTAGGAAGTCGAGCAGGAGCTCGGCGCATTCCTCGGGGTACTCGGCGACGAGCAGGTGACCCGCGGCCGGGAGGACGCGGAGCGAAGCCGCGAGCCCACGCGCGAGCCCGAAGCCGTCCTCGAGCGGAGTGAGCCGGTCGCGGGCCCCCCAGACGACGAGCACCGGACAGGAAACGCGGTGCACGTACTCACGCGGGTCGTCCCGGACGAGCGCCCGGGACGCGCCCCACACGTCTGTGTGCTCGCGCTGGGCCTCGAGGAAGCCCAGGACCGCCTCCGGCGGCAGCGCGCGCGGCTCCTCGGCCCCCCAAAAGCCGAAGACGACGACACGGAGGTTGGGACGGCGTGCGACCACCTCGCGCACGTGCGCGACCTTGCGAGCCGGCCGCAGAGCGCCGGTCGCCGCGAGCCAGAGCTTCGCGCGGCGGGTCGTCGAGACGATGCCGGCGGACGCGACCAGGGCGATCGCGCTGACCGACGAGGGGCGCTCGGCGGCCAGACGGAGCGCGATCGGCCCGCCCAGGGAGTAGCCGAGCAGCTCGGCCGGGACCATCCCCTCGTGCGCGGCGACGGCGGCGACGTGCGCCGCCAGGTCGGTCAGGTCCCCCGCGGCGGGGAGCGGCTCGGTGCCTCCGTGCCCCGGCAGGTCCGGGATCAGAACGCGGCGGTGACGGGCGAGGTGCGGAGCGAGCTCGGTGAAGTTGTAGGCCGCGCCCGCGAGCCCGTGCACGAGGACGAGGGGCGGACCGGTGCCTCCCACCCAGTAGCGCGTGCGGATGCCGCCGATCTCCGCAACGTGCGACTCGAGCCCCCGAAGAAGCGTTGCCCCGGCCACGTCAGAAACCGTATTCTGTGTGCATGAACGACGAAGGAGCACGAGGCCGTTGAGCTTCGTCCCTCGAAGCCCAAGTCTGCGCACCCTGCCCGCCCGTGCTCTCGCCGACGGGCTTTTTCGTGCGCCGAGCCAAAGGAGGCGACGACGTTGGCGAACCACCTGACCCCCGAGGAGCTGTCGAAGGAACTGGGCATCGAGCGCGACGTGGTCATCCGCGTGTGCATCGAAGAGTCGATCCCGATCTACCAGGGGAAGATCGACAAGACCCTGTTCCAGGCGCACCTCGAGGCGACGGGCATCGCCGCAACGACGCCGGCGACTTAAGCGCTAGCGGGAGCCGGAGGCGGCGCGCTTTTTGCGCGCTGCGGGCTTCTTCGCCGGCGCCTTTTCCTTCTGGGCCTGGGCGACGCTCTCCTTGAGCGCCTCCATCAGGTCGACCACCGGCGCCTTGGCCGGCTGCTCGGGCGCGACGATCTCCTCGCCCGCGAGCTTCGCCTCGAGCATCGCCCTGAGGACGCCGCGATACTCGTTCTCGAACTCCTCGGGCTCGAACTCGCCGACCAGGCTCGCAACCAGCTGCCGCGCCATCTCGAGCTCGGGCTCCTGCACCTCGGTCTCCGCGACGGCCGCGTCGATCTCCTCGCGCGCGCGGATGTCCTCGGCGTAATAGAGCGTCTCGAGCGCGAGGGACTCGCCGAGCGGCCGGATCAGGCAGAGGTTCTCCTTCCCCCAGAGGACGAACTTCCCGATCGCCGCCACGTTCGCCTCCTGCATGGCGCGGAGGAGGAGCACATAGGGGCGGCGCTGCGCGTCGGCATCGGCAGGCGCGAGGTAGTAGCCGCGGTCGAAGTAGATGGGATCGACCTCGTCGAGATTCACGAACCGGTCGATGTCGATCGACTGCGAGCGCGTGAGCGCCACCGCCTCGAGGTCGGACTCCTCGACCATGACGAACTGGCCCTTGGCGAACTCCCAACCCTTGACGAGCTCGTCGGCCTCGACATCCCGCTCGTGGAACGGGCACCAGCGCTTCTGCTTGATGGGCGTGCCGCACTCGCGGTGCAACGTCCGAAAGGACACGTCCTTGCGCTGCTGCGCGACGGCGAGCCCGATCGGGATGTTGACCAGGCCGAAGTTGATGGAGCCGTTCCAAATGGTGCGCATGGGAGTCCGAAAAGCCTAGCGGGACCTGGGTTTTCTCCCTGGAGTCAGGGATTCCTACATCACTCGGCGGGCGCCGACCCAGCGCGAGTGGTACCAGGAGTCGTGAATGCTCGAGATCTTGACGACGTCGCCCGAGTTCGGAGAATGGACGAAGCGGCCGCCGCCGATGTAGATCCCGTCGTGCCCGAGACCGTTGAAGAAGACGATGTCGCCGGGCCGCAGCGCACTCCTCGACACCTTTCTCC
The DNA here is from genome assembly GCA_050697655.1 of Gaiellaceae bacterium. Lineage (GTDB taxonomy): Bacteria > Actinomycetota > Thermoleophilia > Gaiellales > Gaiellaceae > JAIBJN01. The sequence continues at coordinate 10,151 of JBOHAB010000012.1, forward strand.
CCACCGTGTACTGAGCCGAGACGACCCGCGGCAGTGAGACGCCGACGCGCGAGAAGACGTACATGACGAAGCCCGAGCAGTCGAAGCCGGTCTTCGGCGACTCGCCGCCCCAGCGGTAGGGGGTCCCGAGGTACCGCTGCGCGATCTTCGCCACCCGCGCGCCGCGACTCGAATGCTTGACCGGATCGTTCTTCGCGGAGCTGGGCCTTGGGGCCTTCGACCCGCGCCCGATCCCGAGCGCGCCGAGGGTCTGCGGCCCGACGATGCCGTCGACGATCAGCCCGCGCTCCTTCTGGAAAGCGACGACAGCGGCTCTGCTCACGGGCCCGTAGAGGCCGTCGGCCGGAACGCCGAGGGCGCGCTGGACCGGGACGACCCACCAGGCGCGGATGATCTTGATCTTGGCAGCGGGCACGGTCCGGTAGAGGGCGCCCCGGGTCTGCGGGCCGACAATCCCGTCGACGAGCAGGCCGTGGCGTTTCTGAAACGCGCGCACCGCCCGGCGGGTTTGCGGCCCGAAGATCCCGTCCGCCGGGATCCCGAGCTTTCGCTGCAGCTTGGCCACGGCCGGGCCGCGGCTGCCGTAGCGGAGGAGCTCGACGCGGACCTCGGAGGAGCTCGACGACTTCGCTCGGTTGTGCGCCCCGCCGGGGACGGGTAGCGCGGCAGCGACGGCTGCGACGACGAGCGTCACTCCAGCCACCCGTGCCTGCGGCAGCAGGCCCGGCTCGGCGGCGAGCCGCTGCGCCCGCGCCCACGACTGCGAGACATCCCAGACCTCCGGGTCCGTCAGGTCGCGGACGACGCCGTCGCGGCCGACATGCCGGAGCCTCGGCCCGTCGAGATCGAGCAGGGCTTCCGAGACCAGGCTGCGGGGTACGCCCTCGTCAGGCGCAGCACGCTCGCGGCGGCGCCGCGACCGAGCCAGGGAGCGCTCCCAGAGCTCGTCTTCACCCAGGTCGCGGCGAATCCGATCGAGCGTCGCGGTCATGCAGATCCCCTTTCCCCGATGGCCGGCGAGCGACGAAGGGCGGGAGGCTAACAGAACGCCGCGCGCGCAACTGCGGCAAGGCTCACAGCCCGGTGCTGTCGGTCTCTAGAGGATGCGGCGGGCGCCGACGTAGTTCGAGGAGTAGTAGCCCGTCATCGCCGAGATCTTCACGACGTCGCCCGTGTGCGGCGAGTGGATGAACTGGTTGCCGCCGATGTAGATCCCGTTGTGCCCGAGACCGTTGAAGAAGACGATGTCGCCCGGTTGGAGCGCGGAGCGCGAGACGGCGACACCAACGGCGTACTGCGTGGAAACCGTGCGGGGAATCGAGACTCCCGCGCGCGAGAAGACGTACATCACGAAGCCCGAGCAGTCGAAGCCGCTCGGCGACGAGCCGCCCCACACGTACGGCGTGCCCAGGTACTGCATGGCGATGCCGACGACGCCGCCGTACTGAGAAGTCGGGGCGCTGCCGCCGCCTCCTCCGCCGCCGCCTCCACCGCTACTGTCGCTGCTGCTACTGCTGCTGGTGGCCGCCGCAGCCTCCTGCTGAGCCTCCAGCCGCGCCTCAGCGGCCGCCTGCAGGCGAGCCTGGCGCCTGCGCTCCGCCGCCTTGAGCTCCTCGATCTGATCCCGGATCGAGGAGAGCAGCTCCTGCCGTTGGGCCAGGGTCGCCTCGATCTGCTCGCGCTTGGCAGCCCGCTCTGCGACGACCTGCTCCTGCTTCTTGCGCGCTTCCTTGAGCTCGGCCTCGCGCCGCTTGATCTCCTCCCGGAACTTGCGCACCTCGCCCAGGATCTGCGTGTCCTGATCCGTGACGCGGCTGGCCGTCTCGATCCCGTCCAGGATCTCGTCGAGGCTCGACGAGCCGAGCAGGATCTCGACCAGGTCAGGGCTGCCGTTCTGATAGAGCTCGACGAGCCGGGTTTCGAGCGTGTTCTGTGCGGAGCCCAGGTTCGAGCGCGCGATCGTCAGACGCTTCTGGTTCAGCTTCTGCGCGGCGACGATCTCGTCGAGCTCGACCTGCGCCGCGTTGTATTCCTCGATCACGTGCTCGAGATTCACGTCGAGCTCGTGGATCTGCGCAAGCACCTGCCTGGCCTCCGACTCCTTCGCCTCGATCTCGGGAGGGGCCGGGGTCGCCGGCCCCGCCAGTGGAAGCACCACCAGCGCCAGGAGCACGAGCACGAAGGAATGTCTGAGTTTTGGTCTGATGCTTTACCCCCCGCCAGGGGAATCGCGCGTATTCGCCAGGCCCGGCGCGATCAAGTCGGGCATGGTAACAGGGGGGGTGGACGAGCCGCAAACGAGAGGTGGCTGATAGGCTGCTCCGTTCGTGGAAATGGGTGCCCGCAGACCCTGGATGCGTCTCGCGGCACTGGGCGCGGTCGCCCTCGCCGCCCTCCTTTCCTCCTCGGTGGCACGAGCCGACGACCCGGCCTCGCTCAGGAGCGAGATCGAAGGCCTGCGCGAGGAAAGCGACGGGCTGGCCGCCCGCTCCCAGGAAGCGCTGCTGGAGCTCTACGCGCTCGAGACGCGCCTCTCGCGCGCGCAGGGACGGCTTGCTGCGCTCGATGCGCGACGCGAGGAGGTCGAGCGCCAGGAGGCGGCCGCCCGCCGTACCCTCGAGCTGGCGCGCGCCGACGTGAAGGAGGCCGAGCGCCAGCTGGGCAACCACCTGCGGGAGCTGTACGTGCAGGGCGAGGTCGACCCGCTGGCGGTGATCCTCGCCGCCGAGTCGCTCGACGACGCTCTCTCCGCGTTCGACGGCCTCACGCGCCTCGCCGACCAGGACCGCTCCATCCTGGAGGAAGTCCGTGTCACGCGACTCGAGGTGCAGAAAGCCCTCCGCACCCTGGGTGAGCGCAGCGCCGAGCTCCGCGACGTGGTCGCCCGGGTCGAGGCGGAGCAGGCTGCGCTCCTGGCCGCGCGTTCCGCCCGCGAGGCCTTCCTCGCCGACCTGGCAGCTCAACGCGCTCTCAACGGCCAGCGGATCGCCCGCCTGAGCGCCGAGGCCGCGGCGGCTTCGGTCGAGAAGGCCCCGGTCGAGGAGACCTCGGCCGAGGAAGCACCCGCCGAGACCTCCAACTCCTCCGGGCCAAGCCCCAAGCCCCAACCCGAGCCGTCCGACCGCAAGTCCGGCGGAGAGCAAATGCTGGTCGAAGCAACCGCGTATTGCCTCACCGGCACAACAGCGAGCGGACTCCCGACCAGCTGGGGCACGGTGGCCGTCGACACCAGCATCATCCCGTTCGGCACGAAGATGTACATCCCCGGCTACGGCGACGGCGTGGCCGCCGACACGGGCTCGGCGATTGTCGGAAGGATCATCGACGTCTGGTTCCCGACCTGCGCCCAGGCGCGGGCGTGGGGCCGGAAGACGCTGACGATCACGCTTTATCGGTAGCGCCGGCTCGCCGTTACAATCTCCGCTCGTCAAAACGCGAGCAAGGAGGCGTCGACGTCGGTCGCGGAGGATCGGCCGGGCAAGCAGCTCGACGAGCTGCGCGTCTTGCTCGTCGACGACCACGACCTGTTCCGGAGCGGCCTCAGGACTCTGCTCGAGGAGCAGGGCCTCCAGGTCGTCGGAGAGGCCGACAACGGCCGCGCGGCGCTTCGGCTCGTCGAAGACCTTGCTCCCGACGTCGTCGTCATGGACCTGAAGATGCCGGGTCTGACCGGCGTCGAGACGACCCGTGAGGTATCGAGCATCGCGCCGAGGACGCGCGTCGTCGTGCTCACGATCTCCGCGGACGACGACGACGTCATGGCCGCCGTCCTGGCCGGCGCCTGCGGGTACCTGCTGAAGGACTCGTCCATCGACCAGCTGATCGCGGGCATCCACGCGGCCGCCGGCGGCGAGTCGTTGATCTCGCCGCAGATCGCCGCGAAGGTCCTGCAGCACCTGCGTGCCCAGACGCCGGACGCCGAGGCCGCCCAGACGATCCGAACGGAGCTCTCCGACCGCGAGCTCGAGGTGCTCCGGCTGATCGCAATCGGCAAGGACAACGCCGAGATCGCCCAGGACCTCTTCATCAGCCCGAAGACGGTGAAGAACCACATCTCGAACATCCTCATGAAGCTCCAGATCGAGAACCGCATCCAAGCCGCCGTCTACGCGGTCCGGAGCGGCATCGTCTAAACCGAAGACACGGCCACAGGCGCCCGGATCCGCCCTGCCGTCGAGTACGCTCGGCTGGGGCGATGAGCGACCTCGGCGACCTCCTCGAGCTGGCGAACCGCGCTCTCTGGAGGTTCCGGACGCTGCGGGCAACGGTGCGGACCTGGCGGGACGAGGAGCTCTGCCAGGAGGCGTTCGCGCGCGCCTTCGAGCAGCTGGAGGCGGACGGCCACGGTAGGACGATCACGATGTTCGCCTTCGACGCTCGGGCGGGAGCGGCTGCTCGAGCTCGCAGCCTCGCTCGTCGGCGCGGCCGCCGAGCCGCCGCCCCTGCTCGCCGATGAGTGAGCTCGGCGAGGCCCTGGCCGCGATGAGCCAGGCACGGGCTGCCTACCGGACGCTTCGCGCGACGGCCTACCGACGCTACGACGAGTGCCTCGGCCCGGACGCGTGGGCGCGCGTCGAGGGGCTCGCGGATGACGAGGACGCATCCGAGCCGGGCGTCAGCGAGCACGCCTTCGAGCTGTCTGTCGAATGGCCTGACCGCGTCGACGAGTCCTGGCTGGCCGTGCTCGATCCCACCGGCGTGCTCGGCGCCTGCGCCTTCGAGCTCGCGGGCAGTGAGGTCGTCGCCGGTCGCGACGCGATCCTCCTGCGCGCCCGGCCCTTGGAGGCCGACTCGTTCGCGCTCGGAGACCTCGGTCCCGGAGCCGACGTCTACGAGCTCGCGGTCGACGCCGAGCGCGGCATCCTGCTCCGTTCGGTCGCCCTGCTGGACGGCCGGGAGTACCTCTGGCTCGAGCTGCGGACGGTGGAGTTCGACGTCGAGCTGCCGCCGGAGGAAGGAGACGACGAGGAGCCGTTCGAGTTCGACCCCGAGGCGGACCGCCGGCCGGTGACGCTCGAGGAGGCCGCCGCCGAGTGTCCTTCCGCGTCTGGTTCCCCCACGTGCTCGCTGGGGGCTGGCGGTACGACGTCTCCCTCTTCGACGACGACACCGTGGTCGTTTTCGTACGCCATGTCGAGAGCCCGCACGGACTGACGATCCTGCAACGCGCAGCCGGTCGGCCTCCGGAGGGTCGGGACTGGGAGGATCCGGAGCAGCTGGAGCGGGTCGACCACGGCGGCGAGCAGGTCTTCGTCCTGCGCCGCACGCCCGAGACCCCGGAGAGCCGCGTCCGGCTCGAACGAGGAGGCACTCACATCGAGCTCAGCTCGCGGAGCCTGCCGCTCGAGGCGCTGCTCGAGCTCGCCGGCTCTCTTGAACTCGTCTCAAAATGAAGCCTTGTGCCTTCGGGCCGCGCTGCTCGCCCCGAGACCCGCGGCAGAACCTGACTGCGCCGTCCAGCGGGAAGTTCAACATGACCGTCCGGACTTGGGAAGCCGCTCCTGCAAAGATCCTGCGCGGAACCCTTCGATGAGGACGTCAGGGGTCAACGGAAAGCGCGTGCTCGCCGCCTTCGCGGCTCTCACAGTCGCGTTCGCCGCGTGGACCGCGCCTGCGGGTGGCCAGACGCTCGGACAAGCGCTCGACCGGGCCCTCACCGTCTCGGGGGTCTCCCGCGCGCGCACCGGCGCTTTCGTGTACGACCTCCAGGCGGGCCGGGCGGTCTACGGCCTGCACCGCGACCGCTCGTTCCGTCCCGCCTCGAACGAGAAGCTCGGGGTCGCGCTTGCGGCGCTCGAGCGGCTCGGGCCCGGCTACCGGATGCGCACGACGGTGCTCGGCGCCGGCTCGCGCTCGGGCTCGCTGTGGCGGGGCAGGCTCGTGCTCAAAGGCTACGGCGACCCGACGCTCAGCCGTTCCGATCTGCGCAGGCTCGCGTCGCGGGTACGCGCCGCAGGCATCCGCCGCGTGACCGGCCGGATCGTCGGCGACGAGTCGTATTTCGACAAGCGCCGCACGGCGGCCGGCTGGAAGCCGTACTACTACAAGGTCGAGTCGCCGCCCCTCTCGGCGCTTGTCGTCGACAGAGCCCGCGTGCGAAGACGGACCATCGACAATCCGGCTCTCTGGGCGGCCAGGGCGTTCAGGAAACGCCTGCTCTCGGCCGGAATCGCCGTCGGCGGCAAGGCGACGCGCGGGACCGCTCCCGCCGAGTCGCGCAGGCTCGCGCTGACGCGCTCGTCGACGGTGAATGCGCTCGTCCGACGGATGAACAAGGTCAGCGACAACTTCTTCGCCGAGATGCTCGTCAAGCACCTCGGCGCCAGGGTCCGCGGAGCGGGGACGACGAGGGCGGGCTGCCTCGTCGTCCGCGGCGTGCTCGCTGGGCGGGGCGTTCCGCTTGCGGGCGTCAGGATCGTCGACGGATCCGGGCTCTCCCTCCACGACCGCGCGACCGCCCGGTCGCTCGGCAGGCTCCTCGTCTCCGCGTGGCGCGACTCGGCAATACGGTGGCCGTTCTTCAAGTCGCTCGCGATCGCAGGCGTGGACGGGACGCTCGAGGACCGCATGCGCAGGGGCCCGGCCCGCGGCCGCGTGCGCGCGAAGACGGGGACGACGAGCAGAGCCTCAGCCCTCTCGGGTTTCGTCGGCAACCGCTACGCGTTCGCCGTCCTGCAGAACGGCAACCCGGTCAACTGGACGAAGGCCCGACGCGCCCAGAACCGCTTCGCGCAGGCGCTGGCGCGGAGGCTCTGACTAGCCGATCAGCTGCTCCAAGGTCGCCTCGTCGAGGATCTCGACGCCCGCCTTGCGCGCCTTGTCCACCTTCGAGCCCGGGCTCTCGCCGACGATCACCGCCGTCGTCTTCTTCGAGACCGAGTCCGTCACCTTGGCGCCCTTCGCCTCGAGCGCCGCGCGCGCCTGCTCGCGCGACAGGCGCTCGAGCGTTCCCGTGATCACGTAGGTACGGCCGCTGAGCGGCCCTTCGACAGGGCGCTCGGCTTCGCCCAGCTCGAGCCTGAGCCCCAGGCCGCGGAGCTCCTCGACCAGCGCGCGATTCTTCTCCTCGGCGAACCAGGTGGCGATCGACTCGGCACGGTCTGGGCCGATCCCCTCGACCGCCTCGACGTCCTCCTGCCGCGCGGCGAGCAGGGCGTCCACGGTACCGAAATGGCGGGCGAGGTTCTGAGCGGTCACCCACCCGACGTCGGGGATGTTGAGGCCGAAGAGGACGCGCGCGAAGGGGATCTGCTTGGAGGCGGCGATCGCGTCGACCGCGTTTTGGGCGGAGATCTCCGCGTAGCCGTCCAGCTCGGCGAGCCGCTCCGTCGTGAGCCGGTAGAGATCGGGAACCGAGCGGAGGAGGCCAAGGTCCCAGAGGCGGCGCACGAACTGCTCGCCGACGCCTTCGATGTCCGCCGCGGCCATCACCCAGTTGATCAGCGACTCGAGCCCGCGCGAAGGGCACGCGCTGTTGGGGCAGCGGTGCATGACCTCGCCTTCCGGCTTGACGATGTCCGTGCCGCAGAGCGGACACTTCTTGGGCATCCGGAAACGCCTCGTGCCCTTGGCGTGCGGCAGCACCGGCCCGACCACCTGAGGGATGACGTCGCCGGCGCGCTGGACGATTACCGTGTCGCCCTGGCGGATGTCCTTGCGGTTGATGTCCTCCTCGTTGTGCAACGTCGCCTGCGAGACGGTGACGCCGCCCACCTCGACCGGCTCGAGCTGGGCCCACGGGTTGAGGGCCCCGGTGCGGCCGACGCGCACGTGGATCTTCAAGAGCTTCGTCTGGGCGGTCATGGGCGCCCACTTGAAGGCGCGCGCCCAGCGAGGGCGCCCGTGCAGCGCGCCGAGGCGCTGCTGCTGGTCGAGAGCGTCGACCTTGATGACGATGCCGTCGATCTCGTAGTCGAGCTCGAGCCGCCGCTCTTCCCACTCGGCGCACTCACGGGCGACCGACTCGAGCGAGTCGTGGCGCTTCGCATGCGGATTCGTGCGGAAGCCGCGTTCCCGCAGCCATTCGAGCGTCTCCCAGTGCGTCGGCAGCTCGAGGCCCCGGCCCGTCCCGTAGACCCAGATGGACAGGTCCCGCTCGGCCGTGATCTGCGAGTTCAGCTGTCGAAGCGAGCCGGCGGCTGCGTTGCGCGGGTTGGGCGCCGTCCTTTTCCCTTTGGCGACCAGGCGCTCGTTCAGCCGGTTGAAGGCGGAGATGGGGAAGTAGACCTCGCCCCGCACCTCAAGCACGGAAGGCGGTGCCTCGGCGCCGTCGCGCATCCGGAGCGGGATCGCCTTGATCGTTCGCAGGTTGACCGTGACGTCCTCGCCCCTCTCCCCGTCCCCGCGGGTCGCGCCGCGCCCGAAGCGTCCGTCCTCGTAGATGAGCGAGACAGCCGAGCCGTCGATCTTGGGCTCGGTCACGTAGGCGACCGGCTCGTCCGAGTCGAGACGCTTGCGGACGTCGTCGGCCCACTTCGCGAGCGTCTCCTCTGTAGTCACTTTCTCCAGCGACCCCATCGGTGTCAGGTGCTCGACCTTGCGGAACTTGTCCGAGGGCGGTGCCCCGACGCGCTGCGTTGGCGAATCGGGCGTCGCCAGGTCGGGGTTCTCCTCCTCGAGCCGCACCAGCTCGTCGTAGAGGCGGTCGTACTCCGCGTCGGTGATCTCGGGGTCGTCGAGGACGTGGTAGCGGTAGAGGTGGTGCTCGATCTGCGCGCGCAGCTCGGCGACCCGCTTCTGGACAGTTTTAGAGGACATCCAGCAGCTGCTCGGGACGCTCGACGATGGCGTCGGCCTCCGCCAGCGCGTCCACCGGATGGATCTTCCCCCAGGCGACGGCGACCGTGTAGACGCCCGCGGCCTTGCCCGCGCCGACGTCGAAGGGCGAATCGCCGACGAAGGCCGCTTCGGAGGGCTCCGCGCCGAGGAGCTCGAGGGCCGCGAGCACGGGAGCCGGGTCGGGCTTGTGCCGATCGGTCGTCTCGGAGGTGACGACGGCGTCGAAGTAGCGCTCGAGCGGGAGGACGGCGAACGCGAGCTCGACCGTCTGCCGGCGCTTCGCCGTCACGATCCCGAGTCGGCGGCCCCGGCGCGCGAGCTCGGCGAGGACGTGCTCGACGCCTTCGAAGACCTCCAGCTCGTCGTGCAGCGGCTCGTTGTGCTCCCGATAGACGCGGACGAGCTCATCGGCCTGCAGCGCGTCGATCGACCGCATCTGCTCGTGGATGCTCGAGCCGCCGACGAGCGCGGCCAGCTCGGCGTCGGGGATCTCCCGCCTCAGCACCGTCCGCGTGGCGTGCTTGAAGGAGGCGAGGATGATCGCCCCCGAGTCGATCAACGTGCCGTCGAGGTCGAAGAGGACGTTCCTGAAGCGCACCGTTTGATCGTATCGGCGCGCTCCCAGGTACCTGTGCCATGATCGCGTCATGCCAAAGGGAGAGGGCGCCAAGGAATCGCCCTGGGTCCTGAAGACTCCGCCCGGAACGTCGGAGTACCAGATGTACCGGGACGAGACGGCCGACCCGCCGGCGCTCGTCTGCGTCGTCGGCAAGACGACGCTCGCCTACCAGCTGCGGGCGCTCGACGACCTCCACGCGATGCTGACCGAGCACGGCGACTGGATTCTCCTCGGCAGCGCCGACGAGCAGAAGCCGGCCGCGGAGGGCACCGTCGAGGCGTGGGCCCGCTCGCCGGACAACCCGGTGGGCGGCTGGTACGGGCTCAAGAAGGGGCTGCGCGGGCGCTTTGCCATGTACGTCCCGCCGCTGCTGGAGGAGCTTGGCCTGGCCGAGCTCGAGCACAACGCCCGCAACAACCGCATGCGGGCGGCCTAGGTCTCGTACAGCACACGTTCCAGGTAGAGGCCCCAGGGCGGCGCCGTCGCGCCCGCCTCGTCGCGCGGACGTCCTTCCAGGAGCCGCCCGACCTCCTCCGGGGACTGCTCCAACATCGTCCCGACCAGGGTGCGCACCATGTGGCGGAGGAAGCTGTCGGCCGTGATCGTGAAGGCGAGCATGTGGCCGTCGCGCTCCCAGGAGGCCTCGCGCACGATGCGGACGAACGAGTCGTGCTGCGTGTCGGTGGGGGTGAACGCCCGGAAGTCGTGCTCGCCGGCGAGGAGCGCGGCCGAGGCGGCCAGCGCCTCTTCGTCCACGGGCCGCGGCAGCCAGAGCGATCGCCGCCGTTCCAGCGGTGAGTGCGCCTCACGGCGGCAGACGCGGTAGCGGTACGAGCGGCCGGTCGCGGAGAAGCGCGCGCTGAAGCCGTCGGGCGCAGCCTCGCCCGCAACCGCCGCGACGTCGTCCGGGAGGATCCCGTTCAGCGCCGGAGCGGCGCGGTCGGGCGGCGGCCCGCCCTCGGCCTCGAAGCTCGCGACCTGGCCGAGCGCGTGCACGCCGGCGTCGGTGCGCCCGGCGACGGCCAGTCCGCCCCAGCGGGGGTAGAGCTCGTCCAGCGCGGCGCGAAGCTCGCTCTCCACGGTGCGGAGCCCAGGTTGAGCCGCCCAACCGAAGAAACCCGTGCCGTCGTATTCGAGCGTCAGCTTGACAACACGCATGGTAAGCTCTAACTTACGGTAAGCAATGGCTTACGGCGATGCCTTGACAGCACTGGCCGATCCTACGCGGCGGTCCGTGTTCGAGACCCTCCGCCGGGGGCCGCGCTCGGTCGGCGACCTCGCCAGCGGCCTGCCCGTGAGCCGGCCGGCGGTCTCGCAGCACCTCCGCGTGCTCGAGAACGCCGGGCTCGTCAGGGCCCGCCGGCAGGGCACGCGCAACTTCTACAGCGTGAACGGCGAGGGCCTGACCGAGCTGCGCGAGTACTTCGAGGAGTACTGGGACGAGGCGCTCGCGGCCTTCAAGGCTGCGGCAGAAAGCGAAGAAGGAGGAAACGAGGATGAGCCGGATCAGGGATGAGGTCGTGTTGCACAAGTCGATCGTGGTCGCCTGCCCGGTCGAGCACGCGTTCCGCGTCTTCACCGCGCGGATGAACGACTGGTGGCCGTTCGAAGGCCACTCGATCTTCGACGGCGACGCCACGATCGTCTGGGAGCCTGAAGTCGGCGGGCGGGTCTACGAGCGCACCCCTGACGGCGAGGAGGGCCTCTGGGGGACGATCGTCGCCTGGGAGCCGCCCCGCTCGTTCGCCATGACCTGGCACCCCGGCCGCGGGAAGGAGACGGTGCAGGATCTGTCGGTGACGTTCACAGAGGCGCCCAACGGCACGCGGGTCGACCTCGTCCACAGCGGCTGGGACCGCGCCGAGGACGCAGCTGACCGGCTGGCGAGCTACGGCACGGGCTGGGACAAGGTTCTCGACGTCTTCGCGGACGCCGCAGCGTCGCGGTGAACTCTAAGCCGGGCCGCCGACCGGCGCGCGCGCCGGGACGTAGTCCACGAGCTCGAGGTAAGCCATCGGCGCAGCGTCCCCCTGGCGGGGCCCGATCTTCACGACGCGCGTGTAGCCGCCCGGCCTGTCGGCGAAGCGCGGCGCGATCTCCTCGAAGAGCGCGTGCGCCGCGCTCTTCGAGCGGAGGAATGCGACGGCCTGCCGGTGGGCCGCCACGTCGTCGCGCTTGCCGAGGGTGATCATCTGCTCGACGATCGGCCGCACCTCCTTGGCCTTGGCCTCGGTGGTCCTGATGCGGCCGTTCTCGATCAGCGCGCAGGCGAGGTTCGCGTAGAGCGCCTTCCGATGGGCCGAGTCCCGGCCCAGCTTCCTGCCTGCGCGGTGGTGCTTCATTCGTCCCTGAGAGTCAGCCCGTGGGCCTGGAGGGTCTCGCGGACCTCTTCGATCGACTTCTTGCCGAAGTTCGGGATGGCGGCGAGCTCGGTCTCGGTCTTGGAGACGAGGTCGCCGATCGTCTCGATGCCGACGCGCTTGAGGCAGTTGTAGCTGCGGACGCCGAGCTCGAGCTCCTCGATCGGGAAGTTCTCCATCCCGTGCGCCTGCGGCGCCTCCGCCTCCGCCTCGGCGTCCTCGCGGAAGCCCTCGATCTTGTCGATGTCCGTGAAGATCGCGAGCTGGCGGATGAGGATCTCCGCCGCCTCGGCGATCGCGTCACGGGGGGTGACGGAGCCGTCGGTCGTGACGTCCAGCGTCAGCTTGTCGTAGTCGGTCCGCTGCCCGACTCGCGCGGCCTCGACCTCGTAGGAGACGCGCCGCACCGGCGAGAAGATCGAGTCAACGGGAATGACCCCGATCGTGTGCTCGGGACCGCGGTTCAGCTCGGCCGGGATGTAGCCGCGGCCGCGGCCGATCGTGAGCGTGACCTCGAGGCGGCCCTTGTCGGAGAGGTTGGCGATCTCGAGATCCGGATTGAGAATCTCGAGGTCGGCGGGCGCCTCGATGTCGGACGCCTTCACGACGCCGGGACCCTTCTTCTCGAGCCGCACCTCCACCTCGGGCGACTCGCCGTGCAGGAGGCTGACGAGGCTCTTCAGGTTGAGGATGACGTCCGTGACGTCCTCGCGGACGCCCTTGAGGGTCGTGAACTCGTGCGCGACTCCCTCGATCTTCACCGAGGTGACGGCGGCGCCCTCGAGCGAGGAGAGGAGCACCCGGCGAAGCGAGTTACCGAACGTGTAGCCGAAGCCGCGGTCGAGCGGCTCGATCACGAAGATGCCGCGCTCCTCGGTCACCTCCTCGTGGGTGATCCGGGGCACCTGGAATTCCATGAGCGACGTTCTGGTG
>JBOHAB010000013.1:0-22717 GCA_050697655.1 Gaiellaceae bacterium
GACGCTGATCGCGCATGGCCTCGCAAACGGTGAGATTGCCGCGCGACTCTTCGTGAGTGAGGCAACCGTTCGCACGCACGTTCCACATCCTCGCGAAGCTCGGGCTGCGCGATCGCGTCCAAGCGGTCGTGCTCGCATACGAGTCGGGCCTGAGACGAGCCGGCGAGCTCGCGAGTGCTGATAGCAACTCGAAGCTTGAAGGCAGACGTTGATTCCACCCGCCTCCAGACTGCCCCGGCTACTGCGGCGGCGGTGCGTAGCGGCTCGTCGTGGAGCGGCTCTGGCGGCGACGGATCGCCCAGCCGGCGATTGCGAGGACGATGAGGGTGCCGATGATCGCCCCGACGATCCCGCCCCAGTCGAAGATGTCGTCGTCGCCGATGCCGAGGCCGAGCGTGAAGATCAGAAAGCCGAGCAGCGCTCCGCCGAGCCCGACCAGGATCGACACGCCCCACGACGCGGGACCGCTCATGTGCCGGAACACGTCGTGCGGCGCCAGCACGCGCGCGACGACGCCTGCCACGAACCCAACGAGCAGAGCACCGATCATCGCAACTCCTCTGGTTGCCGTCGCCGCGCCGAGGCGGCCTCACTAGCAAGGCTACTGCGAGAAGCGGCCGTTCTGCCCGGATGCGATGTGCTCGGCGATGTGCTCGGCGTCCCGGCCGACGCCGCCGATCAGCCCCGACGTGAACCCGTTGAGGAAGGGCCGGCCGACGAAATACAGGCCGGGCGCGGCACGGACGACGCCGCGGTCGTGCACCGGTTCGCCGTTGTCGCCGAACACCGGGAGGTCGATCCAGCCGAAGTCGGGTCGGAACCCCGTGCACCAGATCACGTTCGCCACGTCCAGGACGCGGCCATCCTCGAGAACCGGCAGACCCCGGTCGGCGCCGACCGTCCTCGCGACGCGCTCGACCCCGGCGGCTTCGAGGTCCTTCGGGCGCACACGCGCGAGCGGCGTCCCCTCTCTGACCTTCGGCTCGACCTTGCGCCCTATCGGCGTCCGCACCGTGACCACATGCGTGATCAGGAGCCAGAAGAATGGCATGAGCATCCGGTCCGGGAGGCTGCCGGCGCGCGTGGGCTCGCTCCCCGGATGCCTCCCCGAGATCCACGTCGGGTGGGCGCGGGCCGTCTCGAGCGCTATCTCCGCGCCTGAATTGCCGGCGCCCACGACGAGGACGCCACCGTCCTGTAGCTGCGACGGGTTTCGGTACTCGGTGGACCCGAGCTGGACGATGCCCGGATCGAGCTCGGAGGCGAAGGCCGGGACCTGGAGGGCGTGAAAGGCCCCCGAGGCGATGACGACGTTCTCGGCCTCGAGTCGGCGCCCGTCGGCCGCGAGGACGTAGCCGTTTCCTTTGTTCGAGATCGCTTCCACCGTGACGCCGGTGCGGACGGGGAGGTCGAACCTCGCGGCGTAGGCCTCGAGGTAGGCGGCCACGTCGTCCTTCCCCGGGTAGGAGAAGCCGCGAGCCGGGAAGCGCATGCCGGGCAGCCCCGAGTAGCGAGCCGGCGTGTAGACGCGCAGGGAGTCCCAACGCCCCCGCCAGGAGTCGCCTACCCGCTCGGCCGCGTCGAGGATCACGAATCGCCGCTCGCGACGCGCGAGGTGGTAGCCGACCGCGAGCCCGGCCTGGCCGCCGCCGACGATCACCGTCTCGAAACGCTCGGTGGTCATGGCTCCGACGCTACGGACCAGGAAGGGCAGCCGCTTCGGGCGAAACACCCAAGTCGGAAGGCACAGCGGAATGGGTAGTTCTGTGTAGGCGGCTAGACGAGCTCGTGCCGGTAGGCGTACGCGGTGGCCGCCGCCCGTGAGGAGACGCGCAGCTTGACGAAGATGTTGCTCACGTGGCGAGCGACCGTCTTCTCGCTGATCACGAGCTCGTCCGCGATCGCGCGATTCGTTCTGCCCGCGGCGACCAGACGGAGAACCTCGACCTCGCGCGGCGTCAGCCCGGCGGGAGGCCCCGGCTCGGGTCGCCGCGCGAGCTGCTCGACGCGCTCGAGGTCGGGCGCGGCCCCGAGCTCCTGGAAGGTCAGCCGCGCCGCGTCGAGCTCCATCTCTTCGGTGTCCGTGTCTCCGAGCACCCTGCAGGCGAGAGCGACGAGCACGCGGGCGCGCGCCGTCTCGTACGGCGCCCCGACCGCTTGCCACTCGTCAAACGCAACGCGGGCGGCGCCCAGAGCGTCCCAGGCGTCGCCGTCGACGAGCGCGACCGCCGCTCGCGCCTGCGCGCTCAGCGCGCCCAGCATGCCGCCCGGGTGATCGTAGGAGAGCTCCTCGAGCTCGCGGCCAGCGGTGCGAGCGTCGTCGAGCTCGTCCACCGACAGCATGATCTCCACGTTGGCAGGGAGAAGGCTCGCCCGCCTCAGCGGCTCGGCCGCCTCGCCGAGCACTCTCCTGATCGCCGCTTCGGCCGTGTCCTGCTCCCCTTGGGCGAGTCGGAGAAGGGCGAGGCCCGGCTGCGGCTCGCGACCGGAGCGGCTCGCCTCCCGGTATGCCTCCTCGGCGCAGGCGAACTCACCCTTGAGGCGATGGATCTCTCCTTGGCGATACAGCGCCTCGCCGTGCGCCGCCTGGCTCATCCCCGCCCGGCCGCTCGCGCTTCGCGCCTCCTCCAGGGCGTCTCCCCAGGCGCCGTCCAGCTGCAGGATCTCGGCACGGTGGATGCGGCAGCGCCCGGTGAAGGCCATGAGGTCTGGCTGCTCGGCACACCAACGGGTCAGAGCCGCCGTCCATTCGCGAGCACGGCCGAGCTCCTGGGTCCGCTGGCAGGCTTCGATCACGCCGCAGTAGACGAGGCCGGTCGGAATCGGCGAAAGCTGTCCCGTCGTGACCGCCACCATCGCCTCGTCCAGGAAGCCGAAGCCTTCCCGCACCCGCCCGAGCGTGATCAGGTGCTGTCCCTGAAGGTGCACGGCGAGCGCGAGCAGGTCCGCCTCGCCGAAGCGCTGGCCGATCCGCGCCGCCTCGCCGAGGACATCGCATGCCGCCTCGAGATCCCCGGCTGCCTCGTGCTGGAGCACACGCGGGAAGAGCATGTACCCACGTTCGACGCAGTCCTCCTCACCTTGCTCGAAGAGCCGCAGCGCGCGGCCGGCCCAGCCGGTTGCGCCGCCCACGTCGCCGCGGAGCGCAAGGCCTGTCCCGACCCAGAACGCGCAGCGCAGAGCACGCGGAATCTCGCCGGCATCCACGTAGAGCTGATGCGCGCGCTCGAGACCGCGAATCCACTCGTCCTCGTCTCCGAGCAGGTAGGCCGACGTGGCGAGGAGCTCGAGGTCCGCGGGCTCCAGCCCGCTTTCCCGATCGACGAGCGCGAGCTCTCGGTACGCGTCTCCCCACGCTCGCCTGGCGTAGGCCTCGCGGCCACGGGCGAGGTGCTCGGCGGCGTCGCTCACTTCCGACATTAGAGCCGTTCAGCTGCGGCTCTGCGCAAGCCAGCCGACCACGAGCCCGACGGCGATCTGGAGCCCGATCGGCGTCAGGACGTGCCCCGGGTCGAACGCGACCCCGAGCTCGTCGGACGCCTTCGACTCGAAGAACGCGAGCGCGGGAGCGCTCGCCAGAGGAAGGAGCAGGCCGCCGCGAACGCCGTAGAAGAGCCCGGCCTCGACCACCGGCAGGAAGTAGAGCTCCCGCACGGGCGAGCTCGGCTCGAACGAGTAGATGCAGACGAACGCCGAGACGATGGCGGCGTCGAAGAGGACGCCGGCGAGCGGATGCGGGGCGAAGAAAAGAACGACCGCGCCGACCGCAAAGACTCCGGCCGTCGTCCACGCCCAACGCTCGTAGCCGGGCGGATGGTTGCCCGCCTCGATCGCGACCTCGGCGAAGGCGAACGGAACGGCGATCAAACGGGCTCGGGGGACCCAGCGCTCGAGACCGCGCCGCTCGTTCACACCGAAATGCTGACGGGGAACGTCGCGATCCACGCGACCGTGCCGAGAAGAATCACGACCCCGAAGGAGACCAGCGCCACGCGCAGGCGGTGCGACCGGAACCGCGCGCTCATTCCGGCGAAGAACAGCGCGGTGGCGAAGAGAACGACTGCGAGAACGTAGTCGGTAGCCCTCTGGACGTTGGCGCGGGCGGCGGCGGAGAGCGTCTCCGCGTCGGCCTCCAACGCTTCCGCCTCCGCTCGCGCGGCCAGCTGGTACTCGGGCGTCGCGAACGGGGTCAGCGGTGCGTCCGGGTTCCGCAGAGGCCGCGTTGCGACCCACGCGTCGATCGCCGGCTTGAACTCGGGTCGGAAGCGCGCGAAGTAGAAATCGGCCAGCTCGGCCTGCTCCTGCGCGTAGGCATCGACCCACTGGGTGAACGTTGCGACGTCGATCTGCGTTTGAGCGTTGGCGAGAGACTCTGCGCGCGTCGACTCGATCCGCGCGGCATTGCCCCGGCTGAACGACTTCGCCTGCTCGCCGTTCCACCGGCTCGCCTGGTAGCCGCTCCAGGCGGTGGCGACGGTCGCGAGGGCGAGCAGCACGGCCGCGACCAGCTCGAGGCGGTCGGTCCTGTCCTCGTCGGCCGGGCCGCTCAGGGCCGATTCCCCTCCCGATCGCAGGGAGGTCGAACCTCGCTGCCGATCGTGCCGAGCGCTTCGTCCACGAGACGCAAGGTTCGCTCCATCGCCACGGGGCGGACGCCGCCGACACCGGTGTGAAACGGGCTGTTGAGGAAGCTGAGGAGGAGGAGCAGCAGCACGATCACCGCGGTCACCGACCCCATCAGGACGGCCTGGGTCACGGCCCGCTCGCCCCGGTCGGCGAAGAAGAGCATGTACGCGAAGATGATCCCGGCGATCACGAAGAGGACGATCCAGAGCGGCGTCGGAATCACTCCCACCGCCCCGTGGATTCGGTCGAGTCGTGCTTCCTCGCGGGCCGACGTCTGTTCGAGCC
Organism: Gaiellaceae bacterium; assembly: GCA_050697655.1. GTDB lineage: Bacteria > Actinomycetota > Thermoleophilia > Gaiellales > Gaiellaceae > JAIBJN01. The sequence continues at coordinate 4,912 of JBOHAB010000013.1, forward strand.
ACTTGTCGTACGCCGATTGCTCGCTCGCGCTCGTGGGCTCGACGCCTTGCAGCATGCGGAAGAGCGAGACAGCCCACGGGTTGATCGAGTCGCCCAGCGTTCCCGCCTCCATCCGCTCCCATTCGTCGTAAACGACCGAGCGTCCGTAGCAGACGAGGCCTCCCGTCAGGTCTTCCACGGCGCCGGCCGGGAAGAACTGCGCCGTCTCGACCTGCTGGGCGACCGCGAGCGCTTCCAGCTCGGCGCCGGTCCGTGACTGGTCGTAGCTCGTGAACGTGAGGAAGATGATGAAGCCGAGCAGGACCGAGAAGCCGGTCGCCAGCACTCCGAAGACTCCGGAGGCGCGGTCCCCGTCGGAGAAGTAGCTGCCTTCCGGCGCCCGGCGGCGGACGAGGAGCATCGTGGCGACGGCGAGGGCGGCCGCTACGGCGGTGACGAGAAAGCCCCAGAAAACGTTCACGGTCGACCGGCCGCTCTCACGGGCACACCCTAGAGACGCCACCCGACGTCTCCCGCCGGTTTATCCTCCGCTTCCATGGTCGTTCAGAGCGCCGAAACCGAGCCCACGACATTCCTCCGGCCCGACGGCAAGGAGAAGGTGACCGGCTCTGGCCGCTACACGGCCGATCTGAGCCTGACCGGGCAGCTGCACGCGAAGTTCCGCTACGCCGACCACACTCACGCGCGCATCCTCTCCATCGACACGACCCGGGCGCGGGCGCTTCCCGGCGTCCTCGCGATCCTCACCCACGAGGACGTGCCGGACGTTCTCTACGGCGACCTCGCCGAGGACCGCAGGCTGTTCGCGCGCGAGCGCGTGCGCTTCGAGGGAGACATCGTCGCGGCCGTCGCCGCGCTGACGCCGGAGACGGCCGCCGAGGCGGCCGCTGCGATCGAGGTCTCCTACGAGCCGCTGCCCCCCGTCAGCGACATCGAGGCCGCGCTCGCCGAGGACGCGCTCCTGATCCACGAGGACTGGGAGTCCTACGAGGCCGACGAGGATCTCGGCCGAAACGGCAACGTCCTCGGCTACTCGACGATCGTGAAGGGAGACGCCGACGCCGCGATGGCGACGGCCGACGTCGTCGTCGAGGGCCGGTACGTGACGGAGGCCTCGCAGGGAGCGCCGATCGAGCCGCGGGCGCTTCTGGCGCAGTGGGAGGGCGACCGCGTCACCGTCTGGAGCTCGACGCAGGTTCCGTATGCGGCCAGAGCCGGCGTCGCCCACGTCCTCCAGATCCCGCAGTCCCACGTGCGCATCGTCGTGCCGCTCCTCGGCGGCGGCTTCGGCTCGAAGTGCGACTTCCACTACGAAGGGCACGTCGCCGCGCTCGCGCGCGCAGCGGGGCGGCCGGTCAAGCTCGTCTTCACCCGCGAGGAGGAGTTCATCGCCCCCGACCACCGCCGGGAGGGGATGGTGATCGAGCTCGAGACAGGCGCGCGCCGCGACGGGACGCTTGTTTCCCACCGCGGCCGACTCGTCCTCGACGGCGGCGCCTACTGCGGCGAGGGAGGCTTCTTTGCCCAGATTGCAGCCATGCACGCCTGCGGGCCGTACGTGATCGAGAACGTCAAGGTCGAGGGCACGCTCGTCTACACCAACAACCAGCCGTCGGGCTCGATCCGGGCGCCGACCGCGCCCCAGGTCTGCTGGGCGCTCGAGCAGCACATGGACGAGCTGGCCGAGGCGCTCGAGCTCACTCCGGTCGAGCTGCGTCGGCGCACGCTGATCCAGGAGGGCGACGAGGGGCCGACGCGGCAGGTGTTCGGACCGATCTCGATCAGGGAGACGCTCGAGCGGGCCGTCGAGCTGATCGAGCCCGAGGTTGACCTTCCCGAGGACGAGGCGATCGGGGTCTCGTGCGGCTGGTGGCCCTCCTTCGCCAACCCCTCGGGCGCCTATTTGAAGCTGAACGGCGACGGCTCGGGAACGATCGTCACCGGCGCGCAGGAGAACGGGAGCGGCGCGGTGATGGCGCTTCCGCTTCTGGTCGCCGATGTACTCGGCATGAAGCCGTCCGATTTCTCGATCCTCTACCAGGACACGGATGCCGCTCCCTTCGATCAGGGCTCCTCGGGCTCGCAGACGACCATGAACAACGGGCGCGCGGTCGTCGAGGCTGCGGGCGAGGTGCGCGACAAGCTGCTCGACCTGGCCGCGGAGAAGCTCGAGGTTGCGCGCGAGGACCTCGAGCTCGCCGACGGTCAGGTGCGGGTCGTCGGCTCGCCGTCCAAGGCGGTCGAGATCTCCGAGCTGGCCGGCTCCGGCGCGGAGCTTCTGGGCAAGGGCTCCGGTGCGGTGCCGGAGGACCCGCCGTGTGACGCCGAAGGCTGCCTGGGGCGCCTCGGCCTCGAGTCGTTCCTCGAGCCGCAGGTCTTCACCCACGCGGCCCGGGTCAAGATCGACCGCGAGACGGGCGTGGTGCGCGTCCTGCACGTCGCCGCCGTCCACGACTCGGGCGTGATTGTGAACCGCCTGGGCGCGACCGGGCAGGTGTACGGCGGCGTCGTCATGGGGATCGGACAGGCCCTCCTGGAGGCATCGCAGCTTGACGCCGATGGGCGCCAGCGGAACCCGCACCTCCTCGACTACAAGCTCGTGACCGCGTCCGACGCTCCCCGCATCGACGTGGACTGGATCGAGACGCCGGCAGAGAACGGCGGCCCCAAGGGAACGAGGGGAGTGGGGGAGCCGCCCACGGTGCCGACCCCCGGTGCGATCGCGAACGCGATCGCGCGGCTCATCGGCGCCCGCGTGCGGGAGCTGCCGATGACTCCCGAGCGGATCTGGGCGGCCGCGGCCGAGCAGCGCCGTTGACCTCCGCCTTCGTCTCGGCCGCCACCGTCGACGAGGCGCTCTCGGCGCTGACCGGCGGAGCACGGCCGGTGGCGGGCGGGACGGACCTCGTCGTCGGCGCGCGGCAGGGCAAGTCGCCGCTCCCGGAGAGCATCGTCGCCATTCACCGCCTCGACGAGTTGCGCGGCCGGACCGCCGCCGGCGACGGGCTCCGCCTCGGCGCGCTCGTGACGCATGCCGAGATGGCGTCCGACCCCGTCGTCCTCGAGCGGCTGACGGCCCTGGCGGACGCATCCTCGATCGTGGGATCCCATGCCACGCGCGCGCACGGGACGCTCGGCGGCAACCTCATGAACGCCTCGCCGGCCATGGAGGTCGGAGGGCCGCTCATGGTCTTCGGCGCCACGGTCACGCTGCGCTCGGAGGCCGGCGAGCGTCAGGTTCTCGTCGCCGACCTCATGACGGGCCCGGGGACGACCGTCGCAGAAACGGGCGAGCTCCTCACCGAGGTGGAGATTCCGCTTCCGCCCGATGGCACCGGCAGCTGTTACGCCCGCCTCGAGTACCGGCGGCAGATGGAGATCGCCGTTGTCGGCGCGACGGCGGCCGTCACCCTCACCGACGAGAAGGTCGAGTCCGCCCGCGTGGCGATCACGGCGCTCGCGCCCACGATCCGGCTCGTGCCGGCGGCGGCAGGGGCGCTGGTCGGCTCGAACGGCGGCGCGGATGCCGTCGCAGAGGCGGCGAAGGCCGCTGCGGCCGCCGCCGAGCCGATCTCCGACGTTCGGGCCTCGGCCGACTACCGGCAGGCGATGGCGGAGGTGCTCGCCCGCCGCGTGCTCACTGCCGCGCTTGCCCGCGCCCGCGGCGAGACTGTTCCGGTGCCGGCCAGCACGACCCTCTTCGGCGCGGGAGGTGCGTCCTGAAGGTTCCGCTGACGCTGAAGGTGAACGGGGTCGACTACCCGCTCGACCTGGATCCGGCGACGACGCTGCTCTGCGCCGTTCGCGACGGAGTCGGGCTGACCGGCGCGAAGGAGGGCTGCGACGACTCCGAGTGCGGGGCCTGCATGATGCTCCTCGACGGCAAGCCGGTGAACTCGTGCTCGTACCTGGCCGTCCAGGCCGATGGGCGCGAGGTGACTACGGTCGAGGGCCTCGGGGACGGCGCGAGCCTCTCGCCGCTCCAGCGGGCGTTCCTCGAGCGCGGCGGCGTCCAGTGCGGCTTCTGCACGCCCGGCATGCTCGTCTCGGCCACCGCGCTCCTCGCAGCCGAACCTCGCCCTAGCGAGGACGAGGTTCGGATCGCGCTGTCGGGCAACCTCTGCCGCTGCACCGGCTACGACGGCATCGTGAAAGCGGTGCTCGAAGTCTCCGGCTGACTCAGGTACTCAGTCCGCCGACATCATCCGGAAGTGGTTCCCGGAGGAGTCGCGGAACCCCGCGTCGAGGCCGTAGGGCTGCTGGGTCGGCTCCTGCGTGAACTCGACGCCGCGGCTCTTTAGCTCCTCGTACGTGTCCTGGACGTCGTCGGCGGCGAAGAAGAGCCCGCCGGACGCGCCCTTGGCCAGAAGCTCCTGAATCTTGGTGCGGGTGTCCTCGTCGAAGACCGGGGCCCCGGGCACGGCCATCAGCGTGATCGCGACGTCGGGCTGGCCGGGCACACCGACGCTGAGCCAGCGGAAGTTCCCGAGCTCGGGGGACGTGATGTCCTCCCGGAGCTCCATTCCGAGCTTCTCGGTGTAGAAGGCGAGGGCCTCGTCCTGATCGTGCACCCAAACCTGCGTATGTGTGAGTTGCTTGAGCATCGTCAACCTCCGTGTCGTTGCTAGTCGGGGACGACGTTAGCCGGGCCGCGCGGCGCTGTCTTCTCGAAACGTGCTGTCGTCGGGCGGGCATACGCCTGGAGCACGCAGGTCGGCGCCCGAGCGTGCGTGAGCGCGGGCGAATGGGCGGCTCGGTAGGCGGCTGGGGTCAGCCCGTAGGCGCGGCCGAAGCTGGACGTGAACGACCCGACGCTCCGAAGGCCGACGAGCAGGCAGATGTCGGCCACCGTGCGGTCGGTGTTGCGAAGGAGCGCGGCCGCGCGCTCCAGCCGGCGGGTCAGGAGGTACTGGTGCGGCGGCTCGCCGAAGGTGCGACGGAACTCGCGGCTGAAGTGCGCGGGGGAGAGGTGGGCGGCGCGGGCGAGCGTCTCCACGTCGAGCGGCTCGCGGTAGCGCGCGTCGATCAGGTCTTTCGCGCGCAGCAGGTGCCGGACTGGATGGACGGTCTGCACGCCCTCCAGTATCGCGGTCGGCCGCTACCGGGCTTCGGCTTCGAGGTCGGCCAGGAGGGTTCGGAGCAGGTTGTCGAGCGCGCGCCTGTCCGCCGGCTTCAAGGAACGGAGGAGGCGCTCCTCGTTGGCCACGTGGGCTTCGAGAGCCTTGTCGACGACAGCCTTGCCGTGCGGGGTCAGCCCGACGAGGACGCCCCGGCGGTCGTTGGGGTCGGCTCGGCGCTCGACCAGGCCCGCCTCAACGACTCGGTCGAGGCGCTTCGTCATGCCGCCCGACGAGAGCAAGGTTGCGCGCATCAGCTGGGTGGGGTTGAGCTCGTAGGGGCGGCCGGCGCGCCGCAGGGCGGCGAGCAGGTCGAACCAGCCGGGCTGAAGGCCGTGCTCGGCCAGTCCGGCGGCGAGCGGCGCGTTCGTGAGCGCCGCCGCGCGGTGGAGGCGGCCGATGAGACCCAGAGCCGCCGTGTCCACGCCCGGTCGCTCGCGCCTCCATTGCTCGAGGATGCTGTCCACGTGATCGTGCTTCTTCCTCGCCATGCGTGGAGGATAGCGTCTCTGATAGATTCTTGCTAAAAAGATTCTTTCTAGAGAAGGAGATTGCAATTGACCACCACCACTCCAGCCACCATGTCCGCGATCCGCCTGCACGCTCCAGGCGGCATCGCCCAGCTCCTCGATGAGCGCCTTGACACACCGGCGCCGGGCCCGGGTGAGGCGCTCGTCCAGGTCCACGCGGCTGCGATCACGAGGGACGAGCTCGACTGGCCTGCCGACCGGCTACCGGCGATCCCGTCCTACGAGCTCTCCGGAGTCGTCGCCTCGACCGGCTCCGATGTCGACGGCCTGGCCGTCGGAGACGGCGTCTACGCGCTTGCCGACTTCGAGCGCGACGGTGCCGCGGCGGACTACGCGGTCGTCGCCGCAGGGCTGCTCGCTCCCAAGCCGCAGGCGCTCACCCACGTCGAGAGCGCCGCGGTTCCCCTCCCGGCGCTCAGCGCCTGGCAGGGCCTTTTCGACCACGGCGAGCTGACCGTCGGCGAGCGGGTGCTGATCCACGGGGCGGCCGGCGGAGTAGGGAGCTTCGCCGTCCAGCTCGCCCATCACCGCGGCGCGCACGTGATCGGCACAGCCTCGCCTGCGGGAGTCGAGATCGTTCGCGAGCTCGGAGCCGACGAGGTCGTCGACCACACGACGGCCCTCTTCGAGGAGGCTGTCGACCCGGTCGACCTCGTCTTCGACACGGCCGGCGGCGAGCTGCTTGGGCGCTCGCCGGCGATCCTGCGCGAAGGCGGGAGACTCGTGACGGTCGCGCACGAGCCCTCGGGCGACGGCGTCTACTTCATCGTCGAGCCCAACCGCGAGCAACTCGTCGAGATCGGCCGCCTCGCCGATGCCGGCGAGCTGCGCTCGCTCGTCGACTCCGTGTTCCCGCTCGCCGAGGCGCGGGCGGCCTTCGAGCGCAGCATGCAGCCGGGCAAGCGTGGCAAAGTGGTCCTCCGCGTCGTCGATGAGTAGAGCTCAAGCGCAGAAGGCGGAGGAGTTCCGGGCGCTGCACGCCGGTGAGGCGTTCGTGATCCCGAATCCCTGGGACGCCGGCTCGGCCCGTGTCCTGGCGGCGCTCGGCTTCAAGGCCCTTGCTTCGACGAGCTCAGGGTTCGCGTTCACGCTCGGCCGCCTGGACGGCGGCGTCACGCTGGACGAGGTGGCCGAGCACGCCGCGGCGCTCGCTGCGGCTACCGACCTGCCGCTTTCCGTCGACCTCGAGAACGGGTACGGCCCCGCTCCCGAGGACGCGGCGCTTGCGATCGCGAGGGTGGCCGAGGCGGGCGCGGTCGGCGGCTCGATCGAGGACTGGGATCCAGCCGGCCACCTGTACGAGCTGCCGCACGCCGTTGAACGGGTCACCGCCGCCGTCGAGGCGGCGAGACGCCTGGGCTTCCCGTTCACCCTGACCGCGCGGGCCGAGAACCACATCCGTGGCAATCCCGACCTCGGGAACACGATCGAGCGCCTCCAGGCCTTCGAGCAGGCAGGCGCCGACGTCCTCTACGCGCCCGGTCTCAGGTCGGCGGAGGAGGTGCGAGAGGTCTGCAAGGCCGTTTCGAAGCCGGTCAACATCCTGGCGCTGCCCGAGCTCGCGCTCGCGGAGGTCGTGGACGCAGGCGCGAGGCGAATCAGCGTCGGCGGCGGCCTGACCTGGGCGGCCGTGAGCGCCATGGCGTCCGCGGCCGTGGAGATCCGCGACGCCGGCGACTTCTCGTCGCTCGCCGCGCGCCTGCCGCTCGACGAGTGGCTCGGTCCTCCGACGTAAGGATCTCGCAGCCGGCGTCACAAAGACCTCCGACACGAAAACGTCAAGGAGGAGAGCTTCGATGAGCACGACTCGAGCCCTGCGGCCGCTCCCGCTCGGCCTGGCGCTTCTGGCAGCGATGATCGGCGCGGCGGTGGCCCTCGTGGTCGCGGGCGCCCCCGACGCCCTGGCCGACGGCAACAAGAAGCACTCGGGGAAGAACGCGATCTCCAAGAAGGAGCTCGCGCTTCGCAACGACATGCGCAAGCTCTGGGAAGACCACATCACCTGGACACGGCTCGCAATCATCAGCCTGACCACGGAGTCGCCCGACACGGAGGCGACCGTCGGGAGGCTGCTGCAGAACCAAACCGACCTCGGCGATGCAATCAAGCCGTTCTACGGCGAGGCCGCAGGCGACGAGCTCACGCGGCTCCTGCGGGACCACATCCTCATCGCCGCCGACATCATCGCCGCGGCCAAAGCCGGTGACGGCCCCGGCGTGGCCGCCGGCCAGGAGCGCTGGCGGGCGAACGGCGACGAGATCGCCGCGTTCCTGAACGCCGCCAACCCGCGCGAGTGGAAGTTCCGCGAGATGCAGCGGATGCTGTACGAGCACCTGAGCCTGACGACGACCGAGGTCGTCGCCCGCCTGCAGGGTGACTGGGCGGCAGACGTGGCCGCGTACGACCAGATCCACCTCCAGGCCCTGGAGATGGCGGACGAGCTCTCGACCGGCATCATCGAGCAGTTCCCCCGCCGGTTCTAGCGTGGCGGCTGGGCTTCACCGTCACCGCCCCGAAGCGCTGCGGCTGCGCTTCGGGGCGGGCTCGTCTTCCTCGACGACAGTGGTAGGGTCGTGGCCGTGGACGTCGACCCGGAGTCGTCCGGCACGGCCGTCGCCGCGAGCGTGCTCGATCCCGAGTCGCGCCGCTGGCTCGACGAGCTGCGAGGAACCGGCGAAACGCGGGACGCGGCGGTTGCGGGCCTCCACGCCCTCCTCCTGCGGGCCGCTCGCTTCGAGGTTACGCGCCGGCGGCGGACGCTGCCGCACTTGCGTGGGAACGAATTCGACGACATCGCGCTGGAGGCCGCCGACGACGCGCTCGTCTCCGTGATGGCCCGTCTGGACGGCTTCCGGGGAGCGAGCCGCTTCACCACCTGGGTGTACAAGTTCGCACTCCTCGAAGCGGCGGTCAAGCTCCGCCGCCGTGCCTGGCAGGGACGTGAGATCCCGCTCGAGCCGGAAACGTGGTCGTTCTTCGCGAGCGAGGGCGCGACCCCGAGTGAGGAGGCCGAGCGCAACGAGCTGCTCGCGGCCGTTCAGGACGGGATCGCCACGGCGTTGACGCCCCACCAACGGCGGGTGCTCGTGGCGGTTGCCCTGAACGGCGTTCCCATCGACGTTCTCGCCGAGCGCCTCGGCAAGAGCCGAGGGGCGCTCTACAAGACCCTCCACGACGCACGCCGGAAGCTGCGGGAGCACCTCGCCGCCGGTGGCCTGGCGCTGACCGGGGAGGAGGGATGATGACCGAGCGAAGCGAGCCCGAGCGGGCTCTTGCGCGCCTCCTCGGGCCGACGGGACCTGAGCTGGGATGCGACGAGTGCTTCGCCGAGCTCGACCGCTACGTCGAGCTGGAAATTGCTGGGGCGGACGCGGACGCGGCGGTGCCCGGCTTCCGCGCTCACCTCGAAGGCTGCCCAGCCTGCCGGGAGGAGCACGAGAGCCTGCTCGAGCTCGTGCTCTCAAGTGGTTGACCCGAATGGCCCTTGCGTGATCTGATTGCAGCGCTGTTCCTAGTCATCGGGTAGGGGGAGGTAGGCAGACATGAGCTTCCGAGAGACTTGGCGAGCCCTGCTCGCCGTCTCGGTCGTCGTTCTGGTCGTCGCCGGCGGCGCGACCGCGAGCGGCGACGAACGAGGGATCGACCCGAACCAGGGCGAGAGCCTGGTCGAGGTCACGCTCGCGAACAAGGCCGCGGCCTTGGAGCTGCAGGCCGATTCCGAGAGCCTCGGGATCGAGTTCAACGACCACTATCTGCGCAGCAACGCGGACGGCACCGTCACCGTGACCGTCTTTGGCTCCGCGGACGACCTCGTCGAGCTGGCCGCGGCCGGCTACGACATCGGGGCCACGATCGAAGGGCCCGCCACCTGGCAGGCGAACGTGGCCGACATGCGGTCCGCTCGCCGCGCCGAGGCTCGGGCGAGCGAGTCCGCGCTCGGCGACCCGCCGGTGATCGCCGACGACGACGAGCTCGTCATCCTGCGGGCCGACTACTTCGAGAACTACGCCGGCAGGTTCCTGTCGGTCGAGGCCAAGGATCGCCTCGGGGGCTCGACGCCCACGGGCTCGGACTACATCGGACCGGAAGTGTCCGTCTCGTGGAACACGGGCGCGGGCACGCCGATCGACCAGGGCCCGCGGCCGCTGAACGTCAACATCGACCCTGACACGACGCCTGACACGTACATCGAGCACCGCATCCTGATCCGGATCGGCGACATCGGCGACGGGCCGCCGGCGCCGACCAGGATCCGCCTCGGCTCGAGCACGGGCGCGACGCTCGAGGGAGACGTCTCGGTGTGGCTCGGAGGCGGCCTGCCGCCGCACGCGCCGGGCTACCTGTCCGACTTCACGACGCGGTACATGGACCCGACCGAGGTCAAGGACCGCTTCGAGGACCTGGCAGCAGAGTTCCCGAACGTCTCGGAGATCGTCCCGCTGCCGTACTTGACCAACGGCTACCAGCGCAAGGCGCAGGCCAACATGGCCGGCACCACCGGGAGCGGCAGCTCCGTGCCCACCTCGCTGCAGGGTGGGGCGGTCGTGCTCACCTCCCGCGCCTGGGGCCACGAGGGCGGCGACCTGATTACCGCCGAGTTCCTCGACCCCGGCGCGGCCAACGCGCCGCTGAGCGTCGGCGTGATCGGGAACGACATCTCGGTCAGCCTCGCGACCGACGCGACGGGTGCTCGCACGAGCACGGCCGCCGACGTCGTCGCGGCGATCAACGCCCACCCCGGCGCGAGCGCGCTCGTCAAGGCGCTCACCTACCGGGGCAACGCAGGTGCGGGCCTCGTCCAGCCGCGTGTGAAGGTGAACCTGGACGACTTCCTGAACGCTCCGCCTCTGGTCGAGCGCGGTCCGTTCCAGCAGAACGTCCTGCGGATCGGCAAGAACCGTGACGGCTCGAAGACCGGCGTGTTCCTCTACTGCCAGCAGCACGCCCGCGAGTGGGCGACGCCGCTGACGTGCCTGGAGACCGCCGAGCAGCTGCTGCGGAACTACGCGATCGACTCGCAAGTGCGGCAGCTCGTCGACAACCTCGACATCTTCATCCTGCCGGCGTCGAACCCGGACGGGGCGCACTACTCGATGTACGACTTCAACTCGCAGCGGCGCAACCTGACGAACCACTGCGTCAACGGGGCCAAGGAGACCGACGACCCGTTCGCGGCCGACTTCTGGACGCCGCGGACGAACCCGTCGACCGGGCTCCCGTACGTCAACAGCGATCCCGCCTCGCGGAACGCCTGGGGCGTCGACCCCAACCGCAACAACACCGTCGGGACGCTCACCGACGGGTACATCGGTGCGTCGTTCTCGTGCACGAGCGACGTCTACACGGGCCCGGCGGAGGCGTCCGAGCCGGAGATCAAGAACGAGCTCTGGGTCGCGGATACGTTCACGAACATCAAGTTCTCCAACAACATCCACAGCTTCGGCGGCTACTTCATGTGGGCGCCGGGCGCGTACCTGCCGAACCGCGACGAGGGCGACCTGGTTCACCCGAACATCGGCGTGGAGAAGTACTTCTTCGCCGCCGGCGACCAGATCCTCAACCGGATCAAGGAGGTCCGCGGCACGGCCATCCTCCCGGAGCGCACGGGTCCGATCGCGGACGTGCTCTACTCGGCGGCGGGCAACAGCGCCGACGAGCACTGGTACGAGCGCGGCGTGATCGCGTACAGCTTCGAGACCGGCGCCGACCGCTACGTCAACACGACGCTGTCCGTGGCTTCCGCCGCGGGCGACATCGGCATCCGCGCCGGCAGTCGGAACAACTTCGACGTCGGCGACACGATCAAGGTGGACTTCGGCACGGCGGACGAGGAAGTCCGCAAGATCGTCGCCATCGCGCAGCCGAACACGTCGAGCCCAGAGCCGAACATCACGCTGGACGTACCGCTCACGCTGGCGCATCCGGCGGGAGCCGTCCTGGGCGGCGGCACGGGCCAGCAGGGCGTCGGCTTCCAGCCGGATTACGCGACGGAGGGCAAGTTCGAGGCGCTCGAGTTCGCCGCGGGCAACTTCGGCCTCCTCGAGTCGGCCTACGAGTACGAGAAGGACAACCAGAAGCCCCGGGTCAAGATGACCGGGTCGAACTTCTCGACTGGCCCGCAGTTCGTCACGTTCGCGTTCGTCAACGAGCCGTCGGTGATCCGCTACACGATCGACGGGTCGAAGCCGAACGAGAGCTCGACGCTGTGGGACTCGAGCGGCCCGCGCGAGCCGGGCCAGGTGTTCTACATCACCTCGGACACGACGTTCCGCTGGCTCGCAACCGACATCAAGGGAAACACGTCCACGGGAATCCAGAGGTACAGGATCGGCCCGTAAGCGCCTTGATGACACGATCCGGCGGCCTCTTGCCGTCGGCCGAGAAGCACGAGAGGAGCGGCCCCGCAAAGGGGCCGCTCCCTTTCACTCACTTAGAGGTCCTAACTCAATCAGGAGCGGTGCCGCCTGGCCGCGCTGGGCGGCTCTGAACCACCGACCCATCGGACCCGGTCGGCGGGTCATCATTACGTTAGGAACTCTTAGGCGATCGAGAGCGGCGTGTGCAGCGGAACGCGGTCGTAGAGGTCCTTGACTTCCCTGATCAGCATGCGGATGCAGCCGTGGGAGGCGGCGGTGCCGATCGAAGCCGTGTCCGCGGTCCCGTGGATCCCGGCGCCGTCGTAGAAACCCATCCAGCGCGCCTTGATCGGGTTGTCAGGGTCGTCGCCCGGGATCACCTTCCCGGCCAGGTCGCCCGCCCAGGCCTTGTCGGGCACGTACCAGGCAGGATCGACCGCCTTGCTCTCGATTTCGTAGAGGCCCGCCGGAGTATCGAACCCGGCGGCGCCGATACCGACTCGGTAGGACTTCGTGAGCCTCTGGTTGACGAAGAGGCGGAGCTCGCGCCTGACCCTGCTGATCGCGATGAAGTGGCTGTAGCGATCGGCCAGCTGCTTCGTCGTCATCTTCGGGTCGACCTTCCGCGTGGGTATGGCGACCGTGCGGGCCGCGTCTCCGCTGACGAGGCTCTCGCCGATCGCCCGCCTCAGGGCCCCCGCCTCGACCGTCACGCCGACGCTCGAGGGGCTGATGTGCACGCCGTCGAAGGAGGCGGAGACCTTGGCGTCGCGCATGGGGCTGTTCACCTCGCGCCTCACCCCGTCGACGATTCTCCCCACCGCCCTGGACGAGAACGACACCTCGAGGTCGTACTCGGACCCCGTTTCCTCTCCGGTCAAGCCGTTCCACGAACGCGTAAGGAAGTTCCCTTCTCGGCTCTCGGCCATCGCTGTGGCCACGAGCTGATCGACATTGGTGCGGACCTTGACGAGCGCCGGGTCGATGGTGGCGAAGCGCCGGTCGCGATACGTAAGCGTTAGCGGTTCCTCCAACCGCTGGGCGACCTCACGATGCACTGCCGCCCGCGCCTCGGGAGCGCTCATGCCGCCCACGTCGACCCCGGCGATCCTGGTGCCTTCGTCGATCAGTCCCGAGCGCGAAGCGTCGTACCTCTGTAAGGCAGCAGCTCCCGACCCCGCGAGGACGGCGAGAGCAAGGAGCGAGATGACGAGCGCCTTGCGCACGGGGAGCCTGTTAGGTTAGCGACGAATACCCTCCAAAGTGCCGGTTTGCCGCGAAATGCATCTGGTCGGCCTAGCTCCGCTAGGTTCCAGGCATGAGCGGGGAGATCGAGCTCGGGCCGGACGAGCAGGTCCCAGGCAGGCCGTTCACCGATCCCGCGCACACACGCCGGGAGGAAGAAGCCTTGCGGATGCTGCTCGCGCACGAGCGTCAGCGCGCCCGGGCGTGGTGCGACGAGCCGTCCGAGAGCCGCAGGAACGTGGTCATCCGGGAGACGGACTCGGCAGGTCTTCGGCATCTGCTCGTCGTGCCCGAGACCCACGCCCTCATCGACGCCCAGGACCTGCTCGTCGTCGGCTTCTTCGGGCGACCGCGGGAGGACGCGCAGACGGCGCTGCTCTTCGACCTCGAGGAGAGGCTCGTCGCCGGGATGAGCGCCTACGCAGCCCATGGCCTCCTCAGCTACTACGACCTCGAGCTGGTCAAGGGGGCCTACGGGAACCTGATCCTCTTCGCCAAGCCCGACGGGCCGGCGAGATGGGGAGAGAACCCGGTCCACAGGGAGGCCGTCGAGATCTCGCCCCGCAACTACCACGAGATCCGGCTCCACCAGGGCAGGCTGCCCGGGGGAATCCTCGAGGACGGCGAGCTCCGCCTGACGAGGACGCGGTACATCGACTACAGCGGGCCCGAGGCCTGGCGCGCGGTTCGCACGTTTCCCCAACCGCTGTGAAGACACCGCTCCGGGAATCCCGTCAGAATCCCGCCTGACGCCGTCGCTTCGGCGCCGATCAACGAAAAGGAGGCCGCGTGCTCTTTGCAGAAACGACGTTCCTGGACGTGTTCTGGTGGATGATCGTCTTCTTCCTCTGGATCTCGTTCTTCTGGATCTTCATCTCCGTGGTCGCCGACATCTTCCGGCGCGACGACATCCACGGCGGGAAGAAGGCTCTCTGGCTGATCGTGATCATCTTCCTGCCGCTGATCGGGATCCTGATCTACGTGATCACGAGGCCGAAGATGACCGCGCAGGACGTGCGCATGCTCACCCAGGCCGAGGCAGCGAGCCAAGCCGCCGCCGGCGTCTCGACGGCCGACGAGCTCGCCAAGCTGAAGGAGCTCCACACGAAGGGTGTCCTGAGCGACGAGGAGTTCGCAGCCCTCAAGCAGAAGACGATGGCCTAGGAACAGGGCGCAAGGCATCGCGTCCGCCGAGACTTCCTGCGTCGCGGTGGGCGCGATGCCCGCCGACTTCGCCTAGGAAGGCATGGCCAATCAGAGTGACCCACGCGCGCCGAGGCGGCGCCCGACCGGCTGGATCGTGCTCACCGGTGGGCTGCTCGCCGCCGTGATCGGACTCGCGATCTGGGCAGCGGTGCTGCAGAGCGACCAGGACGACGTCAATGCGGCGAACGCCGCCCGCATCGACGAGCTCGAGCAGCAGAACGCGGAGCTCGAGCAGCAGGCGGCGGACCTGCAGGAGCAGCTCGAGAGCCAGGTTGCAGATGCCGAGGCCGCGGCTGCCGAAGCGCAGGGCGAGCTCGACGCAGCTCGGGCGCAGCTCGAAGAGACGTCAGCCGAGCTCGGGGCGAAGGGTGAGACGCTCGCCGAAAGCCAGGCGGAGCTCGAGCGGCTTGCCCAGGAGGCCGAGGCCGCGCTGGCCGACGCGGACGACGCTACCGCCTCGGCGCGTGCACGCGCCAGGGCTCAGAGGGCTCGCGCCGAGCTGGCGGAGGAATGCCTCGCCGTCGTCGCCGACGTCCTCCAGCGCCTCTATGCCTCCGACGACCCCGCCGGAGCTCTCGAGCAGGCGGCCGAGGAGCTCGACGCGATCGCCGGGGATTGCTCGGCGGAGTAGGGCGTTCGGAGCGCTACCTGTACGGCAGCTCGACCTCGCTGACGTCGAGGCCGAGCGAGTTCGCCAGGCGCACGCCGTCGTCTAGGTCCTCGCGCAGCCGCTGCACGTCGCGGTCGTGCATGGCACGGCCGATCCAGGCCCTGGCCGGCGGACGCCAGAGGGCGTGCTCGACGAAGATCGGGAGCATCCGGTTCGCTGCCTTGACGAGCTTCTCCTTCGTCCGCTTCGTGGCCCCCTCGAGCAGCACGCGCTCGTAGGCCATGCCGGCCCCGTGGTGGATCCCGTCGTCGATCGTGAGGCGGTTGCAGATGTCTTCGAGGACCGTCCCGCGGGAGGAGCGCGCGATCAACCGGAAGCGCGGGATGATCAGCCGCTCGAAGAAGACCTGCATCAGGAAGACCTTCTCCTCGAGCAGGTCGAGCTCGTCGAGGAACATGCGCGCGAGCTCGTCCAGGTACGGGTCCCGTTCGGCCACGCCGCCCACCTCGCCCAGGAGCTTGAGCCAGGCTTCGACGTGCCGTGACTCGTCCTGCACCATGGTCGAGTAGTAGAGCCGCGCCTCGTGTTGGGGCGCCGCGTTCAGGAGCTGCGCGGCCATCTTCACCGCCAGGATGTCGGCCTGGTACTGCTGCGTGATGACGGAGCGCCAGACGTCGTTGCGCCGCGCTTTCTTCTCGGCGGAGCCGCGTGCTTCCGGGACGGGCGGGATGTCGCCCCAGGGGACGTCCGAGACCTGCCACTCGGCCCGCTTGGCGAGCTCGTAGTAGCGGATGACCCCGGCCTGGCGCTCCACGGCGCTCTCCGGCACTGCCTCGACGCGAAGCGGCTCCGTCATGCAGAAGGGAGCTTACCCCCTAGCTTTCGACCCACACCTTGAGCCCGACAATGACGAGGGCGAGGGTTACGTTGACCGCGACGACGATGAGCGTCTGGGAGCCTCGCAGCGCCGTCGCCTTCGCATACCGGAGCCCCTGAAGGACGAGCGTCAGGGTGCCGATCGCGAGCGCGAGCCAGGCGGCGTTCTCGTCGCCCATCAACCCGACCGCACCGAGCAGAAGCGCGATCCCGGGGCCCACCGCGGCCAGGACGATCGAGACCTCGCGGGCCGCCAACTCGTGCAGCGCCTGCTCGTCAAGATGCGTTCCGGCGGCGATGCTCTGGGCGATGGCGTGGGCGTAGACGTGGGCTATCCAGAGGACTATGACCGTCCCGATCATGAGGACGTCCAGCTCCCAGGCGTCGACGGTCGCGCTCTCGGCGCCGGCCGCGACGACGCCGAGGACTACGACCGTCCCGTAGACGCTGCCCGCAATTCGCTCCGGCGACCTGGTGAGGATCATCCGCTCGAGAAGACCTCGGAGACCATGCGGTTCGACAGGGACCGCCATCGGCATGGATAATCTCAGCTGGAGGAAGCGCGTGAGCCGAGCAGTCCCCATGATTCTTGCCGTGCTGGTCGTGCTCGCCGCCGGCTGTGGCGGCGAGGAGGAGTCGGCCAGCGAAGCCTGGGCAGGCGACTTCTGCTCGGCCGCCGCGGACTGGCGATCCTCGCTCGAGGAGATCGTCGGCCAGTTTCAGAGCCCCGCCGATCTGAGCGCCGAGTCGGTGCGTGGAGCCGTCGACGACGGCCTCGACGCGACTTCGACTTTCGTGGACGAGGTCGAGTCTCTCGGCCCGCCGGAGACGGAATCCGGGCAGGAGGCGGCCGGCATCGTCGATTCGATGACCTCGACCATCGAGTCGACCGCCGACGATCTGCGCAGCGAGTTCGATTCGGAAGGTGATTCGCTGTCGCAGCTCCTCGCTAAGCTCAGCGGGGCGGCCGGGCAGATCGAGCAGATGGTGCAGGACCTGCAGGGCTCACTCCAGCAGCTGGAGACCCTGGAGCCCGCAGAGGAACTGGGAGACGCGCTCCAGGGCAACGAGGACTGCGAAGAAGCGCGCGCGGGGAGCTAGGCCGCGGCCCGCTCGTCGGCGGCCCAATCACGCGTGAGCGCCCGGCAGCGCTCGATCATCTCCTCCTGCCGCTCCGGCTCGACCTCGAGCCGGATGGCGGTGACGACGAGGTCGTCGAACTCGGGGCTCTCGACGTAGTCGACCGTGAGCTCGTCGAGGTTGGGGAGCGCGACCGCGCAGAACTCCTCGAACTCGGCCTGCTGGAAGTACGCGTCGGCAAGCTCGCCGTAGCGCTCTAGCTTCTCCTCGTAGGGCAGGTCCTCGCGGTCGCCGACCTCGAAGTACTCACGCGTCCGCTGGTTCAGGCGCATCGACCTGCCGCTCACCGAGCAAAACGCGCACCACGCGACCAGCGACCGGATCGCCCACGGGAAGTAATAGTGGAGGCTGACGAGGGCGATGTCCGGCGAGGCGTTGGCATAGTCGATCGGGTGGGCGATCCCGTCCTTGACGATCGTCTCGCACGAGTTGAGCTCCCAGCGGAAGAACGCGTTGACGATCCGGCTGATGAGGGCGACCTCGTGCTCCTGCTCCGGCGGGAGGAAGTCGCGGTCGAGCTGGTAGCGGTAGTGGCCGTGCGCGCCGGGCTCGTAGCGGATGACCCTGGTCTGCGGGCCGATCGAAAGGCTGCGGGTGAAGACGTCGTAGTCCTCGACGCTCGCTTGCACGTGCATCATCCGCTCGCCCGACTGCTCGTAGGCCGCAGCGAGGCCGTCCGGCCCGGCGACCCGCATGACGCCTACCCACATGCCGCCGTCGAAGGGC
>JBOHAB010000014.1:0-22649 GCA_050697655.1 Gaiellaceae bacterium
AGGACCTCGGGGAGACGCTCGGCGGCGATGCGCTGGGAATCCCGGTCTATGCGAACGTGAGGGAGGCGCTCCCCGGCGCCAACGTCCTCGTCGACTACACGTCCGAGACGGTGGTCAAGGCGAACACGCTGAGGGCGATCGACGCAGGAGTTGGCGTGGTGATCGGCACTTCGGGTCTCACCGCTGCGGACTTTGCCGAGATCGACGCCGCAGCGCGTGAGCGCTCGGTCGGGGTTGTGGCGTCGGGGAACTTCTCTCTGAGCGCCGCCATGTGCCAGGCCGCGGCGCTCCTGGCCGCGCGACATCTGCCTCACTGGGAGGTCATCGACTACGCGAGCGCTGCCAAGCCCGACGTGCCGAGCGGGACAGCACGCGAGCTCGCGGAGCGGCTCGGAGAGGTTCGCCGCCCCGAGCTGGGACACCCGCTCGAGGATCTCCACGGCCCCCGCGAAGCACGCGGCGCGACCGTCGGCGGCGCCCAGGTGCATTCCGTCCGACTGCCCAGCTTCGTCGTGTCCACCGAGGTCGTCTTCGCTCTTCCCGACGAGCGACTGACCATCCGCCATGACGCAGGAGGGACGCCGGAGCCATACGTAGAAGGCACGCTTTTCGCGGTGCGGAAGGTCCAGGATCTGGTCGGGCTCACGCGAGGGCTCGACACCCTGCTGCTGGAGCTCGAATAGGGGCTCGGCACGCGACGCGGGAGA
This sequence comes from Gaiellaceae bacterium, assembly GCA_050697655.1. Taxonomy (GTDB): domain Bacteria; phylum Actinomycetota; class Thermoleophilia; order Gaiellales; family Gaiellaceae; genus JAIBJN01. Next base: position 708 of record JBOHAB010000014.1, read on the forward strand.
GCTCTAGGCGCTCTCGCGCGCGAGCCGAGGTTGGCGCGACCCTAGTCCACGACGCCGCAGGCGACTCGGGCGCCGGCATCACCGGTGCCGAGCGTTGCGGAGTCGGGGCCGAAGACCCCTTCAGTGGTCGACTGGTAGCGCGTCGGGATGTTGGCGAAGTTGTCGGGAGCGGCGTGGACGATGATCGCCGACCCGTCGGCGTCGAACAGCTCGTCGATGGCGAAGTTGTCGGTGGCGAACTGAGCCTCGGCCGTCCCGTCGTCGAGCACGAGCAGGCTCGGCATGTCCCCAGCGTGCGCGCCATGACCAGTGCCGGCCGGGTTGTAGTGGCCCCCCGCCGACGTGAACGGTGCAACACACTCCCCGATCCCGTGCACGTGGAAGCCGTGGAAGCCCGGCGTGAGGCCTTCAGTCTCCCCACGGACGATCACCTTGCCGCCCTGCTTGGTGAGCTTCACGAAGCCGACTTGTGCTCCGGCGGCGTCGTGAAGCTCGACCTTCACATGCCTTTTCCCTGACGAGCTTCCGCCCCCGCTCCCGTAGAGCGGGGCGGTCAAAGCTCCTGCGACGATGACGAGGGCGACGCCGAGGAACAGTGTCCTTTTCGAGCAGAAGCGATTCGGCATGCCTTCCATCCCCCTTTCGTTCCCGTGGCGATTCCGCGCGCCGAGCTCTCCCCAGGGGTAGCCCTGACTCGTTCCTTCCGCAGCTCGAATCGGACCTGTGGGGAGAGCTGCCCGGCAGCGGAACGAGGTTGACGGCGGCATCCTTTCACGTTTTCGGTTCGGCTCAAGAGGACTCTTGCGACTCTCTCGCGAGAATCTCGTCACGAAGCGGCACACACGTGTGCGGTCTTGGACGTTACGGTCGCTTCTATGACGACGAAGGCGGTTGGACCTCCGAAGCCGGCGAAGGTGGCGACCCCGTGGGGACGGGCGACCGTGCTCGAGGAGCTGCGCGTGTCGCAGCGTGCCGGCGACCGCCGCTTCGACACCGTCGTCCAGCTGCTCCAAGACGAGAAGGGAGGTGAGCTCGTCCGCTTCGCCTACTCATCGGATGGCAGGGCGCGCCGCGGCCCGGTCACGTTCCGTCGACGGGACCTCGAGCGACTGCAGAGAGCGCTCGCGTCACAGCCTCGGCTGGCCGAGGCACTCGACCTCGGAGCGTCCTAGCCGCCCCAGCACAATTGAATTCCCGGCGTCGCGAGAATCAGGCGCGCACGTAGGAGCGCTCGCGGGCGGCGTCCACCAGCGACGCGAGAAGTAAAGCTCCGTCGCCGGATCCGAGCAGGGGGTCGACTGCATGCTCGGGGTGGGGCATCAGCCCCAGGACGTTTCCTCGCGTGTTGACCACGGCCGCGATGTCGCCGTCCGATCCGTTCGGATTGTCACCCGGGGCGTAGCGCAGGACGACCTGCTCGGGCCGGAGGTGGGCCGGAGCTTGGTAGCACCCGTCTCCGTGCTTGACCGGGACCACCAGCGCCTGGCCCTCCTCGCACCGCGTCGTGAAGAGGGTGTCGGCTCGCTCGACGACTAGCGGGACGTCTCGGCACACGAACGAGAGCGATGCGTTCGGCCGCAGTACGCCGGGGAGCAGTCCCGCCTCGCAGAGGATCTGGAAGCCGTTGCAGATCCCGAGCACGGGCCCGCCCTCCTCGGCAAAGGCGGCGACGGCGTCCATCGCCGGCGCGAAGCGTGCAATCGCGCCCGCGCGGAGGTAGTCACCGTACGAGAACCCTCCGGGGAGGACGACGGCGTCGACGCCCGAGAGCTCGCGGTCGGCATGCCAGATGAACTGCGGCTCGGCGCCGACGGCGGAGAGAGCCCACGCCGCGTCGCGGTCGTCGTTCGACCCTGGGAAGACCACGACGCCGAAACGCGGACGCGGCTCGGTCACGGGCTCGTGCCCTGGACGGCGATCTCGTAGCTCTCGATCAACGGGTTCGCGAGCAGGCGCTCACACATCCGCTCGACCTGGGCCCTCGCCTCCTCGGTGCTCGCGGCCTCGATCTCCAGGTCGATCACGCGGCCGACCCGAGCATCTCCGACCGGGAATCCCAGCTGACGGAGCGACTGTTCTACGGCTTCGCCTTGCGGGTCGAGGATCCCGCCTTTGGGCCGAACGAAGACGGTCGCCCTCACCGGAGCGCCACGTCCGGGTCGGCAACGTAGTCCTCGAACGGGATCCCCGTCACCTGCTCGAACGCTTCGACGTAGCGGGCGCGTGTGCCATCGACGACCTGCTGAGGGAGCTCGGGGCCGGGAGACGTCTTGTCCCAGCCCAGCGACTCGCAATAGTCGCGGACGTACTGCTTGTCGAAAGACGGCTGTCCGCGCCCGGGCTCGTACTCGTCGGCGGGCCAGAAGCGGGAAGAATCCGGCGTGAGCGCTTCGTCGCCGAGGGTCAGCACACTCTCCCGGTCGAAGCCGAGCTCGAACTTCGTGTCGGCGATCAGGATGCCCCGCTCCGCCGCGTATGCCGCTGCGTGCTCGTAGAGCTCGAGAGAGATGCGCTCGGCCTGGGCGAGGACCTCCTCGCCGACGAGCTCGGCCGCACGCTCGCGATCGATGTTCTCGTCGTGGCCTTCGTGCGCTTTCGTCGCCGGGGTGAAGATCGGGGCGGGGAGCTTCTCCGCCTCTTGCAAGCCAGTCGGAAGACGATGCCCGCACACCTCGCCGCTGCCCAGGTAATCCTTCCAGCCGGAGCCGGCGAGGTACCCGCGCACCACGCACTCGATCGGCAGCATCGTCAGCCGCTGCGCTTCGGTCGAGCGGCCGTCCGGCCGGAGCGCGATCAGGTGGTTGGGGACGAGCGCTCGCGTCCGGGTGAACCAGAACCCGGAGAGACCGGTGAGCACGCGACCCTTGTCGGGTATCTCGGTAGGGAGCACGACGTCGAACGTCGAGATACGGTCGCTGGCGACGAGCAGGAGCCGCTCGTCGTCGAGCTCGTAGATCTCCCGGACTTTTCCGCTTCCCACGTGGACGGCCTCAGGCATGAACTGCTACCTCCTCCTTTCGTTCGCGGGTCCTTTCGGCGAGCGCGCCGAGGCGCTCGAAGAGGGTGTCGACATGGCGAAGAGCATCGTCGAGGTCGAACGCGCGGGTGAGGGCTTGGTGGTCGAGAAGCGCGGCGATCTCGGGGTCGGCGCCGACGAGCTCCTGGAAATGTCGCCCGTCGTCCCAGGCAGCGAGCGCGTTTCGCTGAACGAGCCGGTAGGCGTCGTCGCGCGGCAGGCCTGCGTCGACGAGGGCGAGGAGAACGCGCTGCGAGAAGACCAGGCCGTGAGAGGAGTCGAGGTTGGTTCGCATGCGATCCGGATGAACGACGAGGCCGCTCATGAGCCAGGCGAAGCGGTCGAGCATGTAGTCGAGGGCGAGGAAGGTGTCCGGCAGGACGATCCGCTCGGCGCTCGAGTGCGAGATGTCGCGTTCGTGCCAGAGGGCGACATTCTGGAGCCCGACCGTCGCGAAAGCGCCCACGATCCGCGCGAGCCCCGAGATGCGCTCGGCCACGATCGGGTTGCGTTTGTGCGGCATCGCGGACGACCCCTTCTGACCGCTCCCGAACGGCTCCTCGACCTCGCGGAGCTCGGTTCGCGCCAGGTGTCGGATCTCGGTTGCGAAGCGGTCGAGCGACGCGGCGCACAGCGCCAGCACCGACAGGAGCTCGGCGTGTCGGTCGCGCGCGACGACCTGGGTCGCGACCGGCTCGGGCTCGAGGCCGAGCCGCTCGCAGGCGAGCCGCTCCACCTCGGGGTCGCCCCCGCCGAAGGTCCCGACGGCGCCCGCGAGCTTGCCGATCCGCATCCCCTCGAGAGCTCGGCCGAGCCGCTCACGGTCGCGCTCGAGCTCGAACGCCCAGCCGGCGAGCTTGGCGCCGAACGTGATCGGCTCGGCATGGACGCCGTGCGTGCGTCCAACCATGACGGTGTGACGGTGCTCCTCGGCACGGCGGATGACCGCCTCCTGAGCCGTGTCGATGCCTGCCAGCAGGAGCGAGCCTCCCTCGTGCACCTGGAGCGCCGTGGCCGTGTCGAGCACGTCCGAGGACGTGAGCCCGTAGTGGAACCATCGTCCGGCCGGGCCGAGACCTTCGGCCACCGCGTCGACGAAGGCGGCGAGGTCGTGCTGCGTCCGCTGCTCGATCTCGGCTACGCGCCCGGGCGACGGCGCCCTTGCGCGGGCCCGTGCCTCGGTCGCCGCCTCCCGCGGGACGACCCCGACCTCAGCCCAGGCGTCGAGCGCTGCCAGCTCGACATCGAGCCAGCGCGCAAGCTTGCTCTCCTCCGACCAGACGAGCTTCATGGCCGGTCGGGAGTAGCGGGCGATCACACCGGCAGTCTAGTGAGGACGGGGGCGGGTTCTACTGCTCGGCGGTGGGGCGGCCCGGAGTCCCCGGATAGCCACCGCCCTGCGCCAGGATCTTCGCGGCCAGGATGGCTGCGTTGCGCGACCCGTTCACCGAGACGCAGGCAACTGGGACGCCCGGCGGCATCTGGACGATCGCCAGGAGCGCGTCGAGCCCTCCCATCACGCTCTTCGAGGAGGTGAGCGGCACGCCGATCACCGGCAGGTCGGTGTAGGAGGCGACGACACCGGGGAGCGCGGCGGCCATCCCAGCGCCGGTGATCAACACTCTCGTTCCCCGAAGTGCCGCCGTCGACGCGTACTCGGCGACCCCCCGTGGATCTCGGTGCGCGGACAGCACCTTCAGCTCCCAGGAGATACCCCGCTCATCCAGCTCCACGCACGCCGGCTCGATCGCCTCGCGGTCGGAATCCGACCCGATCATGATGCCGACGAGGGGGCCAACGGCCTCGAACTCCTCGATGACGGCGAGCGGGAGCGGGGATTCTTCAGGCATTGGCGTGTACGGCGGCGAGCGCGATGTCGTGACGGTACTGCACGTCAGGGAGCTCGATGTGCTCGAGAGCTCGGTAGGCCTGCTCGCGGGCGTCCCCGATTGCGTCGCCGAGCGCGGTGACACTCAGGACGCGGCCGCCCGCAGTCACAAGGCCTCCCGAGCTGACCGCGGTGCCGGCATGGAAGACGAGGGCGCCGGCTCGCTCGGCCGCGTCGATCCCGTCGACGGGGAGGCCCGCGGCAGGCGCGTCCGGGTAGCCGGGTGCGGCGAGGACGACCGTGACGGCCGCCTCCGGCCGCGCCTCGAGCCGCACCCCCGCGAGCGACCCGTCCGCGACCGCTCCCAAGGCCTGGAGGAGGTCGCCCTCCAGGCGCGGGAGAATCGCCTGCGTCTCCGGATCCCCGAAGCGGCAGTTGAACTCGAGCACACGAGGCCCGTCGTCCGTGAGCATGAGGCCGGCGTAGAGGAGGCCACTGAAGGTCGCCCCGCGATCGGCGAGCTCACGGAGCACGGGGCGGTGGACCGCTTCTACCAACGCGTCGGCCTCCCCCTTCGCGAGCCAGGGCACGGGCGAATAGCTTCCCATCCCGCCGGTGTTCGGGCCGCGGTCGTCGTCGAGCAAACGCTTGAAGTCTTGAGCGGGCGCGAGCGGAAGAGCCTCAGTGCCGTCGCAGAGGGCGAAGAACGAGATCTCGCGACCCTCGAGCAACTCCTCGACGACGACACGCCCGCCCAGCGCCTCGGCTCGGGGAAGGGCCACGGCGAGCTCGGCATCCGTCTCGCAGACGAACACGCCCTTGCCGGCCGCGAGGCCGTCGGCCTTGACCACGCACGGCGCTCGGGGCTCGACGAGCTCCTCAGCGGTTGGCACGCCCGCAGCCCGAAGGACGTCCTTCGCGAAGGACTTCGAGCCCTCGATGCGCGCCGCCGCCGCACTCGGCCCGAAGACGCCGATGCCCGCGCGTCGCAAGTCGTCCACGAGGCCGGCGACGAGCGGCGCCTCGGGCCCGACGACCACGAGGTCGATGAGGAGCCGGCGACAGAGCCCGACGACGGCCTCAGCGTCCTCGGGGCGCACGGCGTGGCAGGTGCCGAGCTCCGCGATTCCCGGATTTCCCGGGGCCGCGTGGAGATCGCGGAGCGCCGGGCTCTGCGCGATCTTCCAGGCGAGCGCGTGTTCGCGCCCGCCGCCCCCGACGACGAGGACGTCCACGCGGCGAGTTTAGTGCCGCCGTCGGGGCGGCGGAGGCCGGTGGGAAGCTCGGCCGCTCTTTCACACTCTCGGCACGATGCGTCACACACGCCCGCGGAGTTCGTCGATAGGCTCGAAGCGGAGGGAGGCCCGCGGCCGGCCCCCGCGGGCGCGCGTGTAACTGTGCGTGTGGCTTCAGGGGCTGTGCCCGTGGCCTCCGGGGCTGTGGTGTCCTGCGAGCTGCGCGTCCCAGCGGCTGCGTGCCGTGTGTCCTGCGGGCCGGCCACGGCCCGCCACGGCGCCACCGGCCGTGCGCCGGTAGCGCTAGAGCGGCCCGGCGGCGGTCAATAGTATTGCCCTTCCTGCAACCCGGCGGCCTCGCGCCGACCGTCGAGAGGGAAGAGGAGGGAGCGCGTGCCGACCGATATAGAAGCCTTCGTCAGCGCCGAAGGCCGTGACGAGCAGGTCGCCGAGGTCCGCAAGATGATCGACGACCTCGGGATCACCTACGTCTACTACCAGTTCCCCTCCGTCACGGGCCGGATCATGGGCAAGGGCGTTCCTGCTCCCCACTGGGAGACGATCGCCAACAAGGGCTTCCAGCTCGTCTACGGCGCTACCGCGAACCTCTTCACCGACCGGTACGGGAACTACATCGGCTACGGGCCGGAGGCGGCGGAGCTCGTCGGCGTGCCCGAGCCGGAGACCTTCATGCCGCTGCCGTGGGACGATCGTGTGGCGCGCGTCTGGGTCACGTGCTTCCGCAACCGCGAGGAGCGCGAGGATCCGGGCGCCTACCTCACCTCGGACTGCCGCGCGAACCTGAAGCGAATCCAGGCCGACTTCGAGGAGGCTTCCGGCCTTCACCTCCGCGCCGGCACCGAGCCGGAGATGATGTGGCTGAAGCTAGACGAGAACGGTGAGCCCTCGGTCGAGGGCAAGACGAAGCCGTACTGCTACCACATCGACCAGTTCTCCGAGCTCCAGCCGATCATCCACAAGGTGATCGAGTACGGACAGAAGCTGGGCCTCGACATGATCCAGGGCGACCACGAGGACGCCCCCGGCCAGATCGAGCTCAACTTCGGCTTCGACCGCGCCGAGCAGACAGCCGACAACCTGTCCACCTACCGCCAGATCTGCAAGCAGGTGGGGAGGGAGCTCGACGCCTTCCCCTGCTTCATGCCGAAGCCGTTCATGGGCGTCTCCGCCAATGGCTGCCACCACAACATCTCGATCTGGCGAGACGACGAGAACGCGTTCCTGCCGGACACGGACGACCAGCAGAAGCCAAGCCAGATCGGCCTCTGGGCGATCGGCGGGATCATGGCCCACCAGCCGGCTCTCACGGCCCTCACTTGCCCGACGGTGAACTCCTACCGTCGCCTCTGGGACACCGGCTTTTGGGCGCCGGTCTTCGCCGACTGGGGCTACCAGAACCGGACGACCGCCCTTCGGGTCTCCGCTCCCGGTCGCTTCGAGTACCGGTCGGTCGATTCCGCGGTGAATCCCTATCTCTCGCTGGCAGCTCTCATCGCGGCGATGCGGGACGGGATCGACCGCGAGCTCGACCCCGGCGAGCCCGAGGAGCGAAACATCTACGAGGCGATGGAGGCCGGCAAGCAGGTCAAGCGCCTGCCGATGACCTTCGGCGCCGCGCTCGACGCGCTCGAGGAAGACGGCGTGATCAAGGCTGCGCTACCCGGCGATATGTACCGTGTGTTCATGCACTACAAGCGCGACGAGTGGGAGCGGTACTGCGCGCAGGTCAGCGACTGGGACGTCGCCGAGTACCTCGACGTCCTTCCCTAGAAAGCGAGCTCGCAATGTGCGGAATTGCAGGGATCATCTACCGGGACGGCACCCACGAGATCGGGCGGGACATGACCCGCATGCTCCAGTCGATGAAGCACCGCGGTCCCGACTCGACGGGCTACGCGCTCTACCGGCCGCACGACCACCGGCTCGTCATGCGCTACAAGCTCGCCGACGCGAACACGCCGCGGGACTTCGAGTTCTCCGACCGGCTCGACCGGCATCAAGACCAGGTCGTTCGGCGCCTGAAGGCGATGCACGCCGACATCCACGACGTCGAAGAGGAGACGGAATACGCCTATCGCGTCGCCTTCACCCTCCCGAACGGGAATCTGAAGGAGCTGGCCGACCGGATCGAGGACATCCCGGACGCCGAGGTGCTCTCGCTCGGTCATTCCCTCGAGATCGTCAAGGACCTGGGCGACGCCGAGGAGGTCGCGGAGCAGTACGACCTCCAGGGCTTCACCGGCACCCACGCGATTGGCCACGTGCGCATGGCCACCGAGTCCGACGTCGACATCTCCGGCGCGCACCCGTACTGGGCCTATCCGTTCTCCGACGTCGCCGTCGTCCACAACGGGCAGCTGACGAACTACTTCCAGTGGAAGCGACGGCTCGAGCGAAGCGGCCACCGTTTCCAGTCGGAATGCGACTCCGAGATCATCGCCGTCTACCTCGCGGAGAAGATGAGCGAGGGCGCGAGCCTCGAGGATGCGATGCACGACTCGCTCGAGGAGCTCGACGGCGTCTTCACCTACATCGCCGTCACCGCCGACGCGCTCGGCGTTTGCAAGGACGAGATGGCCGCGAAGCCTCTCGTCCTTTACGAGTCGGACGGCGTCGTCGCGCTCGCCTCCGAGGAGATCGCCATCCGCGCCGTTGTCGACCACGAGATCGACACCTACGACCCGTACGAGGGCGAGGTGCTCGTATGGCAGCGGTAGGCGAGTCGAGAGTCACGTACGACGCGCGCGGGCTTGCCGAGCCCTTCGCCGAGGCGCCGCGCACGGCCGAGATTGAGCACGACCGCGCGACCTTCGACGCGCAGGACCTGACCACGCGCCAGATCAACCTCGAGCTCCGGCGCCTGCTGTACGAGGCGGGCATCACCGACGTCACCGTCCTCAACCCGGGCTCGAAGCACTCGCTCGGCGTCGGCATCCTCACGCGCTGTCGGATCACCTTCGGCGGGAGCCTCGGCTACTTCGGTTGCGGCCTGATCGACGGCCCAGAGGTGCACGTCACCGGCCGGGTCGGCTGGTCGGCGTGCGAGAACATGATGTCCGGCGTCGTCATCGTCGACGGGAACGCCGGCTCGCTCACGGCCGCGGCCATCCGCGGCGGCGACGTCGTGGTCAGGGGCAGGGTCGGCGCGCGCACCGGCATCGACCAGAAGGGCGGCACCGTCATCGTCCTCGGCGACGCCGGCACGATGACCGGCTTCATGATGCAGCGCGGTCGCCAGGTGATCTGCGGCGACGTCGGGCGCGGGCTGGGCGACTCAATGTACGACGGGAAGATCTACGTCGCCGGCAAGGTGACCTCGCTCGGCATCGACTGCGTCCCGGGCGAGTGGGACGAGACCGACACCGAGTTCATCGCGCGCAAGTTCAGGATCTACGGGCTCGGCGACCCGCCGGAGTTCCAGAAGTTCGTCTGCGGCAAGAAGCTCTACAACTACGACAACCTCGAGCCCTCCGAGCGAAAGCTGGTGCTTTGATGGCCGGCGACAAGCACGATCCCACCGTCCTCGGGCGCAGCGGCATCTTCACCCCGGAGGTCATCGACGACATCCACATGAAGGCCGAGCTGGGCCGCTACCGCATGCGCGGGTTCTCGATGTTCAAGAAGATCCCGCACTGGGACGACCTCATGTTCATGCCGGGGACGCTCACCCGGTTCGTGATCGAGGGCTACCGCGAGAAGTGCGTGACGAAGACTGTTCTCGGCGCGCGCTTCGCGAAGAAGCCGATAGAGCTCGACATCCCCGTCTACATCACGGGCATGAGCTTCGGCGCGCTCTCGCTCGAGGCCAAGATGGCGCTCGCCAAAGGTGCTTCCATGGCCGGCACCGCCACCTGCTCGGGCGAGGGCGGGATGATCCCGCCCGAGCGCGACCTCTCGACGAAGTGGTACTACCAGTGCATCCAGAGCCGGTACGGGTTCAACCCGCACCACCTCATGCTCGCGGACGCCTGCGAGTTCTTCATCGGCCAGGGCTGCAAAGTCGGGCTCGGTGGGCACCTGATGGGACAGAAGGTGACCGAGCAGGTCGCCGAGATGCGCTCTCTTCCGCCCGGGATCGACCAGCGCTCGCCGGCGCGGCACCCGGACTGGCTCGGGCCGGACGACCTCTCGCTCAAGATCCAGGAGATCCGTGAGGCGACCGACTACCAGATCCCGATCCAGCTGAAGCTCGGCGCCGCGCGCGTGTACGACGACGTGCGCATGGCCGCCAAGTGCGGGCCCGACATCATCTACCTGGACGGGGCCGAGGGCGGCACCGGCGCGGGGCCGCACATCGCCACCGAGGAGACCGGCATCCCGCTGATGGCTGCGATTCCCGAGGCGCGCCGCGCGCTCGAGGACGTTGGCTTGGCGGACGAGATCGACCTCGTCGTCGCCGGCGGCATCCGCAACGGCGGCGACATCGCCAAGTGCCTCTCGCTCGGCGCGAAGGCGGTCGCGCTCGGGCACGCAGCCCTGATGGCGCTCAATTGCAACAAGGAGATCCCCGGGGTCACCGACTACGAAGGCACGATCGGCGTCCCGGCGGGACAGTGCTACCACTGCCACACCGGCCGCTGCCCGGTGGGGATCACGACCCAGGATCCCGAGCTTCGCATGCGACTCGTCGTCGACGAGGCCGCCGAGCGCGTCTACAACTTCCTGCACACGCTCACGCTCGAGGTGCAGATGCTCGCGCGTGCGTGCGGAAAGACGAACGTCCACTCGCTGGAGCCGGAGGACCTGTGCGCGCTGACCGTCGAGGCGGCTGGGATGGCGAAGGTGCCGCTCGCCGGCACCGACTACATCCCGGGCGTCACGGAGGAAAAGGCGCTCGCCGAGATCAAGCACCTCCTGGAGAAGCACCTTGCCTACCCAGTCGACTACCTCCCCGAGCAGCCCGCCGAGTACGCGGGCGCGGAGGATTGATGTCGACGAAGGAGCCCGAGAAGATCAGGGCAATCGATGCGGAGTACCTCTCCGGCCGTCGCTTTCCCTACCAGGAGGACATCGCCGAGGTCGAGGACGTCGACCTGCTCGCGGCGACCCCCGGCGAGGACCTCAACTGGCTCGAGGACGTGGAGCTGCTCGAGGAGGAGGGCGTCCCGGCAGTCTTCGACCGCTATTCGAACTCCTTCCTGAAGATCTACTTCGCCATCCCGGAGGGACGTGGGGACGAGATCGCGCGCAAGGTGCTCGTCAAGCACCTCCGGTCGGGGAACTCCTACGGGATCCAGCTGAAGGAGCAGCACGCGAAGTTCCCGCAGCCCGAGCTCGGCCCCTGGGTCGAGGGCTCGCCGACGGTCGGCACGGACTGGCAGCCGCCGGTCCTCGAGGGCTGGGAGCCTCCCGAGGGCCATTGATAGAGAGGCCTTCGCCGGCCACGGCCGTTGGACGTCGAAGGGGCAGGCGCCGGGCGGGCCTGCCCCTTCGCAGTTCCCGGAGTCGAGCTTTGCTGCCTCGGCCAGGCGGCGCGGTGCGCCTCACCGGAGCGGTCTCTCCCTCGAACCCGGTGTGATTCCCTACGGGCCGACTCGGCGGGCGGATTGCATTTCCGCGCGACCGCCGCCGTAGAGGCCATCGATCAGGTCGCGGAAATGCTCCTCGCACACGCGGCGCCGAAGCTTCAGAGTGGGTGTGATCTCCCCTTCCTCGATTGAGAGGTCGCGCGGAAGGATCGCAAAGCGCTTCACCTGCTCGGCCCGGCCGAGCCCCGCATTTCAGAGCGACTGGTACCGGCACTACCGCGAGCTCCTCGAGTAGCGCGAGACTACACCGGTGCCTGCTTCGGTTTTCCTCCTCGCGCTCGCCGCTGCCTTCGTGCACGCGCTCTGGAACCTGCTGCTCGCGCGGGCCCGCGACCCTGAGGCCGCGACGGCTGTCGCGCTGCTGACGGCGGTGGCCGTGTTCGCTCCGGTGCTCGCGTTTTCCTGGGAGCTCGAGGCGAAGGTCTGGCCCTACGTCGCCGCCAGCTCGGCGCTCGAGCTCGTCTACTTCGCGCTCCTCGGCGCCGCTTACCGGCGGGCCGATCTCTCGGTCGTCTATCCGCTGGCGCGCGGAGTTGCCCCGGTGCTCGTCCTCGTCGCCGGCGTCGTCGCCCTCGGAGCGGAGACGACGGCGCTGCAGGTCCTCGGCGTCTGCCTGGTCGGGCTCGGTGTCCTGCTCGTGCGCGGGATGGGTCGCCCGGCAGGCTCCGCCGGCGTCCTCTTCGGGCTGGCGATCGCATGCTCGATCGCCGCGTACACGCTCGTCGACGACGAAGGGATCCAGTACGCGAACGCGATCACTTACCTCGAGCTCATTCTCGTGGTTCCTGCCGTCGGCTACGCACTCGGGATCGGCTGGCTGAAGGGCCGCGCCGCGCTTCGAGCCGAGGTGACGCCGGCGACGGTCATCGCGGGCCTCGGCATGTGGGTCGCGTACGGCCTCGTGCTCGCGGCGCTCGCCCGCGCCGAGGCCGCGCCGGTGGCCGCAGTCCGCGAGACGAGCGTCGTCATCGCCACGATCGGCGCGGCGCTCCTCCTGCACGAGCGCGTCGGGCCCGGGCGGCTGGCGGGCGCCGTCCTCGTGGCGGTCGGTGTCGCCCTGCTCGGCTTCTAGGGGACGACCCTTACTTAGGCTGGGCGCCCCAGGACGGGGCGGCGTTGCTCCCGGGCCCGGAGGGCAGCGCTCGCAGCTCGCCTCCGTTCCAGGGAACCTCGAAGAGCCTGGTGCGGCGGCCGCGGCTCGAGTCGAAGGCGATGAGCTCGCCGTCGGGCGACCACGAAGGCCGACGGTTGATTGCGCCGTTGTTCGTCAGCCGCCGCTGTCCGGTGCCGTCGGTGCCGATCGTGTAGATCTCCGATTGGGGCCCGCGGCCTGTGAGGCTGAAGTACGCGATGCGCCGGCCGTCGGGCGACCAGGCTGGGGCGAAGCTGCCCGTAGCATCGGAGGTAACCGGTTGGACGTCGCGTTCCAGCCCCGCCGGATTCAACGTGTAGATCTCGAAGTCGCCGCCGTCGCGGTTGCTCTCGAACGCGATCCGGCCCGTACTCGACCAGGCGGGCACGTCGTCGTCGGCGGGATCGTCCGTGATCTGACGGATGTCCCTGCTGGCAACATCCACGATCATGATGTCGTCGCTGCTGTCGCCGGGACTAGCCCGGCCGAAGGCGATCTGGGTGCCGTCCGGCGACCAGTCGGCGGCGTCGTCGCGCGCGGGGCCTCTGGTCAGATGTCTTTCGCTCCCGTCCTCGGTGTCGAGGATCCACAGATCCAGGTCGCCGTCCTCGTTGCCCCGATCCGACGCAAAGACGATCTGCGTGCCGTCGGGTGACCAATCGGGGCGACCTGCCTCGAAGTCGAAGGTCAGCTGAATGGGCTCCGACCGGTCCGGAGGCAGGGTCCAGATCTCATTCTCACCGCTTCGGTCGCTGACGAACGCGATCGCTCCGTTGGCCGGGTCGCCAGAGGGGCCCTCTGGGGGCGGGTCTTCCTGCGGAGCTTCCTGCGTCGTGGCTTCTTCGGTCGGCGGAGGCGTTGACTCGGGGTCATCTCCGCCGAGGAGCACGATCCCTCCGATCAGCGCCGCCAACAGGACCACCGCTCCCGCCACGGCTGCCAGGAGCCGGCGCCGCTCGTACAGGCGTTGGCGCCAGGCGGCAGGCTCGGGGGGCTCCGGCGGGATGTCGGGCTCCTCGAGCTCGTCCGGTGGAGCCGCCGAGGTCGCCGCGGTCTCCTTGGCCCGCGCGTCGGCGAACGTCCGCTCGAGGACCGCGAGGAGCCTGTCGGTGTCGAAGGTGAAGCGGCTCGAGCTGAGCTCGAGTGCCTGACGGCGGGCGAGAGGGGTGAGGCTGGACGGAAGCTCGTCGGCGCTCGGCATCTCGGCCCCCTCGACGAGGATGGGAATGACGCGCACCTTCTGCTTCAGCGCCGCCTCGATCTCCAGGCGGACGAAGTCGTCAGGGTCGTCGAGTCGTCGGCGTCCGTCGTCGCCGGTGATCGTCAGCCACTTGTCGCCGATCAGCGCCAGCAGCACGTCGGTCGAGCCGACCGCCTCGTCGAGGACCTCGACGAAGTCGTCGCCCAGCTCGATCGAATCCACGTCCTTGAAGATCTGCTCGACGCCGAACCGCTCGGCGAGCCGGTCGAAGAGCCAGCCGGCCGGGTAGGCGGTGTCGTCCCGCCGGTAGCTGATGAAGACACGGCCCTGAACGTCCGTGGAGGGCTCGCCCATGATCTGGATGATCGTAACGCGCCCCTTGGCGGGATAGGCTGCTGCCGTGTCCGGGCCGCGTGCCAGAGACCTTGGAATCCGCATCGGGACTCTGCCGACGGGTGAGCTCAACGCGATCACCGACGTCCCCGGCGTCCGCGTCGGCCAGGCGACGATCGTCGAGGGCGATACGGTGCGGACGGGAGTCACCGTCGTCTTCCCGCACGAGGGCAATCCCTGGGAAGAGCCGGTCTTCGCCGGCCCTCACCGGCTGAACGGAAACGGGGAGCTGACCGGCCTCGAGTGGATTCGCGAGTCCGGGATGCTCACCTCGCCGATCGGGCTCACGAACACCCACTCCGTCGGCGTCGTGCACGACACGCTGATCGCAGCCGAGGTCGAGCGCCGCGGGGACGGCGAGGAGTTCTGGAGCCTCCCCGTCGTGGGCGAGACCTGGGACGGCTCGCTCAACGACATCAACGGCATGCACGTGAAGCCGGAGCACGCGCGGGCGGCGCTCGAGTCCGCCGCGCCGGGACCGGTAGACGAGGGCAACGTGGGCGGCGGGACCGGGATGATCTGCCACGAGTTCAAGGGCGGGATCGGGACCTCGTCCCGGGTGGTGGAGGCCGCCGGGGGCTACGTCGTCGGAGTGCTCGTGCAGGCGAACTACGGCAGGCGAGAGCGACTCCGCGTCGACGGGGTGCCGGTGGGAGAGGACATCCCGGCCGAGGTCGTGCCGCTGCCCGGCGTTCCCGGGGGCCATCCGGGAGGCTCGATCATTGTTCTCGTCGGCACGAATGCGCCGCTCCTTCCGGGACAGTGCGAGCGGCTCGCGCAGCGTGCCGGGCTCGGCATCGCCCGCGTGGGCGGCGTCGGCGAGAACTCGAGCGGGGACCTCTTCCTCTGCTTCGCCAGCGGCAACCGCGGGCTCCCGGCGAGCGACGTCTCGGCCGAGAATCCACGCACCGTGCCGATCGAGATGGTCTCGAACGGCCACATCACGCCTCTCTTCGACGCGGTCGTCGAAGCGACGGAGGAGGCGATCCTGAACGCCCTCCTCGCGGCCGAGACGATGGCCGGCTATCAGGGCACGGTCGTCCACGAGCTGCCGGCCGACCTGCTCGTCGACGCGCTGGAACGGCGCGGCGCCTTCCCCCAGTAGCGGGTTTTCGACGCCGTGTCGAATCGTCTCCGGGGGGTTAGGCCCGCGTTTCCGGCTTGTTGCGGAACGCACCGAGGGCTACGCTGGCCGAAGCGTCGAAACGGGAGGTCGGTCTGATGAGCGTTGCCGTGTCCCAGCACAAGAACTACATCGGCGGGGAGTGGGTCGACTCCGCCGGCGGCGAGACGATGGAGGTCGTGAACCCGGCCACGGGCGAGGCGATCGCGGAGGTCCCGGCCAGCAACGAGGAGGACGCGAATCGGGCCGTCGAGGCCGCGAAGGCCGCTCTGCCCGACTGGCTCGACTCGACGCCGCGCGAGCGCGCCGAGATCCTCCTCAAGCTCGCGGACGTGATCGAAGAGAACGCCGAAGAGCTGGCTCAGCTCGAGTCCAAGAACGTCGGCAAGCCCATCGCCGCTGCGCGTGACGAGCCCGCTGAGATGGCGGACAACCTCCGCTTCTTCGCCGGGGCTGCCCGGATCCTCGAAGGCCGCGCCGCCGGCGAGTACATGGCCGAGCACACGTCGATGATCCGGCGTGAGCCGCTCGGAGTCGTCGCCGGGATCGCGCCCTGGAACTACCCGCTCTGGATGGCGGTCTGGAAGCTCGGGCCCGCGTTCGCGGCGGGCAATGCCCAGGTGCTCAAGCCTTCGGAGCAGACCCCGCTCACCCTGCTCAAGTTCGTCGAGCTGGCCGAGGACATCATCCCTCCCGGCCTGATCAACGTGATCACGGGCGACGGCGTCCCCGCCGGCGAGGCGCTCGTGAAGCATCCCGACGTGGCGCTCGTCTCGCTGACCGGCGACGTCGAGACCGGCAAAACCATCGCGCGCACGGCCGCGGACTCGCTCAAGCGCGTCCATCTCGAGCTCGGTGGCAAGGCGCCCGTGATCGTGTTCGACGACGCGGATCCGGCGGCCGTCGCCGAAGGTGTCAAGGTGGCGGGCTTCTGGAACTCGGGCCAGGACTGCACGGCGGCTTCTCGGATCGTCGCCGGCCCCAAGGTCTACGACAAGCTGCTCGAGGAGCTCGTGCCCGCCGTCGAGTCGATCCACGTCGCCGACCCGGCCGAGGGAGAGGACGTCGAGATGGGCCCCGTGATCTCCAAGGATCAGCAGGAGCGGGTCTTCGGCTTCCTCGAGCGCGCCAAGGGTGCCTCGGTGCTCACGGGCGGCGACTCGAACGGCGACCGCGGCTTCTTCGTCAACCCGACGATCGTGGCCGACGTCGACCAGACCGACGAGATCGTGCAGCGCGAGATCTTCGGCCCGGTGGTCACCGTGCAGCGCTTCGCCGAGGACGACGAGGCGATCGCCTGGGCGAACGACGTCCGCTACGGGCTCGCGTCCTCGGTCTGGACGCGAGACATCGGACGGGCCCTGAACGCCGCCCGGAAGCTTCAGTTCGGAACCGTGTGGATCAACGACCACATCCCGCTCGTGTCCGAGATGCCGCACGGCGGCTTCAGGCAGTCGGGCTACGGCAAGGATCTTTCGGTCTATTCGCTCGAGGACTACACCCGGATCAAGCACGTCATGGCGAAGATCGACTAGTAGGGCACTAGGTCCGGCGAGCACTCACCGCCTGCGGAGGTGAGGGATGGCGGTTGAAGAACGCGTGGAGAGCGAGCCGGAGCGCGGCGCAGCGGCGGCCGACGTGCGCCTCGAGCGCGTGACGAAGCGCTTCGACGGCGTGGCGGCCGTCGACGACGTCTCCCTCGCGATTCCCCCGGGTAGCTTCTTCGCGCTCCTCGGCCCCTCGGGCTGCGGGAAGACGACGAGCCTCCGGATGATCGGCGGTTTCGAGGAGCCGACGGAGGGCGTGATCTACCTGGGCGAGCGGGACGTCACGGCGCTCCCGCCCTACAAGCGCGACGTCAACACGGTGTTCCAGAGCTACGCGCTCTTTCCTCACCTGTCGATCCACGAAAACGTCGCCTTCGGCCTCAGGCGACGCGGGGTGCGCGGGGCCGAGCTGGAAACGAGGGTCGCCGAGGCGCTCGAGCTCGTCGTGCTCACCGGTTACGAGCGGCGGAAGCCGCGGCAGCTCTCCGGCGGCCAGCAGCAGCGGGTGGCGCTCGCCCGCGCACTCGTCAACCGCCCGCGCGTGCTCTTGCTCGACGAGCCGCTCGGCGCCCTCGACCTCAAGCTCCGCAAGCAGATGCAGCTGGAGCTCAAGCGCATCCAGAACGAGGTGGGGATCACGTTCGTCCACGTCACGCACGACCAGGAAGAGGCGATGACGATGGCCGACACGATCGCGGTAATGAACGCGGGCAGGATCGAGCAGCTGGGTGCGCCGACGGAGCTGTACGAGACGCCGGGCACCGCCTTCGTCGCCGGCTTCCTGGGAATCTCGAACCTGCTCCGGGGTACCATCGAAGGCGGCGACGCGGTCCGGCTCGACGACGGCACGGTCGTGCGCGTCCCGGCGGCCGCCGGGCGGACCGGCGCGGTCGCGATCGGCATCCGCCCGGAGAAGGTGCGGCTCGGGAGGCAGGGGGAGAACCACCTCGCCGGCGAGGTGAGGGAGAGCGCCTACATCGGCGTCTCGACCCAGTACATCGTCGACACGCTCGCCGGCGCGCTCACGCTCTACGTACAAAACGCCGAGGCGGGGGCGCCCTCGGCACAGCCTGGCGACCAGGTCACGCTCAGCTGGAGCCCCGACGCGACCTTCGTAGTGGAATCACAGGAGGAGAAGGATCGATGAAGCACCCATTCGAGCGGACCAACGACCCCATCACCCGCGAGCAGCTCCTCCGCCGGGCGGCAGTGGGAGGCGTCACCCTCTCGCTGCCCGGTCTCCTGGCGGCCTGCGGCGGCGGCGGGGGCGGAATCGAGGGCCAGCAGCCGGCGGAGACCGGAGCGACGACGGTCGAGCAGGTCCTCGCCGACGAGATCACGGTCTCGAACTGGCCCTTCTACATCGACCAGAACGACGACGCGACCAAGTTCCCAACGCTCGAGCAGTTCACCGAGGAGACCGGGGTCAAGGTCAACTACCTCGAGGACATCAACTCCAACGAGGAGTTCTTCGGCGAGATCCAGGCGCCCCTCTCACGCGGCCAGTCGATCGACCGGGACATCATCGTGCCCACGGCGTGGCTTGCGGCACGGCTCCTGAACCTCGGCTACCTGCAGAAGCTCGACAAGAGCGCCATCCCCAACATGGTCAACCTGGAGGACACGCTCAAGAGCCCCGACTGGGATGCGAACCGCGACTACAGCCTGCCCTGGCAGTCGTACATCACCGGCATCGGCTATGACCCCGAGAAAGTCGGGGGTGAGCTCACGTCCGTCGAGCAGCTGCTCGACCCTGCGCTCAAGGGGAAGATCACGATGCTCGATTCGCAGGAGGACACGGTCGGCCTCTTCCTCCTCGAAATGGGCGTGGATCCGTCGGCCGAGATCGATCCCACGGCCTACGACGAGGCGATTGCGAAGGTCCAGAAAGCGGTCGACGACGACCAGATCCGTCAATTCACGGGCAACGACTACACGGGGCCCCTAGCCAAAGGCGACGTCTGGGCATCGATTGCCTGGTCGGGCGACATCGTCATTCTCCAGGCCGATAACCCGAACCTCAGATTCACGATCCCGGACGCCGGCGGGATGACGTCGGTGGACACGATGGTGATCCCGACCGGTGGGGACGTCTACACGGCCTCGACGTTCATGAACTTCTTCTACGACCCGAAGATCGCGACGCAGGTCACCGCGTACGTGAACTACATCTCGCCCGTCAGCGGGACGCTGGAAGAGATACAGAAGATCCGGCCCGACCTCGCCGAGGATCCGCTTGTCTTCCCGACCCCCGAGGTGCTCGAGAACCTGTACGAGTACTACCCGGAGGCGCTCGAGGACGTCGACTTCCAGGAGAAGTGGCAGGCGGTGATCGGCGTCTAGCCGGTTCCCCGCATGCGGGCATGACCTTCCTCCACCGACACCGCTGGCTGACGCCGTACGTGCTCCTGGCGCCCGGGCTGGCTTTCCTGTTCCTCTTCTTCGTCGTGCCGCTCTACTACCTCGGCTACACGTCCCTCCAGGAGGGGACGGTGCAGATCGGCTACACGTTCAATTGGGCCTGGGACAACTACTCGAACGCGTTCGACGAGTACCGGGAGCAGTTCGTCCGCTCGCTCCAGTACGCCGGAATCGCCACAGTCGCGGCCCTGGTCATCTCCTACCCGCTCACGTACTGGATCGCCTTCCGGGGCGGGCGCTGGAAGAACCTGCTGCTGCTCTTCATCATCGCTCCCTTCTTCGTTACGTACCTGATCCGCACGCTCGCCTGGCAAAACATCCTCTCGGACGACGGCTTCGTCGTGAACGCGCTCCAGCTGCTCGGGCTGGTTTCGGACGACGGCCGGGTCCTCGCCTCGTCCACCGCCGTGATCGCGGGCATCACCTACAACTTCCTCCCGTTCATGGCGCTGCCGCTCTACGTGAGCCTGGAGCAGATCGACAAGGATCTGATCGAGGCTGCGAAGGATCTCTACGCGTCGAGCACGAAGGCCTTCCTGCGCGTGACGCTGCCGCTCTCGATGCCGGGCGTGATCGCCGGGACGCTGCTCACGTTTATCCCCGCTGCGGGTGACTTCATCAACGCAGAGCTCCTCGGAACGCCGAACCAGGCCATGATCGGCAACGTCGTCCAGTCGAAGTTCCTCGAGATCACCGATTACGGGCAGGCGGCCGCACTCTCGGTGATCCTCATGGCCGTCATCCTCCTCCTCATCGTCGTCTACACCCGACTGGTGGGAACGGAGCGCCTCGCGGGATGACGACGGCCGCGGAGACCCAGCCGCTGCCCAGGCGCAGCGTCAGCCCTCTGACGAGAGCCTGGGCCTTCGTCCGCAGGCACACGATCACCGTCTTCGGGCTCCTGGCGCTCGTCTACCTGATGCTCCCGATCGCCATCGTTGTCGTCTTTTCGTTCAACGACCCAGCGGGCCGCTACAACTACACGTGGGAGGGCTTCACCACCGAGCACTGGACGAACCCGTTCGGGCCGCCGTTCCTGGGCGATGCGGTGCAGACGAGCATCAAGGTGGCCTTCCTCGCCACGATCGTCTCGGTCGTCCTGGGGACGCTCGTCGCGTTGGCGTTGGTCCGCTACCACTTCCGCGGCCGGGGCGCGACGAACCTCCTCATCTTCGTGCCGCTGACGGCGCCCGAGATCGTCCTCGGGGCCTCCCTGCTGACGCTCTTCCTCAACCTCGGGACCGCGCTCGGTTTCTGGACGATCGTGCTCGCCCACATCATGTTCTGCATCAGCTTCGTCGTCGTGACGGTGCGGGCGCGCCTCGTCGGTTTCGACCGGCACGTCGAGGAGGCTGCGATGGACCTCGGCGCCAACGAGTACGTGACGTTCTTCCGCATCACGTTGCCGTTGATCGCCCCGGGAATTCTCGCCGGCGCCCTGCTCGCGTTCTCCCTCTCGATCGACGATTTCGTGATCACGAGCTTCAACTCAGGCACGACGGAAACGTTCCCGCTCTACGTCTGGAGCCAGGCGCAGCGCGGCGTCCCGCCCGAAGTCAACGTCATCGGCACCATGATCTTCGGCGTGGCCATCGTGCTGATGCTTGCCAACATTCTCTTCCAGTGGCGCCGTAGCCCGAAAGGAGCTGTATGAGCTTTCCCGCGACCACTCTCTCCGCCGACGAGCTGCAGCAGGCGGCTCGCGACCACCTGTGGCTGCACTTCACCCGCATGTCGAGCCTCCAGGACGAGGACCTGCCGATCATCGTCCGTGGCGACGGCTGCTACCTCGAGGACTCGAGCGGCAAGCGCTACCTCGATGCGCTGGCCGGGCTCTTCGCGGTCAACATCGGCTACGGCTTCGGCGAGGAGGTGGGGGAGGCCGCGGCAGCCCAGCTGCGCGAGCTCCCGTTCTACACGAACTGGAACTACGCCCACCCGCGGGCGATCGAGCTGGCCGCCGAGATCGCGTCGCTCGCGCCCGGCGACCTGAACCGCGTCTTCTTCTGCTCGGGCGGCTCCGAGGCGGTCGAGTCGGCCTGGAAGCTCGCCCGGCAGTACCACGCGGCCCGTGGCGAGCGGCGCTGGAAGGCGATCGCGAGGCGCATCGCCTACCACGGGACGACGATGGGCGCTCTCTCCATCAACGGCATCGCGGCCCTGAAGACGCCGTTCGAGCCGCTCGTCCCCGACACGCTCCATGTCCACAACACGAACCGCTACCACCGGCCTCCCGAGGAGACCGAGGCCGAGTTCACCGCCTTCCTGCTCGACGATCTCGAGTCGATGATCGAGCACGCCGGGGCGGAGACCGTGGCCATGGTGATCATGGAGCCCGTGCAGAACGCCGGCGGCGCGTACACGCCCCCGGAGGGCTACTGGGCCGGCGTCCGCGACCTCTGCGACCGCTACGGGATCCTGCTCTGCGCCGACGAGGTGATCACCGGCTTCGGCAGGATCGGGGCGTGGTTCGGCTCCGAGCGCTACGACATCCGCC
>JBOHAB010000015.1:0-21803 GCA_050697655.1 Gaiellaceae bacterium
AGCACGGCCTTCGCGTCGCCGACGAGCCCGAGCGCGTCGTAGCTGGCCCCG
Source organism: Gaiellaceae bacterium (assembly GCA_050697655.1). Taxonomy (GTDB): domain Bacteria; phylum Actinomycetota; class Thermoleophilia; order Gaiellales; family Gaiellaceae; genus JAIBJN01. Next base: position 52 of record JBOHAB010000015.1, read on the forward strand.
ATTCGCGCGGGGTCGGCATCGACATGGATGAGCTGTCCGCCGAGTCGGAGCGAGTGCTGCCCGGTCGTCTCGGCGCCCAGCTCGGTGCCGACCGCCAGGACGGCGTCGGAGCTTCCGACCAGCTCTTGAAAGGCCTCCTCGTCGCAGGCCGAGCCGACGGCGAGCGGATGGTCGTCCCGAAACGCTCCCTTGCCCATGTACGTCGTCGCCACCGGCGCGCCGAGCCGCTCGGCGACCGCGCCCACCTCCTCCCAGGCGTCGGAGTGGAGAACGCCGCCACCGGCCCACACGAGTGGGGCTGCGGCCCCCGCGAGCATGCGGGCGGCCTCGTCGAGTAGGTCGCTTGCCGGAAGCGGGAGCGTCTCCGGTGTCGCGTCGAGCTCCCCGACGGAGGCGTCGGTGTCTTCGGCCAGCAAGTCGACGGGGATCTCGACGAAGACGGGCCCGCTCGGCGGTGTCAGCGACCGGCGCCAGGCTTCGGAGAGCAGCTCCGGGATCTCTTCGGCGCTCTCCGCGCGGGCTGCCCACTTCACGACCGGCTCGAAGGACGCCTTCTGGTCGGGCAGCTCGTGCAGGAAGCCGCGCCCGGCGCCGATCAGGTCCCGCGGGATCTGGCTCGCGATCGCGACCACCGGGACGTGCGCGCTCGCGGCTTCCATCAGCGCCGCCAGCGAGATGAGGGCGCCCGGGCCGGTGGAGAGGAGCAGGGGCGCCGGCCGTCCGCTGGTGCGCGCGTATCCGTCGGCGGCGAAGCCCGCGGAGAGCTCGGTGCGGAGCCCGACGACGTCGATCGAGCTCGCGCGCAGCCCGTCCCAGATCGCCAGTGCGTGGATCCCCGGCACGCCGAAGGCGACCTCGGCGCCGAGCGCCTCGAGGCTCTCGGCCACCAGGCGGCCGCCCGTACGTGCTTTGACCGTCTGGGCCATAACAGCGATCCTATCCGGGCCCGTGCCGCGCGATCCCCGCCACGACGTCCTCTTCGAGCCGGTGCAAATCGGCCCGAAGACGCTTCGGAATCGCTTCTACCAGGTACCGCACTGCACGGGCTTCGGAAGCGAGAAGGCGGGCTCGCAGGCGCGCTTCCGCGGCATGAAGGCCGAGGGCGGCTGGGCCGCGGTCTGCACGGAAGAGGCGCTCGTCAGCCCGGATTCCGACTTCTGGCCGGTGGTCTCCCAACGCGTCTGGGACTCCGACGACGTTCGCAACCTGGCGCTCATGGCCGCCGAGGCCCACCAGCACGGCTCCCTCGCGGGCGTCGAGCTGACGCACGGCGGCGTCCACGGGACGGCCCGCGAGTCGCGCTGGCCGGCGATCGGCCCCTCGCAGCTTGCGAGCGACTACTACTCGTGGGTCGTCCCCAAGGCAATGGAGCCTGACGACATCCGGCGGGTCCGGGACGACTGGGTGCGGGCCGCGAAGCTCGTCCGCGATGCCGGCCTCGACATCGTCTACGTCTACGGCGGCCACTCGTACCTGCCGCTGCAGTTCCTCTCGCCGTTCTACAACAAGCGCACCGACGCCTACGGTGGCTCGCTCGAAAACCGCGCCCGCTTCTGGCTGGAGACGCTCGAGGCCGTCCGCGAGGCCGTCGGCGAGGACTGCGCTGTCGCGGTTCGCCTGTGCGTGGAGGCGCTCGGCCCCGCCGGCGTCGAGCTGGAGGAGGGGCTCGGCTTCGTCCGCCTGGCCGACCACCTCGTCGACCTCTGGGACGTGAACGTCGGCTCGATCATCGAGTGGTCGAAAGACTCGGGCCCGTCCCGCTTCTTCGAGGAGGGCTACCAGCTCGAGTGGACCAGTCGCGTGCGGGAGGCGACCGCGAAGCCGATCGTCGGCGTCGGCAGGCTCACCAACCCGGACCGCATGGCCGAGATCATCCGCTCGGGCGCCTGGGACCTGATCGGCGCCGCGCGGCCGTCTATCTCCGACCCCTTCCTGCCGAAGAAGGTCGAGGAGGGCCGCTACGGCGAGGTCCGGGAGTGCATCGGCTGCAACATCTGCGTGCTCAAGGCCGAGGAGGGCAACCATATCGGCTGCACGCAGAACGCCACGGCCGGCGAGGAGTACCGACGGGGCTGGCATCCCGAGCGGTTCGAGCCAGCCGAAAACCGCGACCGCGACGTCCTCGTCGTCGGCGCCGGCCCGGCGGGCATGGAATGCGCCATCGTTCTCGGCAAGCGCGGTTTCCGCCGGGTCCACCTGGTCGAGGCGGAGCCCGAGATCGGCGGGATCGCGCGGTGGATCCCCCGCCTGCCCGGGCTGGGGGAGTGGGGCCGCATCTTGAACTGGCGCACTGTCCAGCTGGAGAAGCTCGGCAACGTCGAGGTGATCGCCGGGGCGCGCCTCACCGCGCGGGACGTGCGGGAGTACGGCGCCGAGCTCGTTGTCGTCGCCACCGGCGCGCGTTGGGCGGCCGACGGCGTCAACTTCGTCACGCACGAGCCGATCCCGGGCGCGGACGCCGCGCTTCCCCACGTGCTCACGCCGGAGCAGGTCATGCTGGAAGGCAAGACGCCGCCCGGCGAGCGCGTGCTCGTCTTCGACGCCGAGGGCTACTTCATGGCCGCGGGGCTGGCCGAGAAGCTTGCGGGCGAGGGGCTCTCGGTCGAGATCGTCACTCCGCACGAGCGTCTCGCCCCGGTCTGCGACGACACTCTCGAGGGGCCGCTGCTCCGCCAGCACCTGCACGAGCTCGGCATTCGCTTCCGCACCGGCACGCTCCTGACCGGACTCGAGCCGGGGCACGTGAGCGCGACGGACGAGTTCGGCGGGCCGCTCGAGCTCGAGGCGGACGCGGTCGTCCTCGTCACGCAGCGCCTCTCCGACGACGAGCTCTACCGCGAGCTCAAGGCCGGCAAGGACACGCTCGCGGACGAGGGGATCGAGGCCGTTTACCGGATCGGCGACTGCGTCGCGCCGCGGATCATCGCGGAGGCGATCTTCGACGGCCACCGACTCGCGCGTGAGATCGACTCCGAGAACCCGGCGATCCCGCTCCCGTACAAGCGCGAGCGGCTAGTGCTCGAGTCGGTAGTCACGACGTAGTGCCTCGGGTCCGGACCGACTTCCCGCGCCGAGTTCGGGAGATCGAGAACGCCTGGCTCCAGCTCTCCGACGGCACCCGTCTGGCCGCACGGATCTGGCTCCCCGAGGACGCCGAGGACGACCCGGTGCCGGCGATCCTCGAGTACCTGCCCTATCGAAAGACCGACGGGACGGCCGTCCGCGACTCGCAGCGCCAGCCGTACCTCGCCGGCCACGGCTACGCGGCGGTGCGGGTGGACATGCGCGGCACTGGCGACTCGGACGGCGTCCTCACGGACGAGTACACGCGGCAGGAGCAGGACGACGCGCTCGAAGTCCTGGCCTGGGTTCGCGAGCAGCCGTGGTGCGACGGGAAGCTGGGCATGTGGGGGATCTCCTGGAGCGGCTTCAACTCGCTCCAGATCGCCGCGCGGCGGCCGCCCGGGTTGGGGGCGATCATGACCCTCTGCTCGACGGACGACCGCTACGCAGACGACGTCCACTACCGCGGCGGCTGCATCCTCGCCCTCGACCTGCTCCACTGGGCCTCCTCGATGCTCACCTGGAACGCGCGGCCGGCCGACCCGCGCCTGTACGGCGACGGCTGGCGGGAGGCATGGCTCGAGCGGCTGGAGACCCTGACGCCCTGGATCGAGCACTGGCTCCGGCACCAGCGGCGGGACGAGTACTGGCAGCACGGCTCCGTCTGCGAGGACTATGTGGCGATCGAGTGCCCCGTCTACGCGGTCGGTGGCTTCGCCGACGGGTACACGAACGCCGTCCCGAGGCTCCTCGCCGGGCTCTCCTGCCCGCGCAAGGGGCTGATCGGGCCCTGGGCGCACGATTTCCCCGAGAACGCCTCGCCGGGCCCGTCGATCGGCTTCCTGCAGGAATCGGTGCGCTGGTTCGACCACTGGCTGAAAGGCGCGGACACCGGCGTGATGGAGGAGCCGATGCTGCGCGTCTGGATGCAGGACTCGGTCGAGCCCCGGCCGAGCTACCCGGAGCGCCCCGGGCGCTGGGTGGCCGAGCCCTCGTGGCCGTCGCCGAACGTCGGTTCGCGGGTCTGGGAGCTGCCCGTCGCCGCGCCGCGGACGCTGCTCGGCGTGCAGTCCTGCGGGACCGAGTCGGGCGCCTGGACGGCCGAGGGGCAGTCGGCCGATCTCGCCGGCGACCAGCGGCTTGACGACGCGCTCTCGCTCACCTTCGACACGGAGCCGCTCGATGCGCCGCTCGAGATCCTCGGCCTTCCCGAGGCCGTGCTCGAGCTCGCGGTCGACCGGCCGAACGCGCTCGTCGCCGTTCGACTCTGCGACGTCTTCCCCGACGGGACGTCGGCGCTCGTCACGCGCGGGCTCCTCAACCTGACGCATCGCGAAAGCCACGAGCACGTCACGGCCCTCGAGCCTGGCCGCCGCTACGAGGTGTGGGTGCCGCTCGACGTGATCGCGTACTCGTTTCCGGCCGGCCACCGGCTCCGCCTCGGGGTCTCGCCGACCTACTGGCCGTGGGCCTGGCCGTCGCCGAAGCCGGTGACGCTGACGCTCTTCGGGGGTCGCCTGGCTCTGCCCGAGCGCCCGCCGAGGGCCGAGGATGCACAGCTGCCGGACTTCGGCGAGCCCGAGTGCGCTCCGCGGCTCGCGGTGCAGGCCGTGGCCGGTTCGCCGCAGGGCCGCTCGATCCGCCGCCAGCTCGCAACCGGCCTCGTCGAGCAGGTCTTCGACTGGGATCTCGGCGGGGCGCAGCGCTTCGTGGACATCGACCTGAAGTCCTCCGACACGAGCCACACGGTCTATTCGATTCGCGAGCGTGACCCGCTCTCGGCCGAGGTGCGCTTTCATGCGACCTCCGGCATGGCCCGCGGCGACTGGAGCATGCGCTCGGAGGTGACGAGCGCGATGACCTCCGACGGCGAGGCCTTCCACGTGAGGACGACGCTCGAGGTCTACGAGCGCGACGCGAGCGTCTTCACCCGCACCTGGGAACATCGCTTCCTCCGCGATGGCGTCTAGGGCCACGTCCGGGGCCTGTCCCCGGGCGTGCAGGAGGCGACTTGGCCTCAAGGCAGCCGGTAGTAGTCCTCACCGGAGAAGTCGGCGTGCAGGGCGACGCCGTCGACGATCGCATCGAAGCGCAGCCACTCCGCCGACGACTCGTCCGCCACGCGGAAGCGTCCGTCCGCCAGGGGCTCGAGCGAGAACTCCAGGCCCCAGGGAAAGATCACCATCAGCTCGCCGGCGCGTAGGACGACTCGGAAGTTCGAGTACCACGGGTTGTAGGCGCGGTAGTGGCCCGGGTAGGCGTTCCACTCCACCGGCGGGGTCGTGGCCGGCACGCCGATCATTCCTTCCCGTCTGTAGACGTCGCCTCCGTGCGTCGCCTCCACGACACGGTCGTCCTGACGGCGGAAGCCGAGGAGGAAGATCGAGAGGTCGCGACGGTCGGCGAAGAAGCGGTCGTTGCCGCGCGGCTCCAGCGGCCGTCCGTCAAGGAAGAGGCGGTCGTTCTCGGCGGTGACCGTGAGCCGGCCGGCATCCCCCGCGTACACACCGGCGAAGTCGGCCGCGTCCTCGACGGCCAGCGGATCCGTGACCGCCGGCTGGGTACCGTCGCGATACAGGTTGAGGATCGCCGCGGCGACCTCCTCAGTCTGGTCCCGCTCGTCGGTGGCGTTGACGGCCACGGCGACTCCCAGGCCCGAGTCGAGATCCCCCAGCATCGTCGCGCCGAACCCGGGCATCGAGCCGCCGTGCCGGATCTCCCGCCCGCGGAGCTCGAGCCCGTAGCCGTACCACCAGCCGTCCCGCGCCTCGACCACCGGCGTCGTCATGAGCTCGAACGAGGCGCGCGTGAGGACGCCGTCTCCGTCGTTCAGCAGTGCGCGGAGGAAGGCAGCCAGGTCCTCGATCGCCGCGGCCTGCGCGCCGTCTCCCGTCGCCGTCTCGGCCCACGGCGCTGGCACCCACGGGTCGTCGCGCCGCGCGGGGCGGTCGTCGTCGAGGCGCTCGTAGGCGACGGCGAGCCGCAGGCGGCCCTCGTTGGTGAGTGCGGCGTCGGTGGCCCGGAGACCGAGCGGCTCCAGGACGCGCTCCCGGAGCAGCTCCGGGTGCGGCTTCCCCGTCACTTCCTCGACGACGAAGCCGAGGGCGCGGTAGCCGACGTTGGAGTAGAGGTAGCGGCTCCCGGGTGGGAAGCCGACCTCGGTCTCCCTAAGCGCCCACACGTCGTAGCGCGAGCTCGAGCTCATGTCGGCGCCGACCATCAGCCCGCTCGTGTGCGTGAGCAGGTGGTGGATCGTGATCGGTCCGTGCTCCGAGCGCACCTCGAACCAGGGGAGATACCGGGTCAATGGCGCCTGCAAGTCGAGGAGTCCTTCCTCGTGGAGTTGGAGGACGGCGACGGCCGTGAACGTCTTGCCGATCGACCCCAGCTCAAAGTAGGTATCCCGCGTCACGGGCGTCCCCGCGTCGAGATTCGCCAGGCCGAACGTTTCCGAGACGACCACCCGCTCGCGGTTGGTCACTGCCACCGCGAAGCCGGGGAAGCCCTGAACGGCAAGCAGTTCCTCGACGTAGGCTCGCAGGGCTTCGACGGACACGATGGTCGATCCTAGGCCGTACCGCGATAGGGTGAAACCGTGATCGACTGCGACATCCACCCGCAGGTCGGAGACCCCGAGGAGCTGCTCGCCCAAATCGACCCGGCTCAGCGCGACTGGTTCAGGGCCCAGGGCCCGTCGCTCGGTCTCCCGGGCTACTCGTGGGCGCACCCCACGTCGTGGTTTCGGCAGGACATCGAGCAGAACGGACGGCCCCCGGCCTCCGACGTCGAAGCCGTGAGGCGGGAGCTGCTCGACCCGAGCGGGACGGACATCGGCGTCTTGAACGGCGACGACGCGGTGCTCGTCTCGCTGATGCCAAGCCCCTACCGCGCCGCCGAGCTCGCGCGGGCGTACAACGAGTGGCTGCGGGAACGTTGGCTCGACGCCGAACCGCGGCTGCGGGCATCCATCCTCTGCCCGGCGCAGGATCCGCAGGCCGCCGCCGACGAGATCCGGCGCGCCGGCGAGGACGAGCGCTTCGTCCAGGTCCTCCTCTGCGGCGGCGCCGACCGGCCGTACGGCGAGCCGCGCTACCTGCCGATCTTCGAGGCGGCCGCCGAGTGCGGGCTCCCTGTTGCCATCCACTCCGGCGGGGAAGGCATGGGCATCGCAGCGCCACCGGGCGGCGCCGGGCCCGTCACCTTCTACATCGAGTGGCACACCCTCGGCTCGGCGTGCTCGGCGATGTCGCACCTCGTTTCGCTGCTGAGCCACGGCACGTTCGAGCGGCTGCCGAGCCTGAGGTTGCTCCTGATCGAGGGCGGCCTGGCGTGGCTCCCGGGCATCCTCTGGCGGCTCGACACGAACTGGCGCGCGCTTCGGAGCGAGGTGCCCTGGCTCGAGCGCAAGCCCAGCGAGGTCGCGCGCGAGCACGTTCGCTTCTCGACGCAGCCGCTCGAGCACACGGACGGCCGTGACGAGACCCTCTTCGAGATGCTCGAGGCCGCGGGGGCTCCCGACAACCTCTGCTTCGCCTCCGACTACCCGCACTGGGACTTCGACGACCCGGCCTTCATGCTCAAGCGCCTGCCCGAGGCCTGGCGCGAGAAGGTCCTGCACGGCAACGCCGCCGAGCTCTACGGCGCGCGGCTGGGCCTGCCTGCCGTTGGCTAAGTGGGTGGACGTCGGCGCGGCCGCCGACCTCGAGCGCACGGGACGCCTTGTCGCCCGCGTGAACGGTCGGGAGGTGGGCGTGGTCGCCGAGCCGGGTGGTGCGCTGCACGGCGTTCGTAACCGCTGCCCGCATCACGGCGGACCGCTCTGCCTCGGCCGCGTGGTCGAGCGGGTCGGAGGAGGGCCCGGCGTCTACGAGTCGACGGGGCGACGCAGCCTGCGCTGCCCCTGGCACGGCTGGGAGTTCAGCCTCGAGACCGGCGTGTGCCTCGACGAGCCCACCCTTCGCGCCGCGGTCTATCCGGTCCGCGTGGAAGACGGTCGCGTCCTCGTAGAGGTCTAAGCGCCCGCGTATGCTCATCTGCATCATGCGGAGGTGCATACGGATCGTATGCAATACTGCATAAGGCAGTGACGCATACCAACCCGTTCACCTTCGGCGCGCTCGCGCTCGACAAGGCGTTCACTGACCGCGAGCCCGAGCTGCGCGAGCTCGTCCGCGACATGCAGAACGGTCAGGACGTCCTCGTGTATGCGCCGCGGCGGTACGGCAAGTCCTCGCTCGTCTTGCGGGCCGCGCAGCGCGCGATTCGCAAGGGAGTTCTTGTCGGGTACTGCGACCTGATGCGGACGCCGACGAAGGAACGGTTCGCGGCTGCGCTCGCGAAGACGATCTACAGCGACCTCGAGACCGCCGCCGGCCAGGCGATCGAGCGCGCGACCCGCCTCTTCCGCGGGCTCCGGATCACCCCGACGATCGAGGTCGACCCGATCGACGGGACGCTCCGCTTCGTCTTCCACGGCGTCCGGCAGCGGGCGGCGATCGACGACACGATCGAGGCGCTTCTCGCGCTCCCGGGCCAGATTGCCGCGGAGCGCAAACGGCGGGCGGTGCTCGTCTTCGACGAGTTCCAGGAGATCGTCACGCTCGACAGTCACTACCCGAATCTCATGCGCGCGGTCTTCCAGGGGCAGCCGGAGGTCGCCCACGTCTACCTGGGGAGCAAGCGCCACGTCCTCGAGCGGATCTTCGACGACGAGAACGAGCCCTTCTGGCGCAGCGCCAAACGGCTGGAGATCGGGACGATCGCGCCGCGCGAGTTCGGCCGATTCCTGCGCCGGCGCTTCGAGGAGACCGAGAAGGGCATCGACGACGGGGCGCTCGAACGCCTCCTGGCGGCCACCGGCGGCCACCCGTACGGGACGCAGGAGCTCGCCTACTTCGTCTGGGAGCTCGTGCCGACAGGCCACTTCGCGCGGCTGGGGGACGTCGAGGCGGCACTGGCGCAGGTGCTCCGCTCCGAGCACAACCACTTCGCCAAGCTCTGGGACGACGCGCCGCGCGCCCAGCGGCTGGTGGTGCTCGCGCTCGCCAAGGAGCCGACGGGCTCGCTCTACGCCGCGGACTACGCCGAGCGCCACGACCTCCCGCCGAAGCCGGCGCTCCAGCGCGCCATCGGCGCGCTCGTCACCAAGGAGGTCGTCGCCCGCGACGAGAGCCGCGTCTACCGGATTGTGGAGCCGTTCTTCGCCGACTGGCTCCTGAGCGAGCAGGAAGCCCTCGGTCTCAAGGACGAGCTACGCGGCCGCTGATGGTTACCAGCCGAGCCCGGGATCGGCGTAGACCGCTTCGCCCTCGACGAGGGTGAGGAGGACGCGGGCGTCGCCAATCGGGACCGACCCCTGATCCAGGACGTCGCGGTCGAGGACGACGAGGTCGGCGAGCTTCCCGGCCTCGATCGTGCCCGTCTCGCCGTCGAGGAAGTTCACGTGCGCGGAGCCGGTCGTGAACGTTTGGAGGGCGGTGGGCAGGTCGAGCGCCTCCTCCGGGAGCAGCGGCTCGAGGCCGCGCGTCTCAGGCGCGATCCGGGTCACGGCCACCTCGAGCTGGGGAAGCGGGTCGGCCGTGGAGACGGTCCAGTCGCTCCCGAACGCCAGGCGCGCGCCGGCGCGCTGCAGGCTCCCGAACGGATACATGCGCGCGGAGCGCTCCGGGCCGATGAAGGGCTCAGTCAGCTCGTCGACGTAGCCGCTGTGGCAGGCCCACAGAGGCGAGACGTTGGCGACGACGCCGAGCTCGGCGAAGCGGGGCAAGTCGTCGGGGTGGACGAGCTGGAGGTGGGCGAGATGGTGGCGCGCGTCACGGCGGCCGTTCGCGCGTGCGGCTGCCTCGATCGCGTCGAGCGCGTCGCGCACCGCGCGGTCGCCGATCGCGTGCATGTGCACCTGGAAGCCGTGAGAGTCGAGCAGGACGACGGCGCGCTCGAGCTCCTCGCGCTCGAACATGGAGATGCCGTAGTTGTCCGTGCCGACGTACGGCTCGAGCAGCGCGCCCGTGAAGTTCTCCAGGACGCCGTCGACGAAGATCTTCGCCCCGCGGATCCGCAGGCGCCCGAGCGATCCTTCCTCCCGCCGCGCTACCAGCTCGTCGAGCTGCTCCTGGCCGCCGCCTCTCTCCCAGAGGAGGTTTCCTTCCACCCGCATGGTCAGTTGCCCGCGCTCGGCCACCGCACGATACGCGGCCAGGTGGAGCGGGTCGTCGATCCTCGCGTCCTGCCAGGCGGTGATGCCGAGCGCGTGGAACGCGGCCTGCGCGGAGAGGACGCCGGCCTCCCACTCCGCGGCGGTTGTCGGCGGGAGCAGGTCCTCGACGAGCGCCGCCGCGTGCTCGTGCAGCGTCCCTTGCGGCTCGCCTCGAGCGTCGCGCTCGATCCGCCCGCCGGACGGGTCCGGCGTCTCTTGCGTGATCCTCGCGAGCTCGAGCGCGCGGCTGTTGACCCATGCTCCGTGGCCGTCGCGGTTGTAGAAGAACGCAGGCCGGTCGGGGAGAATCGTGTCGAGGTCCGCGCGGCAGGGAGTTCCGTTTTCGAAGGAGTCGATCGACCAGCCCGCGCCCGAGACCCACTCGAGCTCGGGATGCTCGGCCGCGTAGCGGGCGATCGTCTCCAGGCAGGCCTCGGGCGAGTCGGCGTCGTAGAGCGTGCAGTGCCGCGATTCGACGCCGCCCTCCGCCGGATGGCAGTGCGCGTCCTGGAAGCCCGGGAGAACCGTGCGGCCTTCCAAGGCGAGCACCCGCGTCTCTTTGCCGACGTGGGCCGCGGCCTCGGCCGCGGGGCCGATCCAGGCGATTCTCCCGTCGCGGACGGCGACCGCCTCGGCGACGGTCAGCGCCGCGTCGGCACAGAAGACGCTCCCCCCGGTGAGAACGAGCTCCAAGCCGTGTCTCAGGCCCTGATGCAGGCCGCCAGGTGGCCCGCCGGCGCCCCGGCGGGCGCGCGCAGCTCGGGGTCGACCGTCCTGCACTCCGGGATCGCGATCGGGCAGCGCGGGTGGAAGCGGCAGCCGGGAGGAATCGCGATGGGGTTCGGAGTCTCCCCGCGGAGGATCTGCGCCTCGGCCGCCGCGCGCGGGTCGCGGCGGGGGACGACCGAGACCAACGCCTTCGTATATGGGTGCCTCGGATCGGCGATTACCTCCCGGGCGGGGCCCTCCTCGACGATCCGCCCGAGGTACATGACGGCGATCCGGTCGGCGAAGTGCGCAACGGTGGAGAGGTCGTGCGTGATCATGAGAATGGCGAGCCCGCCGCGGCGGAGGTCGTCGAGGAGCGAGAGAATCCCGGCGCGGACTGACACGTCCAGCATGGAGACCGGCTCGTCGGCCACGAGCAGCTTGGGATTGAGCACGAGGCTGGCGGCGATCGCCACGCGCTGGCGCTGACCGCCCGAGAGCTCGTGCGGGTAGCGGTCGAGGTAGAGCTCCGGCGGGGTCAGGCCCGCCCGCGTGAGCGCGTCGCGCACCCGCTCGTCGCGCCCGGCGCGCCCGTTCCCTTCGCCGTGGACGAGCAGCGGCTCCTCGATTGTCGCGCGCACCCGGAAGCGAGGATCGAGCGACTCGTACGGATCCTGGAAGATCAGCTGCACGCGGTGGCGCAGGGCGCGCAGGCCGCGGCCGGACACCGACGAGATGTCTTCCCCCTGGAAGCGAACGGTACCGGCCTCGGGCTTCACGAGGCGGAGGATCGTCTGCGCGGTCGTCGTCTTGCCGCTGCCCGACTCGCCGACGAGGGCGAGCATCTCCCCCTCCCTGAGGGCGAAGGAGACGCCGTCGACGGCGCGCACGACGCGCTTCGGCTTGCCGGTCATCGCGCCGACGACTCCCCGCGGGATGGGGAAGTGCGTGACGAGGTTCTCGACCTCGAGCACAGGGGGTGCAGCAGCGCTCACGCTCACGACGCCGCCTTGAGCGCCGGGTCGTTCAGGTGGCAGGCCGCCTCGTGGCCCGGGCCCGTGGTCAGGAGGCGCGGCTTCACGGTCGGGCAGGGCGCGAAGGTGCTGTCGCAGCGAGGAGCGAACGGGCAGCCCGGGATCTCGCGGTCGAGGCGCGGAGGCGTGCCCGGAATGGAGACGACCTCTGTCTCCCCAGAGAGATCCGGAGTGGCTGCAAAGAGGAGGCGCGCGTACGGGTGGCGGGGATCGTGGTAGAGCGTGTCGGTCATGCCGATCTCGACGATCTCGCCGGCGTACATGACGGCGGCGCGCGGACAGACCTGGGCGACGATCGGCAGGTCGTGCGTGACGAGCACGAGCGTGAGGCCGAAGTCGTCGGCTAGCCCGACGAGGAGCTGGAGGATCTGCGCCTGCACCATCACGTCGAGCGCCGTCGTCGGCTCGTCCGCGAGCAGCACCTTCGGCTTGCACGCGAGCGCCATTGCGATCGCCGCACGCTGGCGCATCCCTCCCGAGAACTCGTGCGGGAAGCTCGAAGCGCGCGCAGCTGGGATCCCCACCCGCTCGAGCAGGTCGCCCACCTGCTTGCGCGCCGTCTTGCCGTCGTCGACTCCGTGCAGCTTCATCGGCTCGGCGATCTGGTCGCCGATCCGCTTCACCGGGTTGAAGGCGTTCATCGCTCCCTGGAAGACCATCGCCACGTCTGTCCAGCGGTGCGGGCTCACGCTCTCCTCACCGCGGGCGAGAAGGTCCTCGCCGTCCAGGAGGACGCGGCCGGCGACGCTCGCACTCGACGGCAGCAGGCCCATGAGGGCGAGGATCGTCGTCGTCTTGCCGCACCCCGACTCGCCGACGAGCCCGAACCGCTCCCCGGGCTGCAGGCTGAAGTCGACGCCCTGCACGGCGTGCAGCTCGCCGCCGTGCTCGAGCTCGAACCAGACGTGGAGGCCCTCGACCGCGAGAACCGGCTCGCTCACACTGTGTCCTTCGAAGGCATCGGCCTGAGCCTGAAGCGGCGCACCGAGAGGTGGCCGACGCGCAGGCGCGGGTTGAGCGCGTCCTCGATCGCCGTCCCCAGAAGCGTGCAGGCGAGGATGACCACCGCGACCGCGATTCCGGGAGGCGCGATCGCCCACCAGGCATCGACGCTGATCGCGTTCGAGACGAAGGCGTTCTCGATCAGGCGGCCCCAGGAGATGAGGCTCGGGTCGCCGAGGCCGAGAAAGGCCAGAGCCGTCTCGGCGAAGATGGCGATGGCCACCGTCAGCACCGTGTTGGCGACGAGGAGCGGCGCGACCTGTGGGAGCACGTGGCGCAAGATGATCCGCGAGTCGCTTGCGCCCACGGCCTGCGCGCGGCGCACGTAGACCCGCTCGCGGACGCTCTTCACCTGCGCCCGGATGATCCGGGCCGTGCCCGTCCAGTAGATGATCCCGATGATGAGGATGATGTTCGTGAGGCTCCTGCCCCAGATGGCCGCGATCACGATCATCAGCGGGACGTCCGGGATGACGAGGAAGTAGTCGGTCACGCGCATGAGCGCGACGTCTGTCTTGCCGCCGAAGTAACCGGCCAGGATTCCGACCGCTCCCCCGATCAGCATGGCAACCGCGGCGGCGGCGAACCCGACGATCAGCGACACGCGCGAGCCGTAGATGATCAGGGAGAGCATGTCGATGCCGCCGTCGTCGAGACCCAAAGGGAACTCGCTCGAAGGCGGAGCGAAGGGCGGGCCGACCTTCTCGCGGGGCCCGTACGGAGCGAGCCAAGGGGCGAAGATCGCGACGAGGATCGTGAGGAGAAGCACGGTGCCCCCGATGGCAGCCTGCGGCCGGCTGCGGAAAATCGACCACACCAACCCTCCGCGGCGACGGCGGCTACCCGTGACGTCGCTGGGGTCGGTCGGCGCGCCGGCAGCGCCTGGACCGGAGGCGACCGTGCTCATTCCGCGATCCTCGGGTCGAGCTTGAAGTAGAGGAGGTCAGCCGCGTAGTTGGCGACGACCACGGAGAGGGTGAGGATCAGAAACGCGCCTTGGAGGACGGGATAGTCGCGCTCGAAGACGGCGTCATACGTGACGAGGCCGATGCCCGGGTACGAGAAGACCGCCTCGACGAGAATCGCGCCCGCCACCAGGTAGCCGAGCGAGAGAGCGACCAGGGTGGCGATGGGGAGGAGCGAGGCGCGGAAGGCGTGCTTCCAGACGATCGCCCAGTTACGGAGCCCCTTGGCGCGGGCGGTGAGGACGTAGTCCTCGCTGAGCGCCTCCATCAGCGAGGAGCGGACGATCAATGCGTACTCGCCGTAGAGCACGATCCCGATCGTGGCGGCCGGCAGGATCATGTGTTTCAGGCGGTCGACGAAGACCTCCCACCACGAGGGATCGGTGAACTCGAGGAAGGGATCGGAGATGCCCGACACCGGCAGGGTGCCCGCGAAGAAGATGAGCAGCATCAACCCCAGCCACTGCGTCGGCAGGGAGTAGAAGAGCAGCGAGAAGCTGAGGTTCCCCCAGTCGAGGAACGTCCCGCGGCGCCAGGCCGCGATCACCCCCGTGATGATCCCGAAGACGATCGCGAAGACGGTTCCGAGCGCGATCATGGGCAGGGTGTTGAGGAGCGGGTCGATCAGCTCGTCGGTGACCGGCTCCCGCGTCACGAACGACCTTCCCATGTCCCCCTGGGCGAGGTCCTGCAGGTAGAGCCAATACTGCTCCCACTTGGACTTGTCGAGGCCGAGCTCGGCCCGGAGCTGCTCCTTGAACTCGACCGTGCAGAACTGGCAGCGGAGGCCGGTAACGGCATCGCCCGGAGCGGCGCGGAAGATGATGAAGTTGAGCGTGATCGCGACGAACACCGTGACGAGCGCGAACAGCGTCCGCTTCAGGAAGTAATCGGCGCCCCTCACGGCGTCACGCTCCCGACGTCTCTACCTGACCGTCACTCCACCTGGTAGGGGGCTCCGTTGTATGCCTTCGTGTATGCGTCGAGCGAGCCCGGCAGGAAGCCTGCCCATCTCTTCGAGTGGGCCGTGATCGTGTCGAGAACGACGAGCTGAATGTACGGCTTGTCGCGATACAGGATGTCCTGCATTTCCCAGACGATCTCCTTGCGGGCTTCCTGGTCGGCCGTCCCGCCCTGCTCCTCGTAGAGCTTGTCGTACTCGGGGTTGCAGTAGCCGGTGTCGCTCCAGCCGCCCCACTGGTCGCAGGTGAGGACGGAGAGGACGAAGTCCGGATCGAGGTAGCCGACCCAGTCCCACATCGACAGGTCGAAGTTCTCGTACTTCCAGTCCGGCGCCCCGATCTCCTCGAAGGCGGTCGTCGAGTCGAGCGAGTTTTGGGTCACCTCGACGCCGATCTCGGCGAGGCCGGTCTTGACGATCTCGAAGGCCCGGTTGATGCCGTCGAGGCTGTCCGGGGTGATGATCTCGTAGGACATCCTGTGGCCGTCGGCCATCCGGATCCCGTCCGACCCGCGCTCGTAACCCAGGTCGTCGAGGATCTGGTTGGCGAGATCGATGTCGTACGCCTCCGGCTCGAGGTTCGGGTTCATCCACTCGCCCGCTGCGGGGATGACGATGCTCGCGACCGGGTCGGCGTGGCCGCCGTACACGACCTCGATCATCTCCTCGCGGTTCATCGCATGGGAGAACGCCTCCTTGACCTTGGGATCGAGGAGCTCGCGATTATTCGGCTTGTCCGGGTTCGAGTTGAAGATGAAGTTGTTGATCTGGAACCCGTCGGCTTCGATGATCTCGAAGTCGGGGTTGCCTTCGATAGCGCTGACGGCCGTGAGCGGCACGCTGATCGAGTCGAGCTCGCCCGAAGTGAACGCGGTCAGCATCGCGTCCGAGTTGGCGAACCACTGGATCCCGATCGCGTCCGGGTTGCTCGGCGTTCCGTAGAAGCCTGGGTTCCGCTCGAGGATCGTCGTTCCCTTCTTGTCGTACTTGGTGAGCACGAACTGGCCGCCGGAGACGAGCGGGAGATCTTTCTCAGGGAGGTACTGCTTCAGCTCCTTGCCGTCGCCGACAGCGAACTTCTCCCAGAAGTGCTTGGGCAGGATGAAGAACTGCTGAAGCTGCGGGAGGACGTTGCCGACCGCTCGCTTGTACGTGATCACGAGCGTGTTCGGGTCGGGCGCCTCGAGGCTCTCCACGTGGGAGAGGAAGGGAGCGAGGTTGGCGGTGGGGCCCTTCGCGTACTTGAGGACCGTCTCGCCGGTCCAGACGGCGTCCTCGGCCGTCAGCGGCGTGCCGTCCGACCACTCGCCGCCCGGCTTGAGCTTGAACGTCCAGGTGAGCCCGTCGGGCGAGGTCTCCCAGCTCTCCGCCCAGTCGCCCTCCCACTCGAAGTTCTCGTCGTACTGGACCAGGACGGGGTAGATGTCGAGGAAGGTTGCATACGACTGCGCGCTGAAGGCGGCGAACGGGTTGATCGAGTCGAAGCCGTCGGTCGTCCCCTGGCGGAGGATGCCGCCGGGCTTGATCTGGGCCTCGCCTCCGGTCTCGCTCTCACCTGTTCCCTGCGCCGCCTCGCCGCCGTCGTCGCCTCCGCCGCAGCCTGCGACGGCGAACGCGAGGAGCAAGGTCAGGACCGCCGTCAACCACCAGACCCTCTTCGTCATCTCAATCTCCCTCTCCCCCTGTAACCAGGCCGGATTGCTCGATCGTAAGCGTCCTCGCGTCTGCATCGAGCGTCGCCGTGACGCCGAGCGGGATGGCCGCGAGATGTTTCCCGTGTCCCAAGGGAAGCTTGTATAGCACGGGGACCCCCAGCGGTTCTAGGTGAACCTCGAGCACGTCTTCGAGCGAGCGTGTCCTCGGCCAGCCCGCCGGGTGGTCTCCCCAGTCGCATTTCTCCATGTCCCCTACTACGACTCCGCGTACTCCGGCGAGTTTGCCGGCCTGCGCGAGCTGAGTGAGGATCCCGTCCAGCTCGTAGGGCGGGAGGTGGTAGTCCTCGAAGAAGAGGATCGCGCCGTCGAGGTCGATCTCCCACGGCGTTCCCATCGTCTGCACGAGCAGCGAGAGGCAGCCGCCCGCGACCGGCGCCGTGGCTCTGCCGCTGCGGATGACGCGGACGAACGGGTCGTCCGGGCTCTTGGGGACCTCGCCGGCGCCGCCTCCGCGCAGGACGGCCAGGAGGCGCTCCTTCGAGAACGCGGTCGTCTCGGGGTCGCCCACGCCCAGGAGCCCGTTCGCGTAGAACGTCGCCAGCCCCGTCCGCTGGCGGATGGCGACGTGGAGAGCCGTGATGTCCGAGAAGCCGACGAACGGTTTCGGGCTGGCGGCGATCGCGTCGAAGTCGAGGTACGGGATCACCTGCGCGGAGCCGTAGCCGCCCTGCAGGCACTGGACGACGTCGACCTCTGGGTCGGCGAAGAGGGCCTGGAGGTCGGCGGCGCGGTCGGTGGCGTCTCCGGCGACGAAGTCGTCGCGGGCGAGGACGTGCTCGGCGAGCTTCACGCGGTAGCCCTGCGACTCCCACCACTCGACGCTCCGGAGGACGTCTGACCGGCTCTCGTAGGGGCTGGCCGGCGCTGCGACGCCGATCGTGCCGCCTTCGGGGAGCGGGTTCCCGAAGAGGTCGGCTGCGTTCAAAAGCTGTAGACCTGGGCCTCGGAGTCGCACGGGTTGCCGCGCCCGTAGGTGATCTCTCCGGCGGTGACGTCGGCGACGCACCAGAAGACGGTCTTGACTGCCTTCGGCTCCTCGGCGTGGCGGCAGATCGCGTTCTCGCCGTTCTCGTGGTCCGAGAGGACTTCGCGGAGTCGCTCCCCGGTGAAGCCGCCCCCGGCCGTCAGCTCGCGGGCGCGATCGAGTCGCGCGCAGGAGCTCTCGTAGTCGCCTTCCCGCTCGAACTGTCGCATGTCGTCGCGTGCGTAGTGGTTCGTGTGGACGAGAACGCCGCCGTCGGGCTCGTCCGTGCCGGCGCTCGTCGCCGAGGCCTCGACGTTGGCGGCCGTGCCGTCCCGGTGCGCGAGCACCCAGTTGTATGCCGAGGCGCGGGCGGGATGCAGGCTCGCGTCGATCGCGTCGGGGAGCGTCCTGCGCGTGAGGACGTCGCGCACCTGGAGGAGGCGCGGGATGCCGACGCGCTCGTCGTTCGGCGAGACCTCGTTGCCCGTGACGGACAGGCCGGCGTCGTTCCAGCCGACGCTGAGCCACGCGCCGAGCCCGAGCGTGAAGACGACATGCTCGCCGGGAATACGCCTCTCGACGGCCACGACGTCCTGCTCGACCTCGGCGTAGAGATCGTTGTTGTGGGCGACGAGGAGATGTCCGTTCGCGTTCAGCTCTCTGGAGACGACGAGATCGCTGCAGCCGGTGGGGGCCTCGACCGGGGCGAGCTCCTCGATCGAGGCGGCGAAGACGGCGAGCGGGTCGACGCCGGCGGCCTCGGCGACGCCGTCCAGCTCCTCGACGATCCACGGGAGGTGGTCGACCGTCACCGCGCGGTAGCGGTCCACGAGATCGGCGTCGAAGGGCTCCGATGTGTAGCGGCGCACGATCTCGGCCGTCGCGGACCCGATCTGCCGGCCGACTTCGCGGTGGCTGCCGGCGGCCCGAATCACCGGAATGGGCGGCGGTGTCACAGCGTTTCCTGCGGCTCGCGTCGTTGCGGGAGCGGCTTCGCGAGCAGGTCGCGGACGAAGCCGAGACACTCCTCGACGGCGGCGGCCAGGAACGCTTCGCCCTTCTCGGCGGTGCCCTTGGAGGCGTCGCCCTGGATCCCGGTGACCGAGAAGGCCGACCACCAGGGCATTACGCGCATCGGCCCGTCGGACCACTCCATGTAGGAGTACTCGCCGGCGGGGAAGCCGCGCTCGTCGAGCGCCTTCTCCATGTCCACGGCCTCCGGGTCGACCGCGAGGTAGATGGAGGTCTCGAGCTCGCAGGCGTGCGCCATCCCGCCCGCGTCCGAGTCCCGAATCTCCTCGATGCGCTTGAGCGCGCTCTTGCCGGAGAGGTAGAAGGCGGAGCCGGCGAGGACTTCGGGATGGTCGACGCAGACGAGGCGCGCGGCGGCGTCCACGAACGGCTGGTTGGATCCGTGTCCGTTGAGGAAAAGAATGCGCCGGAAGCCGTGGCGCGCGAGCGAGCTGCCGACGTCTTTGCAGTAGCGCGTGAACGTGTCCCAGCCGATCGTGATCGGTCCCGGAAAGTCCATGTGGTGCGGGGAGTAGCCGTGGCTGATGATGGGCAGGAGCACGATCTCGTCCGGCGCGGCCTCGGCCGTCCGCCGGCAGATCTCCCAGGTGATGCGGACGTCCGTGTCGATCGGCAGGTGCGGCCCGTGGTCCTCGAGCGTCGCCACGGGGATCAGGCAGACGCGCTCCTCGGAGGCCGCGCGGCGCACCTCCGGCCAGGTCAGGCGCTCGTAGAGAAGCGGGCTACCCCACATCCGGGCGATCGTACCGCGGCACGACCATCCCGGACTCGTGCGCCACGATCACCGCTTGGCTCCGGTCGCGCAGGCGAAGCTTGCCGAGCACGCGGCTGACGTGCGTCTTCACGGTCTCCTTGCTGACGACGAGGCGCTCGGCACCTCGTCGTTCGAGAGGCTTCAGGCGGCGGGTGACCGCCGGTGCGAACACCGCCGCCCGGCTTGCAGTCCAGCTGCGGTCGACCGCGCGGACAACGTGCCGCTCGGTCCGTGGGCGGGCCTCGGCGTTCTCTTCGCCTACGCCCTCGCCTCGCTCGTCGCTGCGTTCTGGCTCGTCCGTCGGCGTGACGCTTAGGCGAGCGCCGCGTCCAGCGTGATCTCGGGCACCCCGGCGAGCGCTTGCGAGACCGGGCACCCGGTCTTGGCGCCCTCGGTGGCCTCGCGGAACCCATCCTCGTCGAGGCCGGGGACCTTGCCGCGCACCGTGAGGGCGATCTTCGTGATCCCCTCGCCGGGCTGGAAGGTGACGGTCGCCCCGGTCTTCAGCTCCTCCGGCGGCGAGCCCGCCTCTGCGAGGGCATGGGAGAGGGCCATCGAGAAGCAGGCGGCGTGCGCGGCCGCGATCAGCTCCTCCGGGCTGGTGCGCCCAGCGGGCTCCTCGGTGCGGGATGCCCAGGTGACGTCGAGCGGGGCGAAGGCGCCGCTCCCGACGCTGTCGATGCTTCCGCTCCCGTCCAGCAGGCTGCCGTTCCAGGTCACCTCGGCGTGGCGATCGGTGGCCATTCGCCCCCCTTTTCGTGGTTGAGCCGCCGACTGTACCGCCGGGAGGTCGTCGCCGGTTGCTACCGTTCTCTCTACCAGGTCGGCATTCCGCCGGCCGTGAGATGAGCTTCTCGTTCCTCCTTCGGGCGTTCGGGCCAGGCGAGTCTCGAACGAACGAAGGAGTTAGAACAACATGTCTCAGCAGTCTTTCCGCGGCCTTGGCGTGTCGGCGCCCGTTGCCGATGCGCTCGCGGCCCGGTCGATCCACGAGCCCTTCAGCATCCAGTCGCTCGTCCTCCCGGACGCGCTGGCCGGCCTCGACGTGCTCGCGAAGTCGCCGACGGGGTCGGGCAAGACGCTCGCGTTCGCGCTGCCGATCGTCGAGCGGGTGACGCCGCGCGACGGTAGGCCGAGCACGCTCGTGCTCGTCCCCACACGTGAGCTCGCCCAGCAGGTGACGGACGAGCTTCGCTCGGTGGCGAAGCCGAAGGGGCTGCGGATCGCGGCCGTCTACGGCGGCGTTCCCATCAAGAGCCAGGCCGCCCAGGCGCGCGAGGCGCACGTCGTCGTCGCGACGCCGGGCCGCCTCGAGGATCTTGCGCAGCGGAGGCTGCTCGCCCTCGACCGGATCCGGATCCTCGTCCTCGACGAGGCCGACCGCATGCTCGACATGGGCTTCAAGCCCCAGGTCGACCGGATCGTCCGCCGCCTGCCCAGGAACCGGCAGACGATGTTCTTCTCGGCTACGCTCGACGGTGAGGTCGGCGTGCTCGCGCGCGCCTATACCTCCAGCCCCTCGCGCTTCTCGGCCGAGCTGCCCGCCGACCGGGCGGTAGGCGAGATCGAGCACCGCTTCCTCTCGGTCGACCAGAGCACGAAGGTGGAGACGCTCGCCGAGCTCCTTCGCAAGAACACGGGCCTCACGCTCGTCTTCGTCCGCACGAAGCGCGGCGCCGACCGGCTCGTCCGGCGCCTCCGCCGCCACGACGTCAAGGCGGAGGCCCTCCACGGGGACATGTCCCAGCCGGCACGCCGGTGCGCGCTCGACCGCTTCGAGAGCGGGAAGGTCCCCGTGCTCGTCGCCACCGACGTCGCCGCCCGCGGCCTCGACATCGACGACGTCGAGCACGTGATCAACTTCGACCCACCGGACGAGGACAAGGGCTACCTCCACCGGACGGGCCGCACCGGCCGGGCCGGTCGAAGCGGCATCGCGGTCACGTTCGTGCTCCCCGAGCAGCAGGCGGAGACAAGCCGAGTCGCCGGCCGCCTCGGCCATCGCGAGCAGTTCGAGAGCTCGGGCATGAAGGCCGCGCGCGCAAAGCTCGTCTACACGAGCCGCCGCGGCCGCCGCTCGAAGTGGTAGGTCGCGCGACGCTCTAGTCGCCCTCCGGGCAGGCAAGCTTCCGGGATGGCAAGACGCCGCCGCTGGGAGGGGTTCTCGCCGGGCGAGGCTCCGGAACGGCCCGCCGATCCCGAGGTTCGCAAGGCGAACTTCCGCCGGATCGTCCGCATCTTCCGCCCCTACAGGCGGAGGCTGCTCGTCGTCAGCGGGCTGATCTTCGTCTCGGCCGGGCTCGGCGTGATCCCGGCCTTCCTGCTGCGCGAGGTTCTCGACGTGGCGATTCCCGACGAG
>JBOHAB010000016.1:0-21266 GCA_050697655.1 Gaiellaceae bacterium
GACGAGAGCTCGCCAACCAGCTCCATCTCCACGCAGGCCCGCGCCAGGCCCTGCGTGTGCGCCTCCATGCGGAAGCCGTAGCGGTTCTCGTAGCGGAGCGCGCGAAAGAGCCGGGTGGGGTCGTCGATGAAGGAGAGGTTGTGAAGCACCCGGATGACGCCGTCCTCCAGGTCGCGAAGGCCGCCGAAGAAGTCCACGAGCCTGCCGAAGTCCTCGCCCTTCAGCGAGACGGCCATCGCGTTGATGGTGAAGTCGCGCCGGTAGAGATCCTCACGAATCGAGGCCTGCTCCACGGCGGGGAGCGCGCCCGGATAGTCGTAGAACTCCGTGCGCGCGGTCGCGACGTCGACGCGCCCACCTTCGTGCACGACGACGGCCGTGCCGAACTTGTCGTGCGGAACCACGCGGCCGCCGAGTGTCGTCGCGAGCGAGCGTCCGAAGGCGATGCCGTCTCCCTCGACGGCGATGTCGACGTCGAAGCTGGGCTCGTCCATCAGCAGGTCGCGGACGGCGCCGCCGACGAGGTAGACGCCGTCGAAGCCCTCCCCCACGGCCTGAACGGCCTCGAACACGGGCTCCATGCCGGGAAGCGCGAGCAGGCGGTCGCGCAGGCCCGGCTCCGCGGGCGCCGGCTCCTCGGCGGCGGGCGGCTCGCCGAGTGCCTGGAGCAGATCGCTCCGGGCGACGACTCCCACGACCTCGTTCCCGCGCAGCACGGCGACCCGCCCGGCGTCCGAGCCCCGCAGGAGCCGGGTCAGCTCGGGCAAGGGCGTGTCCTCTGCGCAGGTGGCTACCTCGGTGCTCATCACGCTCTTCACCGGCGCATGGGAGAGCCCGTGCGCGATCGCCTGGTCGAGGTTCTCGCGCGTGACGTGGCCGGCCAGGCGCTGCGGGTCGCCGACGAGGATCCCGCTCTGGCGGTGGCGCTGGCACAGCACCATCGCCTCCGAGACGGAGTCGTCGGGCCCCACGAAGCGTGCGGGTCTCGACATGATCTCCGCCGCAGTCCGCAGCGGGCGAGTGGCCCCGGGGAGGGCGGCGAGTACGAGCTCGCGCGCCTCGGCGAGCGGGCCCCGGTGCACTGCCGAGGCGGCCTGCTGGTGTCCCCCGCCGCCCAGCGCGGCGGCGATCGAGGCGGCGTCCAGCTCGGGGAGCCGCGTGCGGACGACGCAGAAGACGCGGCCGTCCATCTCGACGAGGCAGACGAGGGCCAGCGCGTCGGTGAGATCGACGATCTTGTGGGCGAGGTTGGAGACCCCGTCGACGTAGGCCGGCCACGCGACGGAGGCCACGAGCACCTCGAGGCCCGCAACCGAGTGCGGCTCGAGCGCCGAGATGAGAGCGTCGAGGAGCGCCCGCTCCTCCTCCGAGAGCGGGGAGCGGAGATACTGGGCGACGACCTCCTGCCGGGCGCCGTGGCGCAGGCACCAGGCGAGCGCCTCCGCGTCGCGGACGCTGACGCCGGGATAGGCGAGCGAGCCTGTGTCCTCGTGGATGCCGAGCGCGAAGACCGTCGCCTCGAGGGGCGTGACGGCGAGCTCCCGCTCGGCCAGTATCCCCACCATCGTCGTCGTCAAGGCCCCGTCCTCCGAGAGGACGAGGTTCTCGCGCTTCACCCACTCCGGCGGCTCGCCGGCGTGGTGGTCGAAGACGACGACCTCGACCGCCGGATCGCGGGCGACGCGCTCGAACTCGCCCAGGCGCTCGGGATGCACGGTCTCGACGACGATCAGCCGTCGAATCGACTCCTGCTCGACCCTGTTCGCCTCGAGCAGCTCGAGCTCGTCCGCGTGCAGGCGGTAGAACTCCCTGACGTTCCGGTTCAGGGAGCCGGAGAGCGCGATCGCCGCGCCGGGATAGAGCCGCCTGGCGGCGAGCATGGCGCCGAGCGCGTCGAAGTCCGTGTTCGCGTGGGAAACGATGACGTCCACGCCTGAAGGGTAAACCGCGGGTCGGTAACCGCCCGCTGGCGATGCGGCTACGTGGGGCGGCGCGCGACGACCGCGATCTCGATCCGCGCTCCCGAGGGGAGCGCCGCGATCTGCACGGTCGCGCGGGCGGGGTACGGCTCCGTGAGGTGGCGCGCGTAGACCTCGTTCATCGCCTGGAAGTCCTGCAGGTCGATCAGGTAGATCGAGGTCATCACCACGTCGTCGAGACCGCAGCCGGCTTCCGCCAGGATCGCCGAGAGGTTCTTCATCACCTGCTCGGTCTGCTCGACGATGCCGCCCTCGACCACGTGTCCCTGCGCCGGGTCGATGCCGAGCTGGCCGGAGACGAAGACCATCTCGCCGGCGACGATCGCCTGCGAGTAGGGCGCTCCCTGGAAGGGCGCCGGGGCGCTCTCGGTTCGCACGGCTTGCTTATGGGATGTCATGCCCCCACCCTTTCGATGCTCGCGCCGAGCGCACGCAGGCGCTCGTCGATTCGCTCGTAGCCACGGTCGATCTGGCCGATGTTCCCGATCGTCGAGGGCCCCTCGGCGCAGAGGGCGGCGATCAGCATCGCCATGCCCGCGCGGATGTCCGGGCTCTCCATCCGCTCGCCGTAGAGCCGGGTCGGCCCGTTGACGACCGCGCGGTGCGGGTCGCAGAGGATGATCCGGGCGCCCATCGTGACGAGCTTGTCCACGAAGAAGAGGCGATTCTCGAACATCTTCTCGAAGATGAGGACGGTGCCCTGCGCCTGCGTCGCAACGGCGAGCGCGATCGAGGTCAGGTCGGCGGGGAACGCCGGCCAGGGGCCGTCCTCGATCTTCGGGATCTGCGCGCCCAGGTCGTCCTGGATCACGAGCTCCTGCCCGCCGGGGACTCGCACTGAGCTGTTCTCGGCTTGCCACGTCATCCCGAGGCGCTCGAATCCGTGCCAGACGCCGACCATGTGCTCGGGGACGACGTCCTCGATCACGAGCTCGCCTTCCGTGAGGGCGCCGAGGCCGACGAAGCTCGCTACCTCGATGTGATCGGGGCAGATACGCCATTCGCCGCCGTGCAGGCGATCGACGCCGTGAACGACGAGCACGTTCGAGCCGATCCCGTCGATGCGGGCGCCGACCGAGACGAGGAAGCGGCAGAGATCCTGGACGTGCGGCTCACAGGCGGCGTTCACGATGGTCGTGTCGCCGGAGGCGAGGGCGGCCGCCATGACGGCGTTCTCCGTGCCGGTCACCGACGCCTCGTCGAGGAAGACCTGGGCCCCGACGAGCCGCTTGGCCTTCATGTGCAAGCGCCGGTCGGCCTCGATCTCCGCTCCAAGGCGTGCGAGCGCGTGAATGTGGGTGTCGAGCCGGCGCCTGCCGATCACGTCTCCCCCGGGCGGCGGCACGACGGCCTCTCCCCAGCGGGCGACGAGCGGCCCCGCCAGGAGAATCGAGGCACGGATGCGGGTGCACAACTCGGCGTCGAGCTCCGTCTTGCTGACGTCCTCGGCCACGATCCGGACGACGCCGTCGCCGCGGTGCTCGACCTCGACGCCGAGGTCCTGCACGAGCTCGAGCATCGTCTCGACGTCGCGGATAGCCGGCACGTTGGTAAGCGTCACGGGCTCCTCCGTGAGGAGCGCTGCAGCGACGATCGGCAGCGCCGCGTTCTTGTTCCCCGTCGCGCGGATCGACCCGCTGAGCGGGCGGCCGCCTTCGATGACGAAAGACTCCATCAGGCTGTCGGCGACAAGGGTCTGGGTCACGGGTCTCCTTCGGGCATGCGGGCCGAAGCGACCCAGGAGGCTATCCTAAACGCCCCGATGGACGTGACCCGTGACCGCTCCTGGGAGACGCTGACCCGGTACACGAAGAGCGAGGCGCTCCGCCGCCACGCCCTCGCCGTCGAGGCCTGCGTCGGTTTCTACGCCCGCGAGAACGGGGCGGACGAGGAGCTCTGGCGCTCGGTTGCGCTTCTCCACGACTTCGATTACGAGATCCACCCGACGCTCGACCAGCACCCCCAGGACGGGGCGCCGATCCTCCGTGAGGAAGGCTGGCCCGACGAGGTCGTCGAAGCCATCCTCTCCCACGCCGAGCACCTCCAGCTGCCGCGGGACACGCCGCTCAAGAAGACGCTCTTCGCCTGCGATGAGCTGGCCGGCTTCGTGCACGCCTGTGGGCTCGTACGCCCGGACGGGATCGAGACGCTCGAGCCGAAGTCGGTGAAGAAGAAGCTGAAGCAGCCGTCGTTCGCCGCCGGCGTCCATCGGGAAGAGGTCTACGCCGGCGCCCAGCTGCTCGGCCTCGAGCTCGACGACCACATCCGGAACGTCGTCGCGGCGATGCGCCCCATCGCGCCGGAGCTCGGCCTCCGCACCGAGGCGGCCTAGAGCCCTCGAACGAGGCGTTCGAGGTCCTCCTCGCTGGTCCAGTAGCCGCAGGACGCGCGCACGATGCCGGCGCCGGGGAGGTCACGCACGATCACGCCTTGCTCGGCCAAGCGCGCGACGACGCCCTCCGGGTCCTCCTCCCGCCAGGAGACGAGCGTGCCCTGGCCGGCTTCGGTGACCACGTCGGCGCCGTGCTCCAGCAGGAGCGCGCGACACCGCTCGGTTGCCTCGCGGGCGCGGGCGAAGCGCTCGTCGCCCGCCTCCGCCGCGAACGCGAGCGACGCGAGCAGCCCGGCGACCGACGCGGGCGGCGTCCAGGAGCCTTCGAAGCGAACCGCTCCGTCCTTCAGCTCGTAGTCGGGCAGCTTCCACGAGAAGTACGAGGGAAAGGCAACGCGGCAGTCCTCCAGCCGTTCCCGGGCGACGTAGAGCGCGCCGGTTGCGGCCGGCCCCAGGAGCCACTTCTGGGCTGACACTGTGTAGAAGTCGGCGCCGAGCTCCTCGACGTCGACGGGAATGGCGCCGGCGCCCTGGGCTCCGTCGACGAGCACCGGAACGCCGTGCCCGGCCAGCTCGCGCACCGGGAGCACGGCGCCGTTCAGCCAGGAGACGTGCGAGAGCCCGAGCAAGCGTGTCCGCGGCGTCATCTCGGCCTGGATCGCCGCGAGGATCTCGCCCGCCTCGAGATCGCGGATCGCCACGATCCGAAGCGCGGCGCCGGAGGTGACGAGACCGCCGAAGAGGCCGGGGTGCTCCGAGTCCGTCGTCACCACCTCGTCGCCCGGCCCGATCCCCAGCCCGCGCAGGACGATGTTGCAGCCTTCCGTCGTCGAGGTCATCAGCGCGACCTGCTCCGGCGGCGTCCCCAGGAGGCCCGCAAACTCGCGCCGGAGGGCTTCGCGCTGGTCCAGCGCGCGTTCGAAGTACGCACGGCTGGAGCGCCCTTCCCCCAGTTCGATGCGCTCCACGGCCTGCATCGCCTCGACCGTCGCACGTGGCAGCGGCCCGAACGTGCCCGTGTTCAGGTACGCGTAGCGCTCCAGCACGGGAAGACCGCGACGGACGGCTACGAGGTCGATGCGATCACCGCGTCGACGGGGGCGTGGTCGGAAAGGACCGCGTCGCCGAGCCGGCGCCGCGCTTCAGGCCAAGCTTCCGGGCCGCGCTGGAGCTCGAAGCCGCGGACGAGGATCTGGTCGATCCCCTCGATCGGATCCGTGAAGCCGGCCACAGAGTGGCGTCGGACGTTGAAGTCACCGCAGAGCACGCAGTGCTCAGCGGCGGCCACGAACGCAGCCGCCCGCTCGATCTCCTCCTCAATCAGACGCCGGTCGGGGGCGTTCGACGCATGCAGGTTGGCAAGCAGGACGCGCTCGCCGCGCACGTCCACCTCGAGCGAATGGCAGACGCGGTGCTGACCGCCGAGGAGAAGCCAGTCCTTCCGCGAAAGCCCGGGGTTGAGGACGACCCGGCGGTGCCGCCCGAACTCGAAGTGGGGATTCACGAGCAGCGCGTTCGCCTGTCCGGTCAGGCTCGAGCGGAAGCGGACCGGGTCGGCGGCCGTCACCCTGCGGGCGAACGGTCCGATGAGCGCGGGCATCGTCATCGCCCACGACGTGTGCATCCCACTCCAGTCGTCCAGGCGCTTGACCGCCCACAGCGGCACCTCCTGGAGCGCGACCACGTCGGGCGCATCCGCCGTGACGAGGCGCACCATCTCCTCCAGGTGGAGCGCGGACGACTGCGGGTGCGTCCTCCCGTGGTAGACGTTCCAGCAGCGGACGAGCAGGCGCACGGGCTTACTCTACGAGCGTGCGAGACCGCTTCGTCGAACTCGTCGAGCGCCAGCTCGAGCTCTTCGCCGCCGAGCACGCCGGCCTGCTCGAGGACGCGCAGAGCGCGCTCGACGCTTACAACGCCGCCTCGAGGGACGAGGCCGAGGATCTCTACGGCGACTACGTCGACCGTGTGGACGCAGCCACCGAGGCGCTTGCCTCCTACCGCGACACCTTCGCCCGCACGCTCGAGCCCGACGCCGCGGAGGAGTACGAAGCCGCCTTCAACCGCCGCGCCCGCAAGCGCGTGCCCGAGCTCAAGCTCGACTGACCCCGCCGGCGCATCGTCTTTACACTCGTCAGCGAGTGATCGGGTCCCGTAGCAGCTCCATCCTGCTTGCGGCCCTCGTCGGGGGTTTGACGTTCGCGTCCCCGGCCGTGGGGGACCGCCCGCTCACGCTGCGGTTCGCAGCCGACGACACGGGCGACATCGCGATCGTCGGCAACACGCTGGAGACGTGCCCGGCGTCGGCGGCGGGCTGCGCCGGCGCACAGCAGGGCATCGGCACGGCGCTCAACAACAACAACTTCGTGATGGAGCGGCTGGACGTCGACAGCGACCCGACGACGTTCAGCTCGTCGAGCGCGACGCTGACGCTCCCTCCCGGTGCGAGCGTGCTGTTCGCAGGGCTCTATTACGGCGCGCGTGCCACCCGCGGCACGGGCGGCGCCCCACCCCCGGATGCTTCCATCGCGGCCCGAAGCACGGTCAAGCTTCGGCCTGCCGGGACGTCGGGCTACGTGACCCTCGGTCCGGCCGAAACGGTGCTCGACGAAAGTGCCAACGCCGCGTATGGGGCGTTCATCAACGTCACGAACCTGGTGGCGGCTGCCGGTTCCGGGGCGTATTCGGTGGCGGACGTCCAGTCAGCGACCGGCGAGGATCGCTTCGCAGGGTGGGCGCTCGTCGTCGTCTATCGGGACACTGATCAACCGGCTCGCAGCTTGGCGGTGTACGACGGTTTGGTACCGGTCGCGCAGGGCGATTCCACGTCGAGCACTGTGACAGGGTTCAGGACGCCGGCGGCGGGGCCCGTGCGGACCACGGTCGGCGCGGTCAGTTTCGAGGGCGACCGCGGCGCGAAGCGCGACACCGTATCCCTGAACAACGTGGGGCTTGTTGACGCCACGAACCCGGTGGACAACTTCTTCAACAGCACGATTACGAGAAACGGCGCGCCGTTCACGGACAAGAGCCCGAATCTCGACAACCAGCTCGGCTTCGACGCTGATCTCGTGGCCGCGAACGGGACTCTCCCCAACGGAACGACGAGCGCCGTGATACGCGCAAGCGCGAGCGGGGCAGTCGGATCGGACGCCTTCCACGCCCAGGTCCTGACGTTCGCCACCGAGCTCTTCGCGCCGGCCGTCCAGGCGGCGAAGGCCGCAGCGAACGTCTCGAATCCAGGCGGGCCGGGACGGCGGGGAGACGTGCTCCGCTACACGGTCACGCTCACGAACACGGGCCAGGACGGAGCGAGCGCCGTCGAGGTGATGGACCCGATCCCGGCAGGGGCGACGTATGTCCCGGGTTCGTTGCAGCTCGTGTCGGGGCCGGGGGCACCGGCCAGCCCGTCTGATGCGGCCGGCGACGACGTGGCCGAGTTCGACGCTGCGAACAACCGGGTCGTGTTCCGACTCGGCACCGGGGCAAACGGCACGGCCGGCGGCCTGATAGGAGCCGCTGAGAGCCCCGGGGACAGCGCCGCCTTCGCCTTCGACGTCACGATCGACGGCGACAACCCCAACGAGGCCGAGATCGTCAACCAGGCGAGCGCCGCGTTCTTCGGCCAGACGCTCGGCGTGCCGTTGACCGCGGAGAGCGAGGCCGCCACGACGTCCGTCGCCGCCCCCGACCTGACGATCGCCAAGTCGCACACGGGCCCCTTGGTCGGCGGTGCCAGCACGCCGTTCACGCTGCTCGTGTCGAACGAGGGCGCGGCGGCCACGGACGGCACAGCGGTCACCGTCAGCGACACCTTCCCTCCGGCGACGTTCGCGTCGCTCACCGTGACCTCGGCGCCCGGCTGGGACTGCACCGTCGTCGCCGCCGAAGTCACCTGCACTCGGGCGGACGTCCTCCCGGCCGGCGCCATCTATCCGCCCATCCAGCTGAGCGCGCTCCTCGTCCCCGCGCCTCCCGCGCAGATCGAGAACACCGCCTCGGTCGGTGGCGGCGGCGACAGCGTTCTCACCAACAACAGCTCGACCGACGTCGGCCCCGGCGTCGTCGAGTCCGACCTTCAGCTGACGAAGAGGGCCGAGCCTGAGACGGTGCTCACGGGCGAGCAGGTCACGTTCACGCTGGTCGTCCGAAACGGCGGTCCGTCGGCAGCGACCGGAGTCGTGCTCGAGGACCCGCTCGGTGCGGTCTTCAGCGTCCAGTCCGCCGTCTCGACCCAGGGAACCTGCGACACGACGGTCTCCTGCGCCATCGGCACGCTCGCGCCCGACTCCGAGGCGACCGTCACGATCGTCGCCACGGTCGCGGGAACCGGTCCGTCCCACGACAACACTGCGACCGTCACAAGCACCTCGCCCGACCCGACGGCGGACAACGACAGCGCCACCGCCACCGTCACCGTTCCGAGCACCGCGGACCTCGTCCTGACCAAGGCGGGCAGCCCCGAGACCCCCGACGCCGGCGTTCCCGACGGGCTGACCTACACGGTCGCGGTCGAGAACGCGGGCCCAGCGACCGCGACCGAGGTGCGCCTGACCGATCCACTTCCGGCTCGGTTCACGCCCTCGAGCGCGGGCGGCGGCGGCTTCACCTGCAACCTTCCTCCCGCGGGCGGCACGCTCGTCTGCACGAGGCCGTCCTTGACCGTCACCGATGGGCCAGTCGAGATCGCCGTCGTCGGCACGGTCACGTTCGCTGCCGCAGCCGAGGTCATCAAGAACT
Organism: Gaiellaceae bacterium; assembly: GCA_050697655.1. Lineage (GTDB taxonomy): Bacteria > Actinomycetota > Thermoleophilia > Gaiellales > Gaiellaceae > JAIBJN01. The sequence continues at coordinate 9,052 of JBOHAB010000016.1, forward strand.
CCGCCAGCGTCGAGGCAGCTCAGGGAGATCCGCAGGCCGACAACAACTCCGCGACCGCGAGCAACCTCGTGATTCCGGCCGCTGATCTGGATGTCTTCAAGACGGCCGACCGGGACCGGCTCCGGCCGGGCGAGGTCGTCAGGTTCACCGTGACCGTGACGAACCGCGGGCCGAGCGAGGCTACGAACGTCACGCTCACCGACACGCTAGACGGCCCCGCCACAACGATCGTCTCGGTCTCGCCCAGCCAGGGCAGCTGCAGCAACACGGAGCCGATCGAGTGCGAGGTCGGCGAGTTGGCCGAGGGCACGCAGGCGACCGTGGCCCTCGCGGTGCGTGCAAGAAGGGCGGGATCGCTGACGAACAGCGCCGCGGTCGCAGGCGACATTCCCGACCCGGTGACCGGCAACGACGCGAGCGGCGACGTGACCGCGAGGGTCGTCAGCGAATTGCGCCTCAATGCACGTGACCTGCTCGTCTTTCGCAGGAACCGCTCAGGCGCCTCGTGCCGTCTGCTAGGGGATCCCCTTCGCTCCTGCGCCGTTGTCGTGCGAACGCGCGGCGGCCGGGTCCTCGCCAGGGGGACCAAGCGAGCCGGCGGAGTCGGCGCGAACCCGCTGCACGTCCGGCTGCACTTGACATCCTTCGGTCGCTCCCGCCTCGACGACCGCCTGGGCGGCGTCGCGGCCAGGGTGCAGGCGAGCGGTGTCTCGACGGGAGGCGACCGCCGTAAAGACGCTGAGCGCGTACACGCGATCATCGACCCGGAGACGTTCCGCACGCCCCCAGGCGCCTGGGTTCCGGATGAAGCCACGCTCACGCCTCGCGGCCGGCGCTTCCTCCGGGGCGTCCGCGACGACCTGATCGCCGTCCGGCGAGTGATCTGCGAGGGACACACAGCGCTGATCACCAGCGCCAGGAGCAGGGCTGCCGTCGCCCTCAGCATGGCCCGCGCGAGGGTCGTCTGCGCGAGGCTGCGGAGCTTCGGCGTCCGGGCGCCGCAGCGGATCGTCTTCAAGGGCGGATCGGAGCCGATCGCCTCCAACGCCACAGAAGCCGGGCGCCGTCAGAACCGTCGCGTCGAGGTGATCCTCAGGCACTGAAGCAGACATTGACCTTGGGCTCGCCCGCGGAGTAACGTGCTCCATCCACGTAGGGCGACGAAAAGGGGTGACCGTGCGGCTGAGAATCTTCGTCGCATTAGCCGGAGCTCTGGCGGCACTGGCAGCCGCCTCGACCGCCGGGGCGGCCGGCTTCCCGAACCTGCAACCCGGAGAGCGCACCGCCGACCTGAGGGAGCGTGTCCCGGTGAACATCGTGTTCGTCGGCCTGGAGCCCGGGCAGGTGCGCAAGTCGGAGTTCGTCGCGGGTCTCCCGGACCGCTACAAGCCGATCGTCCGCTCGCGGCTCTTCTACGGGGTCGTCGAGGAGCTCGGGATCGACTACCGCTACGACGTCGACGTGACCTACGCGGGCGCTTCTTGGGAGAACGGGTTCTTCGCTGCGCTCTCAGGGCTCGCCGCGCCCGCCGACCGCACCGACTTCCAAGAGGCCTACAACGAGCAGGCCGGTACCCGCGACGTCGGCCAGAACCACTTCATCGACGCACCGAGCGTCGAGAAGTGGCTGATCGACCACGCGCCCCCCGGCGTCAACACGCGCGAGAACACGATCTTCTTCGTGAATTGGTGGGGCCGCTCGGATTTCATCGACCACGTCTACACGAAGATCGGTGAGCCCGACCCGGACACCGGGCATGACTTCGGCCTGCTGAACGAGAGCCGCAAGATCATCGGGTGGGGCGGCACTCCGCCCGACGACGAGGAAACCGGCCTCGGCTCGCGCGGCGAGCGCCGCGTCTGGTTCTTCGACCTCTCGGCCGGCCCCGAAGCATGGGGCGGCAACTACGACATCACCAACGCCGACCTCGACGGGGACGAGGAGCCGGACTACCGCATTCCGGTCGCGTGGGAGTACGCGCCCGGCGGCTACCGCTCTCCGGGCGCCCTGGCCGGCGACCTCAGCCTCGTGGCCCGGTACGCGGCCATCAACCTCCTGTTCACCTCGTCGCCCCTCTACCCGCCGGACCTGACGCCGGAGCTCCTGCCCGAAACGGTCAACCTCGACCTCAACACGTACGAGGCCTGGGAGGGTGTGGACGCAAGCGCGACGTACCAGAAGCCCGACTACGTCAAGGACGAGCTGGGCGAGCTCTTCCCCGAGTTCCCCCTGACGAGCGACACGGAGGACCTGAAGCTCCGCGGCGAGGCGAGGCAGTGCTACGTGACCTGGCTCGAGGACGAGCCGTGCTTCGACGACCGGCCTCAGTATCCCGCCTTCGGGAACCTGTTCCTCTACCACGCGCTGAACCTCGAGGACTTCCTCGACCTGAAGCCCAAGCGCAGCGGGAAGAACCGTCTCTACGAGGCGCCGGCGTTCAACTACGCGACCGAGGACGATCTCGCCAGCGGGTTCCTCGGCTACGCGGACGACAACTACGTCGACGGGACGCAGAGCTTCATCTTCAGCTGGGTCTCTCCGGGCGTCGTCGAATCCGGTTATGGCCTGACGACGACGCAGATCCACGAGTACGGCCACCACTTCGGGATGAGCCACCCGCATGACGGATTCGACTGGGAGACCGGAATCGACTACGAGCCCACCGGCCCGCTCTACTTCGCCTGGGCCGCCGACGAGCACAACTCGATCATGAGCTACATCGACCTGAACTGGGACCTGAGCCAGTTCGACCGCGACAACGCGGCGCGCTTCCAGGCGGCCGGCTTCATCGCGAACGCGAACCTGATCGCCGGCGACATCCTCAGGAGCAAGAAGGCGGACCGCGCGAAGGCCTTGCTCGCCGCCGCCGACGCAGCCGTCGGAAGGGCCGAAAGGGCCATGGCTGCTCATGACTACGAGAAGACGTGGTCGGACGCGCGAGCTGCGTACGAGCTCGCCCTGCTCGGCGCCGACCGCGCGGGCGTGGACGTCGAGGCGAGCCACGACGGCTGGGCCGTCCTGCCACGGGTCAAGCCCGGGGCCAGCGGCGCCAACGCCGTCGTCGGGTATGCCGCCTTCGACCGGATCGGGCCCGGAACGAAGCGCTCGCTGGACTAGGAACCACAGGACGCGGAGGGTCTACCCGGCTCTCCGCGTCCTCTCTACCTCAGCGCAGCACGCGGAAGAATCCCTGAGGCGCGAGACCGGCGACGCGGCGGGTGAGCGGGTCGACGGAGCGGCCGTCGTCCTCCCGGCTCTCCTTTCGCTTCACCGCCGCCCTGACGACGAAGCCTCCGACATAGCGGATCGGCTCCGGCGGGAAGCCGCCGGCGACGCCGTGGTTGAGCCCGCAGCCCGACCACTCGTCGTCGCGGCCGAGGACGCTCGAAGCGAGGATCTTGCCGGCGGTCAGGGTCGGCGCGACCCCGTTCCCCGAGTAGCCGACGCCGTAGACGATCGGAACGGCGCCCGGCAGGCGCCCGAAGATCGGAGCGCCGTCCGCGGTCCGGTCGATCGGACCGCCCCAGCAGTGCGTGACCTCGACGCCCTCCGCGTACGGGACGAGGCGGACGAGATCGCGGCGCAGCTGCTGCTCGGCCGAGTCGCCGTGCGCGAAGAAGCCGTCCTCGACCCGGCCGCCGAACGCATGGCGGTGTCCGCCCTGGCCGAAGGCGATCCGCCCGTCCTGGGTCGTTCGGTAGTAGTGCACCATCAGCCGGCAGTTCGAGATCGACTCGCCGCCGGTCCAGCCTGCCGCCTCGAGCCGCTCGGGTATGGGAGCGGTGGCGACCATGTCGCTGGAGACCGCGACGATCGCACGCCGGAGCTCGGGGACGCCCGCGAGCCAAGCTCCCGTGGCGAGCACGACGGCATCCGCCTTGACGGAGCCGGACGGCGTGCGAACGACGCCGCGCTCGCGATCCAGCTCCAGCATGGGCGACCGCTCGAAGATCCTCACGCCGCGGGCCAGGGCGACGCGGCGCAGGCCGCGCGCGAGCAGCGCAGGCTGGACGGTCGCGGCGCTAGCCTCGTAGGCGGCGCCGAGATGCACGGGCGAGCCGGTGCGACGCTGGGTCTCCTCCGCGGAGAGAAGCTCGAAGGGCTGCTGGCCGGCGCGGGCCGCGGCGGCGACTCCGCCGTCCCAGGATCCCAGCTGCGCGGGAGAGGTCGCCGTCCAGAGCCAGCCGCCGCGCCGGAAGTGCGCGTCGACGCCCTCGCGCTCGCAGAAGTCGCCGAGCTCGTCGACCGCGGCGGCCGAGATTCGGACGAGCCTGAAGGCCTCTTCCTCTCCCATGCGCTTGACGAGTGTCTCGACCTTGGGCCACCAGGAGAGAGCAAAGCCGCCGTTTCGCCCCGAGGGGCCGCCGCCGCAGATGTCGGCCTCGACGAGTGCGATCGAGATGCCCGGCTCGAGCTCGGCGATCCGGAGGGCCGTCCAGAGGCCCGTGTAGCCGCCGCCGACGATGCAGACGTCCGCCGTGACCGTCTGGACGAGCTCTTCCGAGGCGACGCCGTCCTCGGCGGCGAGCGCTTCCTGGAGCCAGAGGGAGCGGGCGGCGGGCACGAGGCCAGCCTAGTGGACGCCATCGGTTCAGCGGCCGCCGAAGTGGTGCGCCGCAGGCATGGCTCCGCGCACTTCGGCGTCGTCGGCGACCCGGCGCGCGAGCGGTGCGAGGGACGCGAAGTCCGAGACGAGGACGTTCCGGTTTCGGTCGACGCGCTCGTAGCGGCCGCGCGCGAGGAGAAGGGGCTCGCCGCGAACGAGCGCGCGGTAGCGTTCGTACACGGGCGGCGGGACGATCAGGTTCACCTGTCCGTGCTCGTCCTCGATCAGCATGAAGACGACTCCGCTCGCGGTGGCCGGCCGCTGCCGCGCGACGACGAGGCCGGCGACCGCGACACGTGCGCCGTGTGACGCTTCCTCGAGCTCCGGGCTCGCCAGCAACTCGCCCGGCAGGTGCGGTCGCAACAGCTCGAGCGGGTGGACCCCTACGGAGAGGCTCGTGAGGCGATAGTCGGCGAGCATCCGCTCCCAGGGGGTCTGCTCGGCCAGCTCGGGGATCTCGCTGGTCGGCTCGAGTGGAAGCGCCAGCTGCCTCTCCGCTCCGCCCTCGCCCGCGCTTACAGACCGCGGCGCGAGCCCGAGGCGCCACAGGAGCTGGCGGCGGGGCCAGCCGAAGGAGTCGCAGGCGCCGCTCGCCACGAGCGCCTCCAGCCCAGGCCGGTCGAGAGGAGCACGCCGCGCGAGGTCGGCGACGCCGCCGAAGGGCCCGCCCGCCTCTCGCTCCTCCACGAGCGCGACAGCCGGCGTTTCCCCCAGACCCTTGACGTAGCCGAGCCCGACGCGGACGGCGCCGCTTTGGAGCCTGCACTTCGCCGCGCTCAGGTTCACGTCGGGCGGCAGCACCTCGACGCCCCGTCGCTGCGCGTCTCGCACGAGGCTCGCGGGCGGGTAGAAGCCCATCGGCTGTGCGTTCAGAAGCGAGCAGAGGAACTCCTCCGGGTAGTGGTGGCGGAGCCAGGCCGACTGGTAGGCCAGGAGCGCGAAGGCGGCCGCGTGCGACTTGGGAAAGCCGAAGGAGGCGAAGCCGGAGAGCTTGGAGAAGACGAGCTCGGCGGTCTCGAGATCGGCGCCGTTTGCGAGTGCACCCTCGAGGAAGCGGCGCCGGTAAGCCTCCATGGCGTCCAGGCTCCGCTTGCGGCTCATCGCCCGGCGCAGCCCTTCCGCCTCGCCGACTGAGAAGCCGGCCAGCGCCATCGCCACCTCGAGCACCTGCTCCTGGAAGATGATCGCGCCGAGCGTCTCGCGTAGCGGCCCGGCCAACGACGGGTGGTCGTAGGGCGGCTCGTAGCTCGGGTCCTCGCGCAGGCGCTGGCGCCGCTCGATGTACGGGTGCACGGCCTTGCCCTGGATCGGCCCGGGCCGCACGAGCGCCACCTGGATCGTCAGGTCGTCGAGGTTCTCGGGGCGCGTGCGCAGGAGGCTCTGCATCTGCGCGCGGCTCTCGATCTGGAAGAGGCCCACCGTGTCGGCGTCCTGGATCTCCCGATACACGCCCGAGTCGTCGAGCGGGATCCGCGAGAGGTCGATCGGCTTCCCGCGCAGGAGCGCGATCTGCTCGACGCACTCCTCGACCGCCGAGAGCATGCCGAGCCCGAGCAGGTCGATCTTGAGAAAGCCGGCGTCGGCGCAGGAGTCCTTGTCCCACTGGCAGTTCTGGCGACCCTCCATCGCCGCCGGCTCGAGCGGGACGAGCTCGACGAGCGGCCGTGACGAGATGACCATGCCGCCCGGGTGCTGCGACAGGTGACGCGGCAGGCCGGCGATCTCGCCGCACAGCTCGCGAAAGGCACGCCAGCGCGGCGAGACGAGGCGAGCGTCCGCGCCGGGCACGTGCTCCATCTCCTCCCCCACCTTGCGCGCGTTCCAGCCGTCGGAGACGCGCGCGAGCCGCTCCAGCTCCGCCTGCGGGAGCCCGAGCGCCTTGCCGACGTCGCGGATGGCGCCGCGCGCGCGGTAGGTGGCGAAGCTCGCCACGAGCGCCGAGTGCTCGCGGCCGTAGCGCTCCGTGACGGCGACGATCAGCTTCTCCCGGATGTCGCGCGGGAAGTCGAGGTCTATGTCCGGCACCGATTTGAGCTCGCGGTTTAGGAAGCGACCGAGCGCGAGCCCGGCGTCCACCGGGTCGACGTGCGAGAGCCCGGTCAGGTAGCAGACGATCGAGCCGACCGAGCTTCCCCGACCCCGTCCCGGCGGCAGCAGGTGGCGCGGCGAGCCGGGTCCCCGCACCTCCGCGGCCACGTCGCGCGCCAGCTCCAGCACTTCCCAGTGGAGGAGGAAGAAGCCGGAGAGGCCGAGCTCGGCGATCAGCGCGAGCTCTTCCCGCAAGCGGGTCTCGGCGCGGGTGCGGTGCGGATGCGGCGCGTGGCGGTAGCGCTCGTCGAAAGCGCGGCGGCAGACCTCCGCGAGCTGGACGTCGGCCGGAGTCGGACCGTCCGAGAAGTCGGGGTAGCGATAGCCGAGCTCGTGCGTGAGGTCGAAGGTGAGCCGCTCGGCCAGCTCCCGGGTCGCCCGGACGGCGCCCGGGTCGTCCGGGAAGCGGGCGGCGGCGTCCGCGGGGGCGAGGAGGACGCTCTCCGCGTTCCCGCGCCGCTCCGCCTCGCAGCCCTCGAGCGAGGTGCGGCTTCCGATCGCGACGAGCACGTCCTGGAGACGCGTGCGGCGTGGGTGGTGCGCGTGCACGTCGCCGGTGGCGACCGTGCGGACGCCCAGGGTCTCCGCAAGCGCCCGGAGCGCGGCGTTCCGGCGCGCGTCGCCCCGCTCGTACGGCCGCTGGAGCTCGACGAAGAAGCGATCGCGGCCGAAGGCGGCGGCGAGCCGGGCGGCCGCGGTCGGGTCGTGTACGGCGAGCCCGTGGCGCGCGCAGCCGGAGAGGCAGACGAGCCCTTCGTTCTGCTCGGCAAGAAGCGGGGGATCGAGGCGCGGGTTCAGCCGCTCGTGGCCGTGCGCGGCGGTGAGGAGGCGGCACAGGTTCGCGTACCCGCGCGGCGTCTCGACCAGGAGCGTGACGTGGGAGCCGTCGGCGAGTGTCACCTCGGCGCCCGTGATGGAGCGCAGCCCGAGCGCCTTCGCCGCGTAGGCGAACTCGAGCGAGCCGTAGACCCCGTCGTGGTCGGTGAGCGCCAGTGCCTCGTACCCGAGCTCGACTGCACGGGTCGCGAGCTCCTCGGGCTGAGAGGCGCCGTCAAGGAACGAGTAGGCAGAGTGGCAGTGAAGCTCGACGTAGTCCGCCACGCTCACGCCACGCTTTCGACACCCTTCCGCCACCCTTCCGGCACGGTCCGCGCGCCACGGGTGCGGTTTTGCGGTGTACGCTCGAAAGCGGGTGGTGGGAGAGGGGTGCCCCTAGAGTTAAAGGGGGAATGGGGTCGACGGCAATGGACGAGCCGATCGTGAATGGGCCCGGCGAGGGCGAGTTGCTTCGAGGCAAGAACCGCATGTTCCTCGTCAAGGTCGCGCGGCCCGAGCTCAGCCTCATCGAGTACGACGCCGGCGCCGACTACGAGGGTGCGAGCCCGCACTACCACGAACGCCACACCGACGCCTTCTACATCCTCGAGGGCGAGCTCGAGTTCACCCTTGGCCTGGAGATCGTGCTCGCCCCGGCCGGGACAGCGGTGGTCGCGCCGCCGGGCGTCGTCCATGCCTTCACGAACGCCAGCGGCAGGCGAGTGCGATTCCTCAACATCCATGCGCCCGACGCCGGCTTCGCCGACTACCTGCGCGCCGCTGTTCGAGGTGAGAAGGCCACCTTCGACAGCATCGACCTCGACGGGCCGCAGGAGCCCGGCGGCGGCACCGTCCTCGGGCCCGGCGAGGGCACGACCTACGCGGTCGGGACTGCGACCTCGCTCTTCAAAGCGACCAAAGACGCCACTGCGGGCGCGTTCTCCCTCGCCGAGGCCACGATCGAGCCGGGGACGTCCGGGCCGCCGCCCCACTCTCACAGAGAGCTGCTCGACTCCTTCTACGTTCTCGAGGGGACGCTCACGGTCCAGGTCGGCGAGGAGGAGACGGATGCCCCCGCGGGGACGTACGCTTGCGTGCCGCCCGGCAACGTCCACACCTTCGCCAACCGAAGCGACGGGCCCGTGCGCTTCCTGAACCTCAACACGCCCGGAGGCTGGGAGGACTACATCCGTGACCTGGCCGCCGCGACGCCCGCGGACGGCCCGCCCGACCCACGGTTGATGGGCGAGGTTCTCGCCCGCCACGATGTCGTCCTTGCGAGTGGCTAGGCGCTCTGCCTGAACCACTCGCCGCTCGCCTCGTCCCGAAAGACCACGACGTTCCGTCCGGACTCGAGCAGCGCCTCGAAGTAGCGTCGCTCCACCGGCTCCTCCGTCCACCAGCGATCGACCACACGCCACTCCTCCCGCAACTCAGCCACACGCACCCGGTCGACCGCTGCCGGCTCCCCCTTCTCGCAGTCCACGAGCACCGGGCGCGGCTCGTTCAGTCGTCGCGCGGAACGAGAATGGCCCGGGTCTCCGGGATGCGCGACCACGGCGCGACCTCCACCACCGTGCAGACCGCCTCCAGTCCCACCGCTGCACGCGCCTGCCGGAGCCCCACGCGCAGGCGCTCCCGCAGGCGGCTGCCGCGCGGGCGAACGAGCTCGGCCTGCGTTCCCACCGAATCCGTCAGCTCTCCCAGCTCGAGCCGCAACTCGGCGCTCGGCGCCGGCAGCTCCGCCAGCTTGGACTGGAGCGCGAGCCGAAGGCGGTCGGGCTCCGCCGTCGGCTCGCGCAGCGTCAGCGAGCGCCGCCAGGAGCCTCCCCCGACGAGCTTCGCCGAGAGGGCGAGCTGCCGCGGGGCCCGGCCGGCCCGCTCCGGGCGGGCGAGCAGGCGCTCGATGAGCGCCCCCAGTGCCCGCGCGAGCGTGAGCTCGTTCGCCACCGGCTCCGGGAAGGAGAGCGTCTCGGCGATCTCGGCCGGCGGCCGGCGCGGCTCGACGGAGGCATCCCCCTTCCCCACGCCCTGGACGAGCTGCCATGCCTCCGCGCCGTCCGGGCCGAGCCGGTCCGCGACCGCCGCCCGCGGCAGGCGGGCCAGCTCGCCGAGCCGCTTGAGGCCGAGCTCCGAGAGCTCTTCCCGCCGCTCCGGCGAGAGCGGAAGGAGGTCGAGTGGGAGTGGCTCGAGGAAGAGATGCGCTTCGCCGTCGTCGATGACGAGCGCCCGGCCGGCCGGCGCGACGGTCGCCGCCGCCAGCGCCGCGAAACGCCGGGAGGCCGCCCCCACACGAGCCCCCCACTCCTCCCCGACCGCCTCGAGCGCGCGCCTGAGCGCCTGCCCGAGCCCCCCGGCCAACCGCTCCACCCCCCGCGTCTCGAAATAGACGCAGCCCGGCTCGGCCGGCTCGACTGCGAACCCGGCTTCCTCGAGCCGCCGCAACACGGCTTCCCAGGCCTCCTCTATCCCCGCCGGATCCTGCTCGACGAGCTTCAGCTGCGGGCACATGGCGAGCGCCTCGGAGAGCCGCATCCCGGGCCGCACACCCGCCTCGTGAGCGGCGCGGGTGCAGGATCCGATCAGCGGCCGAGCCCCCGGCACCGGCGCGAGCGCGACCGGCTTTCCCCGCAGCTCGGGCTGCCGAAGCAGCGGAGCCCTGAGGGAAAAGCCCGGAATCGCGAGACAAGCGACCATGGGAACGTCTGTTCTACACGAACACACGTTCTCCTGTCAAGGTCCAGAAGTCCGTTCGGGATAGAAGCGGATGCTCGTCCGACCCCTCGCGCATGATCGAGCAGCCCGTGAAGCCCGACGTCGTGGGACCGACACGCCGATGCTCTTCCGACTGAGCAGCCTCGAGCTAGCGCTGATCGTCTTCGGGATCGTGCTCGGGACGACGCTGCTGGGGTCGATCGTAGGGCACCGGCTGCGCGCGCACGCCGAGACGCTGCGCGAGCCGTTCGGCGTCGTCCAGGCGGCGCTGCTCGGCCTCGTCGCGCTCATCCTCGCCTTTGGCCTGACCATGGCAGTGGGGCGCTACGACCAACGGCGCGCGGCGGTTGTCGAGGACGCGAACGCGATCGGCACGACTTACCTGCGCGCGCAGACGCTGCGCGAGCCGATCCGCACCAGCTCGCTCGAAGCGCTCAAGCGCTACACGGACGCTGTGATCGTCTACTCCGAAGCGGTCCCGGGGAGTGAGGCGGAGCTGGCGGCGATCGCCGACGCGGAGCGGCTGCAACGGACTCTCTGGGGCCTCGCAGGCGAGGCGCTCGAAGGCTCGCCCACCGACAGCGCTCCGAGACTCTATGTCGAGACGCTCAACGAGATGATCGACATGGAGACCGTTCGGATCTCGGCACTGAACAACCGCGTGCCCGCCGCCGTCCTCTGGATCGAGATCGTCGGTGCCGCGGTCGGCCTCGGACTGCTGGCGCTGTACCTCGCGATCCTCTCGCGCGGGGTGATCATGGTCGTCCTGGCGGCCGCGTTCGTCTCCGTCCTCCTCCTCGTCACCTTCGACCTCGACCGCCCAACACGTGGGCTGGTGACCGTGCCCGACACTCCGCTCAAAGCGCTCCGCGCCTCGATGGAGCTCCCTCCGGCGGCCCAAGCGCCGCGATAGCGTTCGCCTCCATGTCCGTTCTCGAGCGCGACAATGCCCCACCCGCACGGGTGATCGACATCCGCGAGCCGGCCGTCGGGCTCGACGCCGTCGTCGTCATCGACCACGAGCTCTTCGAGACCTCGGCAGGCGGGACGCGAATGGTCCGCGACGTCACGACCGACGAGGTTGCGCGGCTGGCGCGGGCGATGACCTGGAAGCTCGCCGTCTGCGGCGTCCCCTATGCGGGCGCAAAGGCGGGAATCCGGTTCGGCGACGGTGACGGGGACCGCGCGGCCGTGCTCGAGGCCTTCCTCGAGCACGTGCGCGAGTGGCGGGACGTCTTCCTGACGGGGCCCGACATGGGAACGCATCCGGAGGACTTCCTCTCCCTCGAGCCCGACGGGAGCCCGCTCCCCATCTGGGCGCGCACACATGAGGGGATGGGCATGGACGACCTAGCCGTCGGCTACGGGATCAAGGGCGCCGGGGCAGTCGCTCTCGAGCAGCTGGACCGGCCCTTCGAGGGCGCGAGCATCGCGATCGAAGGGTTCGGAAAGGCAGGCGCCGGCACGGCGCGTGCGTGCGCGCAGTCCGGTGCGCGCGTGATTGCGGTCAGCACGATCGAGGGAACGCTCGTCGACCCGGCCGGGCTCGACGTCGGCGAGCTGCTCGCACTTCGCGCCCGCCACGGCGACGCGTTCGTCCACCACGGCCCGGTCCCTGCCCAACCACGCGAGACGCTGTTCGCGGTCGAGTGCGACGTGCTCGTCCCAGGCGCGCGCCCTTACGTGATCACGCCGGAGTCGGTGAGCGAGCTCCGCTGTGCGGCCGTCATCCCGGCGGCGAATGTTCCCTATGCGCCGGGAGCGACGGACGCGCTCGCGGCTCGAGGGATTCTTGCCTTGCCGGACTTCGTCACGAACGCCGGTGGCATCCACCTGTACGAAGCGCCCGAGTGCCGGGACGAGCCAGCCCGTTGCCTGGCCGGAGTGGAGCGGCTGGTCGGCGAGACGACGCGGCGGGTCCTGGCCGCGGCCGACGCAGAACACGTCACTCCGACTACGGCTGCTCTGCGGATCGCCCGCGGCTACCTGA
>JBOHAB010000017.1:0-21173 GCA_050697655.1 Gaiellaceae bacterium
GGCGCGGCCGGAGCGGGAGCCGCCTCCTCCTCGGGCGCCGGCGCGGGGGCGACGGGCTCCTCGGTCGGCGCGGGGGCGACGGGCGCGGCGGGCGCCTCCTCTACCGGCGGGGCAACCTCCTCGGTCGTTCCCGACCCGCCGGACCTCCCGGCCCTGTCCTCCTCATTCGCCGAGCCGATGATCTCCTCGTAGGCGATCACCACGTCGTGCCAGATGTCCGCCGGGTAGGTCCCGCCGTCGACCGGGCCGCCGGAGTACTCGGTCTCCATCGGGGTGACGTCGTTGGGGTGTCCGACCCAGACCGCGGCGGTGACGTCCTCGGTCCCGCCCACGAACCACGCGTCGCCGTTGTCGTCGGTGGTCCCCGTCTTGCCCCACGCGAAGTCGCCGGTGGCGGCGTTCTCGCCGGTGCCCGAGGAGACGACGCTCTCGAGCAGCCCGACCGCGGTGTCGGACGCCCCGGCGTCGAGCACCTGCTCGGTCTGGACGTCGTTCTCGCCCGAGGAGCCGGTCTTGTCCTCGACCGGCTCCTCGTCGGCGTCTCGGGTCGTGACCTTCGAGATCGCGAGCGGGCCCTCGGTGGGGCCGGGGATGCTGTCCATCGTCCCGCCGATTCGCGCGCCGCTGCGCCCCAGCGTCGAGTAGGCGTACGCCATCTCGAGCGGGGAGACGCCGGTTTCGAGCCCGCCGAGGATCATCGCCGGGTTCGTCGAGAGGTCGGTCTGGACCCCCATCTTCTCGGCGGTGCTGGCGATGTCCTTGACCCCGACCTGGAGCCCGAGCTCCGCGTACACCGAGTTGTCGGACGTCGTGGTCGCGCTGGCGATCGACTGCGAGCCGTAGTAGGTGTCCTCGTAGTTCTTGACCTCGAACTGCTGCGGCGCTTTTACCCCCGGCGCCCTGAATCGGAAGGACTTCGGCTGCGAGGTGAACACCTCCTCGGTGGAGTGCCCTTCCTCGAGCGCACGCACGAGCGTGAACGGCTTCCACGACGAGCCCGGCTGGCGGTGGCCGTTGGTCGCGAGGTTGAACGGCTCCTTCTCGTAGTCGTTGCCGCCCACCATCGCGAGCACGCCGCCCGTGCGGTTGTCGATCACCACGATCGAGGCGGTCGGCTCGATCCCCGCGAGCGTCGAGTACGCGATCCCCTCGACCGCCTGCTGGTACTCGAGGTCGAGGGTGGAGGTGATCTGGAGCCCGCCGCCGAACGCCTCGCCGGCTCCGTAGCGGTCGACGACCTGCTGGCGGAGCCAGGTCGTGAAGTAGGGCGACTCGGAGTCCTCGTCGGGCGGGTCGATCTGGGAGGGCTTCGGGATCCGGATGCCCGCGCCCACCGAGCCGTCGCCCGCGATCTCCGTGTACTGCTCGGGGGTGAGCACACCCTGGTCGGCCATCTTCTGAAGCACGAGGTTGCGCCTGTCGGTCGCCGCCTGGGGGTTGGCGCGCGGGGAGTACGCGCTCGGGGAGGAGATCATCCCGGCGAGCAGGGCGGCCTCCTCGGGGCCGAGCTGCGAGGCGCAGGTGTCGTCCTCGCCGCCGCAACCCGGGTGGTTCCAGCCGAAGTAGGTCTGGGCGGCGGCCTCGATCCCGTACGCCCCCTCACCGAAGTAGATCGAGTTCAGGTACTCGGTGAGGATCTTGTCCTTGGACCAGTGACGCTCGAGCTGGTAGGCGAGCGCCGCCTCGCGCAGCTTCTGGAACACGGTCCGGCTGTCCTGGGCGCGGAGCGCGTTCTTGACGAACTGCTGCGTGATCGTCGATCCGCCCTGGACGGTGTTCTGCTGGAGGACGTCCTGGACGACCGCGCGGGCGATGCCCTGGTAATCGATCCCGCGGTGCGCGTAAAAGCGCTGGTCCTCGACCGACACGACCGCCTGCTTGACGGTCTGGGAGATCGCCTCGGAAGGGACGATGATCCGGCGCTCGTTCCCGGTCAGGGTGGCGATCTGGGTGCCGTTGCGGTCGAGGACGACGGAGTTTTGGGCGTTGCGGTACTGCTCGCGGTTCTCGAGCGCGGGGAGGTCCTGGGTGACCGACATCATGATTCCGAAGAACCACGAGACCATCGCGAGGAGGCCGAGCCCGATGAGAACGAGTGCCAGGCGCAGCTTCTTGAGCCGCGGCCGCCCGCCGTCGCCGCTCGGCGGACGCGGGCCGGGCGGAGGGGGAAGCGAGGGGGTGCGGCGCCACGGCGGGCTGATCCCGCCGCCGCGCTCGCGCCGCGGGGTCGTCACGCCGTCGCCGCCGGTTCCCTCGCGCAGCGAGCGCAGGCTGTCGCCGGCACGGTTTCCGCTCTCGCGGAAGCCCTGCATCATCTCGCGCGCGCGGGCGCGAATCCCCTCGAAGCTGAGGGCCTCGTTTCGCTCCGGCCGGGTGGTGCGGCGCGGAGACCGCGACGTGCGCCGGGCGGGCGGCGTGGCCGGCGGACCCTCGCGGGCGGGAGCGTCGTCCGCCGCCGGGGCGCCGTTGCCGCCGCCGTCGCGCGAGAGCTCGCGCAGGCGCTCGGCGTTGGGCAGGCTGCCGAGAACGAGCTCCGGGTTGGACTCGAAGAGGGCCCGCCACTCCGGGTCGACGGACTCGGGCGAGGCGAGATAGTCGGCCAGCAGCTCCTGGACGAAGCCGCTGTTGAGATCGTCTATCTGGTCGGTTTCCACTCCGCTTCCTCACAATAGCTATCGCAACGATCGACGCATGGCGCCTGCCTCGTCCCCAGGGGACACGCCCTGGCGTGAGAGGCGGTAAGCTTCAGAAAGTGAAGCGTTCGCGGACCGCCGATCCGTATCGGGACCTCGACGTCATCGACTCGCGTGCGCCGCGCTTCAACCAGGCGACCGTCGGCGTGCTCGCGCTCGGCGCCGTGCTCACGGGCTGGTGGCTGATCCTCGGGCTCCTGGCGGCTCAGCTGGCGATCGGCCTCGCCTTCGGCCGGCGCTACTGCCTGCCGTGCCTCGCCTACTTCGAGCTCGTGCAGCCGCGCTTCGGCGAAGGGCCCGTCGAAGACTCGCGGCCCCCGCGCTTCGCCAACATGGTCGGAGTCGGAGTGCTCGGCGGCGCGACGCTTGCGTATGGTCTCGGAGCGGACGCGCTGGGCGCCGCGCTCGGCCTGCTCGTCGCCGGCCTCGCCGTCTTCGCGGCCGTTACCGGGCTCTGCGCGGGCTGCGGGGCCTACCGCCTCGGGGCGCGCATGCGCGGGATCCACTCCCACCGGCTCGACCGAGTCGAGCTCCGCGACTTCGGAACCGCTCCGAACGGCGAGGTCGTCGTCCAGTTCACACACCCGCTCTGCAGCAACTGCACGAGCCTGGAGCGGCGCTTCCGCGCCGAGGGCCGGGACGTGGTCACTGTCGACGTGTCGCAGCGGCCGGAGCTGGCGCGGAAGTACGGCGTCGCGCTCGTCCCGACCGCAGTCGCGGTCAGCTCGACGGGGGCGGTTCTCGCCCGCCTGGCGGGATGATCGGAAGCCCCGAGGCGACGACCCGCTTGCCGGCGGCCTCGTAGACGACGTCGACCGAGTCGTTCTTCCGATACGTGCCGGCCACTCCGAAGAACATGCTCGCCCAGCGCAGGAGGCCGAGCCGCCCCTCGCGCGCAAGCGGCTTCGAGAACCGAAGTGCGCCCCCGAGCTCCCAGTAGTCGACCCCGGGCTCCTGCCGAACGCCGTTGATGAACACCTCGTACGGCTCGCTGACGCCCGCGGGCAGCGGGACGATCCAGGCTTCGTCCGGCACGCCCGAAGCCTAACGAGTGACGTTCGTGGCAAGACCCGCTCCCGGCGAGCCGAATAGAATCGCAGCGGCCATGCGGAGGAGCACGCCCGCCGTCCTCGCCGCGCTCGTGGCGCTCGCGCTCGGCGCTGCTCCCGTCGCGCTGGGGCAGAGCCCGGACAACGGTGGGCTCTCGCCGCCAGACCCGGCGACGCCGAGCGGCGAGGCGATCAAGCAGCTCTACTGGTTCGTCTTCGCCATCTGCGCGGTGGTGTTCGTCTTCGTCGAGGCGGCACTCGTCCTCTTCATCATCCGCTTCCGCCGACGGCGCTCGAGCGCCGAGGGGGTCGAGGGCCCTCAGATCCATGGGAACACGAGGCTCGAGATCATCTGGACGGTCATTCCCGCCGTCATCCTCGTGGGCATCGCAGTCGTCGTCCTCGCCCGATCGTCCGCAGTCGAGGCGACGAGCGGCAACCGCGCGAACGAGCTCGTCGTCGAGGTCCAGGCGCACCAGTTCTACTGGCAGTACGTCTATCCGGACGGCGAGATCGGCATCGACACGCTCGTCCTGCCCGTCGACCGGCCCGTGCGGCTCGAGCTGGTCTCCTACGACGTGAACCACAGCTGGTGGGTGCCCGAGCTGACCGGCAAGCGCGACGCGATCCCGGGGAGGACGAACGAGCTCCGCTTCACGCCCACGAGGGAGGGCGTCTACGAGGGACGGTGCGCCGAGCTCTGCGGCGTCTTCCACACCGTCATGCCGACGACCGTCGAGGTCGTCTCCGAGCCCACGTTCCAGGACCGGATCCAGCTCCTGAGCGGTCAGGATGAGCGCGGCGCGTCCCAGCTCGCGCTCGGCCGGGAAACCTGGGACCGCGTCTGCGCCAAGTGCCACGGGCTCGCGGGAGAAGGGGACCTCGGGCCTGTCGTCGCGCAGAACGGGACGCTGGTCGACGCGCAGGCGCTGACCGAGCTCTTGGAGGAGGGCCAGGACACCCCCGACGCCGAGAGCTACATGCCGCCGGTCGGCCGCGGCTGGCCCGACTTTCAGGTGCAGGCTCTGATCGAGTACATCCGCTCGAACGAGCGGCTGGCGCCGCCGCAGCAGCCCGAAGGGCAAGGAGAAGACGGGTAGTGGCCGTCCGCACGGAAACGGTCGCTCCCAGCTGGCGCGACGGCCGCGTCACCAGCTGGCTGACCACGCTCGATCACAAGCGCATCGGGATCCTCTACATCGTCACGTCGTTCTTCTTCTTCTTCGCCGCCGGGCTGATGGCCCTACTCATGCGCGCGCAGCTGGCCCAGGCGACCAACGACGTCGTCACGGAGAACTCCTACAACCAGCTGTTCACGATCCACGGGACGATGATGATCTTCCTCTTCGTCGTCCCGATCCTGGCCGGGTTCGGCAACTACCTCGTCCCGCTCATGATCGGCGCGAAGGACATGGCGTTCCCGCGGCTGAACGCGCTCTCGTACTGGCTCTTCCTCCTGGGCGGGCTCGTCATCCTCGCGAGCTTCTTCGCGGACGGGGGCGCGGCGAGCTCGGGCTGGACCGCGTACACGCCGCTCTCGACCGAGGAGTTCAGCCCGGGCAGCGGCCAGGACCTCTGGATCCTCGGCCTCCACCTGACCTCGCTCTCCTCGCTCGCCGGGGCGATCAACTTCATCGTCACGATCCACAACATGCGCACCCCGGGGATGACCTGGATGCGCATCCCGCTCTTCGTCTGGTCGATCGAGGCCTATGCGGTGATGCTCCTGCTCGTCCTGCCGACCATCTCGGCGGCGGTGACGCTGCTCCTCCTCGACCGCCAGACAGGGACGAGCTTCTTCACGGACGACGGCGGCGCGCTTCTATGGCAGCACATGTTCTGGTTCTTCGGCCACCCTGAGGTCTACATCATGGTGCTACCCGCGATGGGGATGCTCTCGGAGGCGATCCCGGTCTTCTCGCGGAAGCCGATCTTTGGCTACAAGGCGGTCGCGTTCTCGACCATTGGCATCGCCTTCGCCAGCATGCTCGTTTGGGCGCACCACATGTTCACGGTGGGCATGTCCGATCCCCTGCAGTGGTGGTTCATGATCGCGTCGTTCTCGGTGGCGGTCCCGACCGCGATCAAGATCTTCAACTGGCTGGCGACCCTCTGGCGAGGCCACCTCTGGTTTCGGGCGCCGCTGCTCTTCTGCCTCGGGTTCATCGCCCTCTTCACGATGGGCGGCCTCTCGGGGATCATGCTGGCGGCATACCCGGTGGACTACCAGGCGCATGACTCCTACTACGTCGTCGCCCACTTTCACTACGTGCTCTTCGGCGGCACCGTCTTCGGGATCTTCGCCGGGACGTACTACTGGTTCCCGAAGATCACCGGCCGGACGTACGACGAGCGCCTGGCGGTGATCCATTTCTGGCTGATGTTCATCGGCTTCAACGCGGCCTTCCTGCCGCAGCACATGCTCGGCCTAATGGGAATGCCCCGGCGCGTCTACACGTACGAGCGCGAGGGGCTCTTCGAGTGGTACAACCTCGTCTCGTCGCTCGGTGCCTTCCTCATGGGCATCGCCCTGCTCGTCTTCGTCTGGAACGCGACGAAGAGCTGGCGAAGCGGCGCGCGGGTAGGGAACGACCCCTGGCAAGCCGATACGCTCGAGTGGTACGCGACCTCGCCTCCGCCCGCGTACAACTTCGACAAGGTGCCCTACGTCTCGAGCCCTCGCCCGTTGCGCGACCTGCGCCTGAAACTGAAGGAGCTTCAGCCGTGACGCCGCGTCCCGGCCCCTGGCTTCGCCTGACAGCGTTCACGGCCACCGCGGGCGTTGCCGCCGTGGTGGCGACCGGCTCTTGGGGCCTCGCCCACGACGTGGCCACGCATCTGACTCTGGCGCTGCTCGCTGCCACCGCACTGACGGCGCGCCTCGCTCATCCCGACCGTTCTGATCTGCTCTGGTCGTCGGCCGGCTCGTTCTTCCTCGTCGCAGCCGCCGGCCTCGCGGCCTTGGCCGGAGCGCCGACGTGGCTCCACGTCGCGCTCGGGGCCGCCGCCCTCACCACGGCCGCCGTCTGCACGGCGATCGCGTTCAGGGGAGGAACGCCGGTCCCGCGCGCGTCCTGGCGCGACTACCTGACGCTGACGAAGCCGCGGATCATGGTGCTCCTCCTGATCACGGGCGCCGGCGGGCTCATGGTGGGCGCAGGCGGCCTGCCCTCGGCCGGCCTCGCGCTCGCCACGCTCGGGGGCCTCGCGCTCGCCTGCGGCGGCGCGAGCGCGCTCAACCACGTCCTCGACCGCGACATCGACACGCACATGAAGCGGACGGCGCAGCGGCCCGTGGCTTCGGGCCGGGTGCCGCCCGAGCGCGCGCTCGAGTTCGGGCTCGCGCTCTCGGCGCTCTCCTACGTCGTGCTCACGAGCTTCGTCAACGTGCTCGCGGCCCTGCTGGCGCTCGTCGGGAACCTCTTCTACGTGATCGTGTACACACGCTGGCTGAAGCGCTCGACGCCGCAGAACATCGTCATCGGCGGCGCCGCCGGAGCGGTGCCGCCGCTCGTCGGCTACGCGGCAGCGACCGGAAACCTGACCCTGACCGCGCTGGCGCTCTTCCTCATCGTCTTCCTCTGGACACCGCCGCACTTCTGGGCGCTCGCGCTCCTGATCAAGCGCGACTACGCGGCCGCGGGGATCCCGATGCTCCCCGTCGTGCGCGGCGAGCGCGAGACGGCGCGCTCGATCGTGCTCTACTCGTTCGCGCTCGTGGGGGTGACGCTCCTGCCGGTGCTCGGGCGAACGCTCGGGCCGCTCTACCTCGTCTCGGCCGCCGTGCTCGGCGTGGCGTTCATCGGGCTCGCGCTCGCTCTCCAGCGCCACACGACCCCCACGCGCGCCCGCCGCCTCTTCAGCTACTCGCTCGCCTACCTGGCGCTCCTCTTCGTGGCGATGGCGATCGATCCGGTGGTCCTGGGCTGATGGACCCCGAGCTCAACCGCAAGAACATTCGCCTGGGGCTCCTGCTCCTCGGCGTCGCGCTCGTCCTTCTCGCGGGCTCCGTCGCGATTGCGGTCGTCTACGACGCGCTTGCCTGATCCGTACCGCGCGTTCCTGGCAGTTCCCGAGCAGGAGCCCGTCGGAATCCCGCTCGCGGTCAAGGACTTGATCGACACGGCGGGCCTCGTGACGACGTACGGCTCGGCGATCTTCCGGGAGCACGTCCCCGAGCGAACGGCAGGCGCGGTCGCACGCCTCGAGGAAGCCGGCTACGGCGTGGTCGGCAAGACGAACCTGCACGAGTTCGCGTACGGGATCACCTCGGAGAATCCGCACTTCGGCGCGGTTGTGAACCCGCTCGACGCCGGACGGATCCCCGGCGGCTCGAGCGGCGGGAACGGGGCGGCGCTGGCGGCCGGGCTCTGCGAGGTGGCGCTCGGGACGGACAGCGCCGGCTCGATCCGGCTCCCGGCAGCGTGCTGCGGGATCGTCGGCTTCAAGCCGACATGGGGTCTCGTGCCGGCAGACGGCGTCTTCCCGCTCGCACCCAGCTTCGACACGGTGGGACCGATGGCCACCACCGTCGGAGCTTGTGCAGCGATGATGCGCACGCTCGGTCTTCCCACGGACAGCGCCGTCGACGTCCGCGCCGCGCTCGCGTGGACGGAGCTCGCCGACCCGCTCGTGCGCGCCCGGGTCGAGGAGGCGGCGGCGCTCCTGCCCGGCGTCGAGCGCCTCGACTTCCCGTTTCCGGGCGACCTCAACCCAGCCTTCCAGGCCGAGGCGGCCGACGTCCACCGCGGGCTTTTCGCCGAGCACGCCGACCTCTACGGCGAGAATGTGCACCGCAAGCTCGAGGCCGCGTTCGCGGTCTCCGAGGAGGCGATCGAGGCCTCCCGCGCCGAACGGGAGGCCTACCGCGCGCGGGCTCTCGAGGCGCTGGAGGGCTTCGACGTCCTCCTCACACCGACGATGCCGATGGTCGCCCCGCCCGTCGGGATCGGCGACCTTGCCCTCCGCGCGCGGATGATCATGCTCACGCGCCCCTTCAACGGCGCGGGCTGGCCGGCCCTCGCGCTCCCGTGCGGCCCGGCGGAGGATGGTCTCCCCGCGTCGATCCAGGTAGCCGCCCGCCCTGGCGACGACGAGCTGGTGCTGGCCGTTGGCGAGTGGCTCGAGCGCGCCCTCCGCAAGTAACAGTCTGTTACTTGGGAGCGGCGGCCTCGTCGGCGAGGACGACCGTCTCCTTGGCTCGCACACGCGCGCCGGGGAGCGTCTCGTCGCCGGCAAGGACCCTCGCCAGTATCTCGCGCTTTTCCTCGCCGCCGACCAGGAGCGCGACCAGCGGCTGGGCGTTGAGATAGGCGAGCGAGAAGCTGATCCGGGGATGCGGGGGCGGCAGGCCCGGCTCGGGGACGTAGACGAGCGGGCCCGGATCGGCGAGCTCGCGCTGGTGCCCGGGGAAGAGCGAGGCGGTGTGGCCGTCGGAGCCGAGCCCGAGGAGGACGAGGTCGAACGTAGTAGGGAGCTCCACGTCCAGGGAGCGGAGCGGGTGGATCTGCGCTTCGGGAACCGGCACGCGCGAGAGAAGCGCTTGGCGGGCGAGACGCTCGCTCGAGTCCGGGTGCTCGGGCGGAACGACCCGCTCGTCGCTCCACCACACGTACCAGGACGGCCAGTCGAGGTCGAGCGCGGCCAGGCCTTCGTACACGGGCGCGGGCGTCGAGCCGCCCGTGAGGGCGATCCGAAACGGCGAGCGGCCGCGGGAGCGCTCTGCGATCCAGCCGGCCGCCAGCTCCGCTAGGTCGGTTGCGACGAGAAGCTGCGTACGGCCTCCTCGAAGATCCGGTCGCGGCCGAAGACCTCGAGCTGGTCGGAGAGGAGGTCGCTCGGCGTCAGCGGCTCCAGCCTCAGCGGGTTGGCGGTACGACCGTCGACCTCGACGAGCTCCACCTCACCGGCGGGCTCGAGGTCGAGTCGAACCTCACGGGCGAGCCGGGACGAAAGCCAGCGCTGCAGGAGCCGGGCCTCGGGCTCCGGCCCGGCCACGCGTAGCGTCGAGGCCTCGGCCACGTCCGGCCAGAGCTCGGCGACGGCGGCCCGCCAGGGCTCCGTCCGGGCCCACGAGATGTTTGAGACGGCGATCCGGTCGAAGAGCTCCGGCAGGCGGCCGAGATCGGCGCGGGGCTTGGGCCACTCGCGCGAGTCGACGACCAGCCGGTCGGCCACCCCGACAAGCTGCTCGAGCTCCGGGCTGTCGAAGGGGAGCGGCCCGCGCCAGCGCAGGAAGACCGGCAGGTCGGAGACGAGCAGCGGCATGACCACGCTTGCAGGCGCCGCAGCCCGGTTGCCGCGCAGGCGGATCGAGATCACCTCCGAGCACACCTCGCGTTGCTGGCCGCCCCGGACGAAGCAGCGGAAGTCGACCTCCCCCTCGAGAACGTCCTGCGGGTCGTCGGGATGAGGGAGGAGGAGGATCGTGCGCGAGGGGTGCCGCTCGCCCAGGCCCACGAGCGTCTCCGTCGCCTGCTCGGCCCAACGCTCGGGCACCCAGGCGATGTGCGTCATCACGCTTGCCCGCAGCCGAGGCGGCGCACCGGGCTCCGCCGAGGCGGCGCGGAGCTCCGTCAGCTCGCGCTCCAACTCACGCAAGGTCGTCTCGGGCACTAGTGCCTCCGCCAGGAGCGACCGTCGCGGTGCAGGAGCTCGTCCGCAGAATGAGGCCCCCAGGAACCTGCCTCGTAGTTGGGGAAGTGCGGACGATCGCGCCGCCACGGCGCCACCATCGCGTCCACGAGCGCCCACTGCTCCTCGACCTCGTCCGCGCGCGTGAAGAGCGTCGCATCGCCGAGCAGGCAGTCGAGGATGAGACGTTCGTATGCCTCGGGAAGCCCTACTCTGAAGGCGCCGCCGTAGAGGAAGTCCATGTGCACCGTCCGGATGGAGACGCCCTGCCCGGGCACCTTGGCGCCGACGGCGAGCGAGACGCCTTCGTCTGGCTGGATGTGGATGAGGAGGACGTTCGGGCGAAGCCCCTCCTCGTCGTCGACCTCGAAGGGCGGGTGCGGCGCGCGCTTGAACTGGATCGCGATCGTCGTCTCGCGGCGAGGGAGGCGCTTGCCGGTGCGGATGTAGAAGGGCGTGTCCGCCCAGCGCCAGTTGTCCACGTAGAGCTTGGCGGCGACGTACGTCTCGGTCTCGGACGCAGCCGCGATGCCCTCCTCCTCGCGGTAGCCCGCGACCGGCTCGCCCTCGATGAAGCCCGGTCCGTACTGCCCGCGGACGACGTGCTTCGGCCCGGGCGTGTGCAGTGCGCGCATCACCTTGACCTTCTCGTTCCGCACCGCCTCGGCTTCGAAGTCGATCGGCGGCTCCATCGCCGTCAGCGCGACAAGCTGGAGCATGTGGTTCTGGACGACGTCGCGCATCGCCCCGGTCTCGTCGTAGAACTCGCCGCGACCCTCGACGCCGAGCGACTCGCCCACCGTGATCTGGACGTGGTCGATGAACTGCCGGTTCCAGATGGGCTCGAAGATGCCGTTGGCGAAGCGCAGGACCAGCATGTTCTGGACCGTTTCCTTGCCCAGGTAGTGGTCGATGCGGTAGATCTCCTGCTCCTCGAAGAACTCGTGGACGAGCTCGTTCAGCTCCCGGGCGCTCGTCAGGTCCGAGCCGAAGGGCTTCTCCACGATCAGGCGCGTCCAGCCGGTCGTCGTGCGCCCTCGCCCGAGGGCGGTGACGATCTCGTCGAATGCCTTCGGCGGGACGGCGAGGTAGTAGACGCGGTTGCCGGCCGTGCCTCGGGTCTGGTCGATCTCGTCCAGGCAGTCGATCAGCGGCTGCTCGCCGCCCTCGACGCCGAAATCGGCGGTCACGTAGCAGATGCTCTCGGCCAGACCCTCCCAGACGTCCTCGCGGAACTCGTCGCGGCTGTGATCGACGATGGCCTGGCGCATCCGCTCCCGAAACTCCTCCGTCGTCATCTCCGTGCGCGAGACGCCGACGATCCCGAAGCTCTCCGGCAAGAGGCCGCGGAAGGCCAGCGAGTAGAGCGCGGGCATCAGCTTCCGCTGGGTGAGGTCGCCCGAGGCGCCGAAGATCGTGAGGGCGAAGGGCTCTGGAGGCCTCCGCATTCGCAGGCCCTCGACCAGGGGATTCTCGGCGACCGCCGCCTGCGTCATTCGGCTTGCTTCGCCTCGGAGGGCGCCTCCGCTGCTTCGACCGCGTGGCCCCCGAACTGGTTGCGAAGGGCCGCGTTCACCTTGGCTGCGAACGACTCGTCCTGTCGCGAGGCGAACCTCGCAAAGAGCGCGGCCGTGATCGCCGGGGCCGGCACTGCGGAGTCGATCGCCTCGTGGACGGTCCAGCGACCCTCGCCGGAGTCCTCGACGTACCCGCGGATCTGCTCGAGGCCTGGGTCTGCCTCGAAGGCCCGGTGAAGGAGCTCGAGGAGCCAGCTCCGCACCACGGAGCCGTGCTGCCAGAGGAGGGCGACCTGCGCGAGGTCGAAGTCGAACGGCTCGGCGGCGTCCATGAGCTCGAAGCCCTCGGCGTAGGCCTGCATGAGGCCGTACTCGATCCCGTTGTGCACCATCTTCACGAAGTGGCCGGCGCCCGATGGGCCGACGTGCGCGTAGCCGTCTTCGGGGGCGAGCGTTGCGAACGCGGGCTCGAGGGCCTGGAACGCCGAGG
The DNA here is from genome assembly GCA_050697655.1 of Gaiellaceae bacterium. Lineage (GTDB taxonomy): Bacteria > Actinomycetota > Thermoleophilia > Gaiellales > Gaiellaceae > JAIBJN01. The sequence continues at coordinate 12,383 of JBOHAB010000017.1, forward strand.
CCTCCCCTCCGGCCATGATGCAGTAGCCCTCTCGGAGGCCCCAGATACCGCCCGAGACGCCCGCGTCGACGAACCGGACGCCCTTCGCCTTCGCCTCCTGGGCGCGGCGCATCGAGTCCCGGAAGTTCGAGTTGCCGCCGTCGACGAGGACGTCCCCGTCCTCGAGCAGCGGCAGCAGATTCTGAAAGGTCATCTCCGTGGGGTCGCCGGCGGGGATCATCAGCCAGACGACCCGAGGCTGCTCGAGCCTCGTCGCGAGCTCGACCAGGGAATCCGCGGTGCGGTCGGGCGCGGTGCGTGCGTACGTCTCCACCTCGTGACCGCCCTTGCGGAGGCGCTCCGTCATGTTGCCGCCCATGCGGCCGAGGCCGACGATTCCGAGCTTCACAGGTCCTCCAGTCTGACGCGGACGATAGGCCGCCCGCGTTCGCGCAGAGCGGCGAGGTCACCCAGAGCTTGGGCTTCGATCAGGCGGCGAAAGCCGAACTCCCTACCGGGGATCGGGAGCTCCTCGCCAGGGTCATCGACGACCTGGACGAAGCGGCCCGTCGGCGGGCCGCCCTTGTGGAGCTGGCCGGTGGAGTGGAGGTAGCGCGGGCCGAGCCCCACGGTGACGACGCAGCCGGTCGCGCGCGCCCGCTCGACGAGCGGCTCGAGCTCGGCCTCGCGCGCGGGGTCGATGAAAGCCTGGACGGCCACGTAGTCCGGCGGCGCGGCTCCGGCCAGCAGGTCTTCCACGGCCTCGATACCCTCGCCTGTCTCCTCCGGACCCGTCCCGGTGCCCGTCCCGGTGCCAGGCACTTGGCCGTGGCCGGAAAGGACCTCCTGGGTGCGGTCTTTGGCCTCCTGGACGTTCGGCTGGTCGAACGGGTTGAGGCCCATGATCGCGCCCGCGACGGCGACCGCGAACTCCCAGCGGTAGAACTCAATGCCGAGGTCGTAGGGCTCGCCCGCGAGCACTGCCGCCGTCTGGCGGTCGGGGCCCTCGGCAGCCTCACCGGGCACCGGAACCAAGCCCTTGCCCTCCTTCCCGGTGGACTCGGCGAGAAGCTGCTCGGCCCAGAGGCCGAACCCGCCGGAGTTGGGGCGGACCAGCACCTTGTCGCGGCCTTCCTGCCAGCCCTTCCCGATCGCGAGGCCGAGCTCGAGGCCGACGTTCTCCTCGATCCCCCGCGACGCCTCGACGAGCACGCTCGCCCGTCCGAGCAGATCGTCGACGTCGACCCCCATGAGCGCGGCCGGCACGAGGCCGAAGGCCGAGAGCGCCGAGTAGCGCCCCCCGATCGTCGGCTCGCCGGGGAAGACCGCCCGGAAGCCGCGCTCCTGCGCGACCGACTCGAGCTCCGAGCCGGGGTCGGTGATGGCCACGAACGCCTCTCCGCGCTCGCCGGCGTGCTTCCAGAAGAAGTCGAGGTGGCAGCGCGTCTCGAGTGTCGTCCCCGACTTCGACGCGACGAGAAAGAGCGTCCGCGCCGAATCGAGGTCGCCGGCCAAACGGCGGACGGCGGCAGGATGCGTCGTGTCGAGGACGTGGAAACCCTCCGCCCCGAACGTTCGCCGCAGCACCTCCGGGGCGAGGCTCGACCCTCCCATCCCGAGCAGAACGGTCGTGTCGAACGCCGCTCGAGCGTCCTCGGCGAACGCGAGCAGCTCGGGCAGGCGCTCGCTCATTCGCACGGGCTCGTCGAGCCAGCCGAGCCACCGATTCTCGTCCGAGCCGGTCCAGAGGGTCGCGTCGCGCGCCCAGACCCGCTCGACGAGCTCGGCGGCGTCCACTACACGGACTACGTGGCTACCAGCTCGCCCGACTTGGCGCGGATGCCATCGAGGAGCTCGGCGAAGGAGTCGGAGAACTTCTCCACGCCCTCGCGCTCGAGCGTGTCGGTGACGTCGTCGTAGTCGACACCCGCTTCCGCGACCTGCCGGAAGACCTCGTCGGCCTCGTCGGGCCCCTGCTCGAGCGTCAGGGCCACCTGGCCGTGGTCCTGAAACGCGCGGATCGTCTCCTCCGGCATCGTGTTCACCGTCTTCGGGCCGATCAGCTCCTCGACATAGAGGACGTCCCGATACGCAGGGTTCTTCGTCGAAGTCGAAGCCCACAGGCACCGCTGCGTGGTTGCGCCGCGTGCAGCCAGGGCCTCCCACCGCTCTCCGGCGAAGATCTCCTGATAGCGCCAGTAGGCGAGCTTGGCATTGGCGACCGCCAGCTTGCCCTGAAGCTCCGCCGGGGCGCCCGCTTCCTCGAGACGCCGGTCTGCCTCCGTGTCGACGCGCGAGACGAAGAAGCTTGCGACCGACGCGACCGGCGTGGGGTCGCCACCCGCCTCGACGAGGCGCTCGAGCCCGCGGATGTAGGCCTCCGCGACCTCCGCGTAGCGCTCCAGCGAGAAGATCAGGGTGACGTTGATCGACTTGCCGCGCGCGATCATCTCCTCGATCGCAGGCAGGCCCGGCTCGGTCGCCGGGATCTTCACAAACAGGTTCGGGCGGTCGATCAGCTCGTGGAGACGGGCCGCCTCCTCGATCGTCCTCTCCGTCTCGTAGGCGAGCGTCGGGTCGACTTCGATCGAGACGTAGCCGTCCTGGCCACCGCCCCGGTCCCAGACTCCACGGAGGAGGTCGCAGGCTTCCCCGACGTCGTCCGCTGCGAGCCGAATGAAGAGCTCCTTGGCGTCCTGCTCTTCCTCGAGCTCGCGCCGAAGCTGCTCGTCGTACGCGTCACCCGCGGAGAGCGCCTTCTGGAAGATGGTCGGGTTCGACGTGACGCCGACGACGGCGTCCTCGTCCCTGAGTCGAGCCAGCTCTCCGGTGCGGAGCAGGTCGCGCGAGAGGAAGTCGATCCAGACGCTCTGCCCGAGGTCCGAAAGCTGATCTAGTCGAGATTTGGCCATGGTGCCGTCCTTCCCGGGTCGGCTGATTTTCACTCCTACCGTAGCGTGCGGGCGCGCACGAGCCGCCGCGCCGCTTCCGCAATGTGCTCCCGGTCGATGCCCGCGGCCGCGAGAAGCTCGGCCGGCGTCCCGGATGTGGGCATTCCGGCGACCGCAAGATGTGTCACGGCGGGCTGCTCGGCTGCCCCCGCGAGCGCAGAGAGCACAGCTTCGCCGAGCCCCCCTTCTGGCCAGTGGTCCTCGACGGTCACGACCGCGCCCGTTGCGGTCGCCGCTTCGCGCAGACCCTCCACGTCGATCGGCTTCACCGAATAGCAGTCGAGGACACGGGCGGCAATCCTCTCGTCGGCGAGCGCGTCTGCCGCCGCCAGCGCCTCGACGAGGGTGATACCGGCGCCGACGATCGTCACCTCGTCCTCGTCCGACTCGCGCAGAAGCCGGCTGCCTCCCACCGGAAAGTCCTCGCCGGGTCGGTAGACGACCGGCGTCGCCGAGCGCGTAGTGCGGAGGTAGGAGATGCCCTCGAGGCCGGCCATCGCCGCGACGAGCTTCGCCGTCTGGTTCCCGTCGCACGGGTAGAGCACCGTGCTGCCGCCGACAGCGCGCATCATCGCCAGATCCTCGAGCGCCATCTGCGAGGGGCCGTCCTCGCCGATGGAGACGCCGGCGTGCGAGCCGGAGAGCGCGATCGTCGCCCGGCTGACCGCGGCCATGCGGATGAAGTCGTAGGCGCGCGTCAGAAACGCGGCGAAGGTGGAGGCGAAGGGCTTCCAGCCGCGCACCTGCAGGCCGACGGCCGCCGCCACCATCTGCTGCTCGGCGATGAACATCTCGAAGAACCGCTCCGGGTGCGCGGCGGCGAAGATCTCTGCGTACGTCGAGTTGGAGACCTCTCCGTCGAGCGCAACGACCTTCCCGTCGGCGCTTCCAAGCGCCGCGAGCGCGTCGCCGTAGGCCTTCCTGGTGGCGACCTCGTCGCCGACCTCGTACCGCGGCAGCTGGAGCTGTCCCTCGACCGGGAAGGCGTGCGGCTCTGCCGGCTCGCGGACGGCGACCTCGACCCGCACGTCTCGCTCGCCGCCGAGCTCGGCGATGGCCGACTCGGGGTCGTCGAGCGCCTTCCCGTGCATCCCGCCCTTGTCCTCGACGGCGCTCACGCCCTTCCCCTTGAGCGTCCGCGCGACGATCACGGTCGGCCGGCCCTCGACGCTCAGCGCCTCGGCGTAGGCCGCGTCGATCGCGTCCACGTCGTGGCCGTCGATCGAGATCGCATGCCAGCCGCACGCCTCTGCCCGGCGGACGTAGCTGTCGAGATCCCACCCGTGCATCGTCTCGCCGCGCTGACCGAGACGGTTCACGTCGATGATTGCGGTCAGGTTGTCGAGCTTCGAGTGAGCGGCGTGCTCGAAGGCCTCCCACATGGAGCCCTCGGCCATCTCGCTGTCCCCGCAGAGAGTCCAGACCCGGTATGGCAGGCGATCGAGCTCCTTCCCGGCGAGCGCGATGCCGACGGCGATCGGCAGGCCCTGCCCGAGCGACCCGGTGGCGACGTCCACCCAGGGAAGGGCCGGAGTCGGATGCCCCTCGAGGCGGCTACCGAACTTGCGGAAGGTGAGGAGCTCTTCGTCCGTGATCGCGCCGGCCGCCTTGAAGAGCGAGTAGACGAGCGGCGAGGCGTGCCCCTTGGAGAAGACGAGATGGTCGTTCGCCGGGCTCTCCGGACGGTCGAAGTCGTAGTGCAGGTACTTGTCGAGCAGGACGGCAACGAGGTCGGCTGCCGACATCGACGACGTCGGATGTCCGGAGCCGGCTGCCGCCGCCGCGCGCACCGAGTCGACACGCAACTGCTGTCCCAGCTCCTGCCAGCGTTCCCTATCGGTCACAGCGGCCATCCTACCCCGGTGGCCCCTGCGCCAATCACGCCTACGGGCCGGAGGCGACCGTCGCCGTGCCACCATGTGGGCGTGGCAGTGGTGATCGCCTCCAACCTGCGCAAGGAGTTCGCCGGCACCGTCCTCTTCGACGGCGTCTCCTTCAAGCTGGAGCGCCGCGACCGGCTGGCGCTCGCCGGGCCGAACGGCGCCGGCAAGACGACGCTCCTGCGGATGCTGATGGGCGAGACGACGATCGAGAGCGGCGAGCTCGTTGTCGAGAAGGGGACGCGCATCGCGCTCCACGATCAGCGGCCGCCGCTCGACCGCGATCTCACCCTGAGCGAGTTCGTCCTCTCCGGGGCGTCGGACCTGCTCGCGACCGAGCGTGAGCTCGAGCGCCTCGAGCACGCGATGGCGGCGGGCGACCACGGCGCCGCGACGCTCGCCGCCTACGCGCGGGCTCAGGCGCGCCTCGAGCACGCGGGCGGCTACGGCTGGCGGGACCACGTCGGTGCCGTGGCCCGTGGCCTCGGCTTCCACGACGAGGATTTCGACCGGGAGCTCACTACCTTCTCCGGCGGCGAGATCACGCGCGCCTCGCTGGCGCGGGCTCTCGCCGGCGATCCCGACCTGATCCTGCTCGACGAGCCCACGAACCACCTCGACGTGGCGAGCCTCGAATGGCTCGAGCGTGAGCTTGCCTCGCTCGACGCAGCCTGCATCGTCGTCGCCCACGACCGCTGGTTCCTCGAGGCCGTGACCAACGCCACCCTGGAGCTGGAAGCAGGCCGCGCGACGTACTTCCCAGGGCCCTGGCACGTCTGGCGGCTCGAGAGGGCGCAGCGGGCCGTGCACGCCCGGAGGACCGCCGACCGCGTCGCCGTCGACATCGCGCGCCTCGAGCGCTTCGTCGCCCGCTTCCGCTACAAGAAGAACAAGGCCAAGCAGGCCCAGGCGAAGCTGACGCAGATCGGGCGGCTCACGAAGGAGAAGGACGAAGCCGCCTCCGAGGCGGCGCTCCTCACCCGGAAGACCCGAGGGCTCGGCTTCGACTTCGCGGAGCCGAAACGGAGCGGGCGGGACGTGCTCGTCCTCGAGCGCGCCGACGTGGCGGTGGCCGGCCGCATGCTACTCCGGGACGTCAGCTTCGCCCTCGAGCGTGGCGATCACGTCGCCTTGGTCGGCCCCAACGGGAGCGGGAAGACGAAGCTCCTGGAGCAGGCTGTCGCCGGCGCCTTCAAGCTGGGTCACGGCGTCGAGGTCGGCTACTTCTCCCAGCACGGCCTCGAGCTGGACGAGCGCGGCAGCGTGCTCGACTGCGTCCAGGTGATGACCGGCCTCACCCGGCCGCAGGCGCAGACGCTCCTCGGCCGCTTTCTCTTCTCCGGCTGGGACGCGCACATGAAGCAGGTGCGTGAGCTGTCGGGCGGGGAGCGGCGCCGGCTGGGCCTCGCCGTTCTCGTCACCTCGGGCGCGAACTTCCTCGTGCTCGACGAGCCGACGAACCACCTCGACCTCGACTCGCGGGAGACGCTCGAGGCAGCGCTCGAGGGCTTCCGCGGCACCGTGCTGCTCGTCTCCCACGACCGCGCGTTGATCGACGCGGTCGCGCACAGGACAGCCGCAGTCGAGGACGGGACGATCCGGGTCTACGACGGCGGCTGGGCCGACCTCGTCCGGGCCCGCGAGGAACGCGAGGATCCGGTCGTGGAGAAGCCGCCGAAGCAGGCCAAGCCGGGACGGGCCCCGACGCCCAAGCCGGGCTCCGACCCGCTCGCCGCGATCGAAGCGGAGATCGAGCAGGCCGAGCGCGAGGTCGCGCAGCTCGAGGAGAAGCTTGCGCAGGACTGGACGGACACGGAGGCGATCGACGCGCACGCCCGCGCGCGAGACGACCTCAAGTCCCTGCTCGCGCGCTGGGAGACGCTCCTCGAGGAGGTCGCGGAGCCGTCCCCTTGAGCTAGGGCGCTACTCCGCGAAGGTGGCGATGAGGGCCTCGGCGACGACCCGCATCGGGCGACCCGAGACCTGGCTGGCGCGACGGAGCCGCGCGAAGGCGTCCTCCTCGCTCAACCCCTCCTGCGCCATCAGCAGACCCTTCGCCCGCTCGACGAGCTTGCGCGTGGCCAGCGCCTCGGCGAGCGACTCCGCCTCCTCGCGCAGCGCCTGCAGCTCCGCGTGGCGAGCCCGCGCGGCATGGATCGCCGGCAAGAGGTCGCTCTCGCGAAACGGCTTGACGAGGTAGCCGAACACACCGGCCTCGACGGCCCTCGAGACGAGCTCGTCCTGGCCATAGGCGGTCAGGATGACGATCGGGATCGGCCGCTCGCCGAGGATGCGCCGCGCGGCCTCGATGCCGTCCAGCCGCGGCATCTTGACGTCGAGGATGGCGAGATCGGGCTGCTCGTCGAGCGCGAGCGCCACGGCCTCCTCGCCGTCGCGGGCCTCCGCGCACACCTCGAAACCCGCGCGCTCGAGCATCTCCCGCAGGTCGAGGCGGATGATCGTCTCGTCCTCGGCGATCAGGATTCTCATCGGCCACTCCGCGGCCGGAGGCCTCGCCCGGCTTCCCCGGGCGTCAGGCCGGTGGGCCGCCCACAACCCGGCACACAACCGCGACGTTCCTGCGCGCCACCTGCGCGCCCGGCGGCGTTAGGCTGGAGCCATGGGTCGGGGAGGTGGGTCTCCCAGACTCGCGCGCGTAATTCAAAGGGCACGGTGTGGTCTTCCTGGTGCCCTCAGTGGGCCGGGAAGGCGACCTGGGCGCGGAGCCCGCCGTCGGCGACGAGCAGGAGCTCGCCGTCGAGCTCCTCGCGAACGAGTGCGCGGACGATCGAGAGGCCTGTCCCTTCCCGGGCACCGTCGCTCCAGGAGCCGTTGTCCGCCACGGTCAGCTGGACGCGGCCGTTCGCGCGCGCGAGCTCGACCTGCACCTCGTCGCCGCCGTGCTCGAGCGCGTTGCCGAGCAGCTCGCAGAAGACGAGCGCGAGGGCGGTGGCGCGCTCGCCCTGGAGCGAGACGGGCTCGAGCCGCGAGCTCACCTGCTTGCCGGCGCCGAGCCCCTGAACCAGCATCGAACGAAGCCGGTCGACGAGCTCGCCGAGGTCGACGTCGTCGTCGCGCTGCTCGGTCAGCACCTCGTGCACGGCCGCGATCGCGAGGATGCGGTTCACCGAGTCCTCGAGCGCCTTGCGCGGGTCGATCTGCTCGGAGCTGGCTGCCTGGAGCCGCAGGAGCGATGCCACCGTCTGCAGGTTGTTCTTGACCCGGTGGTGGATCTCCTGAGCGAGCACCCCGCGAAGGACGGCGCGGCCGTGCTCGAGCGCGATTGCCGCCTGGCTCGCGATCGAGGCGAGCAGGCGGCGTTCCTCGTCCGAGAAAGGCGTATCCCGATCGCAGACGAGCTCGCCGACCTGCCGACCTTTCCAGCGAAGCGGGAGCCGAACGGCGTGCGCCCCCGAGCGCCCTTCCGGCCAGGCGATCGTTCCATCCTGGAGAACGAGCGCAGCGCCGGTCGCGTCGACGGCCTCGACGGTGGTTTTCACGATCGCCTCCAGCGACTCCTCGAGGTAGAGGGACTCCGACACGGCCTCGGAGATCGCCGCCAGCGCCTCCAGCTCGGCGACGCGGCGCTGGGCGTGGTCGTAGAGCTTCGCGTTCTCGATCGCCTGCGCCACCTGCCCGGCGATGGCCATCAGCAGGTCGATCTCGTCGCTGCTGAACTCGCGCGGCTCCTCCGTGCGAACGTTGAGCGCCCCCTCGAGGCGGTCACGGGCGAGGATCGGGACGGCGAGGATCGACTGGTAGTGCGCCTCCCGCAGGTTCGGGAAGTGCTTGAAGCGCGGATCGAGATGGGCTTCGCGCGGAATCATGACCGGAGCCCGCTCGGCGGCCGCGGTCCCCGTGATCCCCTCGCCGGGCCGCATCTTCGGGACACGCGTCATCTCCTCGACCCGGGTGCCGTACGAGGCGCGCAGGACGAGCTCGTTCGCCGACTCGTCGTACAGGTAGACGAAGCACGCGTCG
>JBOHAB010000018.1:0-21098 GCA_050697655.1 Gaiellaceae bacterium
CTCGGCTTCGAAGCCTGCCAGGTCGCGCAGCTCGTCCCAGGTGACGGTTCTTGCCATCCGATCGAGTCCAGAAGCTACACAATGGAACACGATCTCGACGATCGTCGTTTAAGACTACGAGGCAAAGTTCGACCAAGGTGGAACGAGTGAGCTCGAGCGACGTGCGCGAAGTCATCGTGATCGGCGGGGCCGTGGCGGGATACACCGCCGCTCTCTATGCCGCGCGAGCAAATATGAACCCTCTCGTGATCGAGGGCGTCAACTGGGGCGGACAACTCATGATCACGAGCGACGTGGAGAACTATCCCGGCTATCCGGGCGGGATCCTCGGGCCCGAGATGATGCAGGACTTCCGCAAGCAGGCCGAGCGCTTCGGCGCCGAGTTCGTCACAGACGACGTCACGAAGGTCGACTTCTCCGAGCGACCGTTCCGCGTCTGGGTCGGCGAGGACGAGTACCGCGCCGAAACCGTGATCGTGGCGACCGGCGCGAACGCTCGCCAGCTCGGGCTTCCCTCCGAGCGCTCTCTTCAGGGCCGTGGCGTCTCCTACTGCGCGGTCTGCGACGCTGCCTTCTTCCGCGACAAGGAGGTCGTGGTCGTCGGCGGCGGGGACTCGGCGATGGAGGAGGCCACCTTCCTCGCTAAGTTCGCCTCGAAGGTGACGCTCGTGCACCGACGGGACGTCTTCCGCGCCTCGCCGATCATGGTCGACCGCGCCCGGGCGACGGAGAAGATCGACTTCGTGCTCGACTCCGTTGTCGAGGAGGTCATCGGCGACGGCGTCGTCACCGGCGTCGTCGTCCGCAACGTGAAGACCGACGAGCGTTCGGAGATCCCCGCGGACGGGCTGTTCGTGGCGATCGGCCACGATCCGAGCACGGAGCTCTTCCAGGGCCAGCTCGACATGGATCCCGAGTCCGGCTACATGATCACGAAGGGCAAGACGACCGAGACGAACGTCCCCGGCGTCTTCGCGGCGGGAGACGTGCAGGACGACGTCTACCGCCAGGCCGTGACCGCGGCCGGGTCGGGCTGCATGGCGGCGCTCGACGCCGAGCGCTGGCTGGCGGCCGAGCAAGGCCGGCTGCTCGACGCGCTCGCGGCGCCGCGCAGCTAGCTTTTCTCCGTGCCGTACTTCATCTGCCCGAACTGCCGCCGCCGGTCGGTCGACGACGACGGGATCGAGGGTCTCACCGGGAGGCCTGTCGCCTGCACCAGCTGCGGCTTCGGCTTCCTCTTCGAGATCATGGACGACTACTACCCGGCCCCCGGCACGGGCTTCGTCGTCTGCAACCGGGAGGGCCGGATCATCGCGATCGGCAAGGGGTTCTTCGAGCTGACGGGCTACCGCGAGGGCGACCTGCTCGGCCACGACGTGATGGAAGCGCTCTTCGAGCCGGTTGACAACGGCCCCACCCCCGCCGCCCTCGCGCTCGAGTACGGCGTCCGCCGCTTCGACCAGAAGCTCACGCTCCGGACCCGCGCCGGCGTGAAGAAGATCGTCCGCGCCGACTTCTTCCCGGCGTACGACGAAGACGGCGGCCTCCTCGTCGCCGTCGCCCCCCGCTAGCGTCGCTTTCGGCCCCGTCCCTGTGCCTGGCACCAGGGCGCGGCCCCTCGGGACCTGACGAGGGTCCGCTCGTTCGGCGCGAGCTCCAGCACTGACGCCACGTGTTTCTCTTCGGGACTCGGCCGAGTGCCTGGCACCGGGCCATGTCCCGGAGGGACTAGACGCGGCTGGAGGGGCAGAGATCCGCTGCGAGGACGCAGTCCTCGCAGCGGGGGCGGCGCGCGTCGCAGACGCGGCGGCCGTGCCAGATGAGGAGGTGCGGGAAGCGGGCCCAGTCCTCGCGCGGGACGATCCGAATGAGGTCGCGCTCGATCTTCACCGGGTCGTCCTGCCTCGTCAGCCCGAGGCGCTGGGAGAGCCGCCGGACGTGGGTGTCGACGACGATCCCCTGGGTCGCCCCGAGCTCCGCCGCGACGACGTTCGCCGTCTTGCGGCCCACACCCGGGAGGCGCACGAGATCCTCCAGCCGCTCGGGCACCGCTCCGTCGTACTCCTCGAGGAGCATCGCCATCGTGCCCCTGAGGTTCCTCGCCTTCTGCCTGAACGTGCCGGTCGGGCGGATGTCGTGTTCCAGCTCCTCGAGGGTGACCGCGAGGTAGTCCTGAGGCCGCTGGTACTTGCGGAAGAGCCGCTCCGTCACCCGATTCACAGTCACGTCGGTGGTCTGGGCCGAGAGCATCACCGAGACGAGCAGCTGGACCGGGTCCCGGAAGCGGAGCGCGATGGTCGCATCCGGGTGCGCCCAGCCGAGCCTGGCGATGATCTCGCCGATGCGCTCCCGCTTCGGGGCGACGCGCCGGCGCGCCTCGCGGACGTAGTTGCGCGGAGCGGAGATCACACCTCGGCGTACTCCGCCGGAACCTGGACGGAGAGGAGCCGCGGGCCGGCGCACACCCGGTCGAGGGCCGGGCAGCCGGCGCAGGTGAACTCGCTCGGCGTCGGGTGGAAGTCGCCTTCGTCGATTCGCGCGATCGCGGCGGAAAGCTCGGCCTCGAGCGTGTCCAGGTCGTCCCGTGCGAACGTCGTGGAGACGACGGCGTCAGGCCGCTCGAGAAAGTGGTAGACGACCTCCACCTCGTCGGCCCCCGCCCGGAAGCAGGCGAGGGCGTAGACGAGCTGTTGCAGCCGATAGTCGGCCCGCACGATCTCCTCCGGCGTGCCCTCCGCGAGCGAGTTCGTCTTGTAGTCGAGGACGAGCGCGCGCCCATCGTCACTCCAGTGGACGTCGAGGCGACCGTGCAGGAGCACCCCGTCGTGCTCGAAGGCGAACGGCCGCTCGGGGACGGCCCCGGCCAGGCCGGCGATCCGTCGCCCCAGCTCGGAGTCGCAGTACGACGAGACGAAGCCGCGAATCCGCTCGAGCTCCTCCTCGGTCACCGCCGGGTACCACGCCCGCACCTGCTCGACGTCCGGGACGGCGGGCGCCGCGAGGTCGACTGTCTCGAGCAGCCGGTGGACGGCGTCGCCGATCTCCGTCGCGGCGAGGCCCGCCGCGCCGGGCACCGTGCCGTGCGCGTCCTCCGCCCTCATCCCGGCGACGCGCTCCGCGTAGTAGCGATAGGAGCAGCGGTCGAAGAGCGCGAGCGCGCTGTAGGAGAGCCTGCGGGCGCGATGGAGCGGTGGCACGGGCACCGGCGCCAGCTCCGGGAGCCGCGGCGCGGGCGGCGGCAGCGGCGGCAGCTTGTCGCCGGCGAAGAGGGCGAGCTGACCGTCCTCCGTCATGTCCTCCTCGTCCTCAGCCGTCTCCCCCGCCGGCACGGGCTCCGGCCGGTGCCGGTCGACGCGGACGAGCAGGCGCGCGCCGTCGCGGACGAGCTCGAGCGGCCCGTCGCCGGCGGCAGACAGCTCCTGCGCCTCGAGCCGCGCCAGGACCCAGCCGATCGGAGTCGCCTGGTCGGCCGTCCGCGCCGGATCGATGGCGCCCGAGACGATCAGCCGGTCGATCGCGCGCGTCATGGCGACGTAGTAGAGGCGGAGCCGTTCGGCCCGCTCTGCCTCGCGCTCGGCCGCTCGCACCTCCTCATACCCGAACGCGGGACGCCGCGACCCCGTGGCGGGATCGGCGACCCGGAAGCCGAAGCGGCCGTCCGGCAGGCAGAGGATCTCGTCGGGAGAGGGTGCGTTCCGGTCGCGACCAGCGTCGGCGACGATCACCACCTTGAACTCGAGCCCCTTGGCCGAGTGGATGGTGAGGAGCCGCACCGCGTCGGCATCTTCCTCCTCGGCGACAGCCTCGAGCTCGCGGGCGCCGACGGCTTCCTGTTCGCGAACGAAGCGCACGAAGCCCTCGACGTCCCGGCCGCGCAGCTCCTCGTACGAGCGCGCGAGCCGGGCGAGCTTGCGCATGTTCGCGTAGCGGCGGCGACCGTCCCATTGGACGAGGACGGCGAGGTCGTAGTCGTGGTCGGCGACGATCCGCTCGCAGAGCTGCTCCAGCGAGAGGCCGACTGCCGCGTCGGCGAGCCGCTCGAAGCGCTGGAGGAAGGCTCTGCAGAGTCGCAGGTCTTGCTCGGAGAGGTCTCCGGGGAGCCCGCGCTCGAAGGGCAGGAAGAGTGGGCGCTTAGGCGCTGCCCGGCGCAGGAGCACGAGCGCGTCGTTCGAGAGCCCCACGAAAGGTGAGGCGAGGACAGTCACGAGCGCCTCGTCGTCGTAGCGGTTGTGGAGGAGTCGGAGGTACGCCAGCAGGTCGACGACCTGCTGCTGGCCGAAGTAGCCGCGGCCGGTCGCGCGATACGTCTGCAGCCCCGCCCGGCGAAGCTCGTCCTCGTAGTGCTCGGCGTCCGTCCCGGCCGCGAACAGGAGCACGATCTCGCCCGCGCTCGCCTCACCCTGCTCGACGAGCTGCTTCACCCGCCCGGCGATGTGCCGGGCCTCGGCACGACGCCAGTGCGTCGGCGTGCCGGCGTAGCTCGCCTTGTCCGTCACGAGCAGCTCGACCGGGGCTCCGAACACCGGGTCGGGAAACCGCCCGGCCGCCGCGAGCGGCTGGAAGTCCTCGCCGAACTCGCTCGAGAAGAGGTGGTTGACCGCCGCCAGCACCTCCGGCCGCGAGCGGTAGTTCTGGGTCAGCGCGAGCACGCCGCCGGATTGCTCCCGCCGCTCGCGGAAGACCTCGACGTCGGCGTGGCGGAAGCGGTAGATGGACTGGAACTCGTCGCCGACGAAGAAGAGCTCCTTCCCGTCCGGCCCCTCCGCGAGCAGGTCGACGATCTCGCACTGGAGCCGGTTGGTGTCCTGGAACTCGTCGACCATGATCGAGCGGAAACGCCAGCTCTCGCGCTCCCGAACGGCGACGTCATCGCGCAGGAGATCGCGCGCTGCCAGTTGGAGGTCTTCGAAATCGAGCGCCGACTCGCGCTCCTTGGCCGCCCGATACGCCGCTCCAAACCGCTCCAGGAGCTCCTGCAGAAGGTCGCGATCGCGGGCCGCGAGCTCGTCGAGCGCCGCCTGCTCGACGCCTCGGCGGGCCTCCTCGTAGCCGGCCGAGCGCTCGCCCGTGGCCTTGAGCTCGGCGAGCTCGAGCAGCCGCTCAGGCAGCGTCCGCTCCTCGAGCACCTCGAGCGCGCGGGCGGCGGTGGCGCGGGCGGTTTCCCCAGCCTCTTCGTCCGCGGCGAGGAGGCGTGCCGCCTCGCGAAGCTCGTCGCTGCGAGCAGGCAGGCCGAGCCGCTCGCCGAGCTCGAGGGTCAGCGGCCGCCCGGCCGCCCGCAGGGTCTCGTGGACGCCGGTGAGCATCCGCCGGAGCGCTCGGACGCCGTAGGTCGAGAGCAGGCCGAGCCGCTCCTCCTCGCCGTCAGCGCAGAACTCGGTGAGCGCCTGCTCGAATGCCTCGCGCTGGAGGACCCGCGCCTGCGCGTCGTCGAGAACGCGGAAGCGCGGGTCGATGCCGGCGGCGAAGGGATGAGACCTGAGCAAGCGGTGACAGAAGCCGTGGATCGTCGAGATCCACGCGGCGTCGAGCTCACGCGCAAGCTCGGGCCGCCCGGCCGCGGCCAGCCGGGTGCGGATGCGCTCGCGGAGCTCGCCGGCCGCGCGCTCGGTGTACGTGATGACCAGCAGCGAGTCGATGTCGAGCCCGCGCTCGCAGACCGCCTTGACGAAGCGCTCGACGAGCACCGTCGTCTTCCCCGTTCCCGCGCCGGCGCTGACGAAGACGACGCCCGGCGCCTCGATCGCGGCAGCCTGCTCGGGGTTGGGAGCGTTCACTGCCGCTTCACCCGGCACATGGGGGCGAGGTCGCACCAGCTGGGACATCCGGCGTCGCCGAGCGGATCGTGCCTGACGTCGCCCGCCCGGACTCGCTCGACGAGCCCGCCTGCGCGCCCGGTCGCGCGCCCGACCTGCGCCCAGAAGTCGTCCTCCTCGAGGTAGTCGTTCTTCTGAAAGCCGGGGATGCCGTCCTCGCGTGCGCTCGCGCGCAGGAGGCCCCGTGCCTGGCGCTCGCCGGCGAGCGCCCGGTAGAGGCCGCCGAGGGGCTCGATGCCGACGAGGTCGCGCAGGACGAGCATGTAGAGCGGAATCTGGAGCCTGAGCTCCGAGTCGATCTTGGCCGCCGAGAACGCCGTCTTGCCCGACTTGTAGTCCCAGACGATCCCGCGCGCGCTGAACGGATCGACGTCGATCCGGTCGATCTTGCCGGCGAGGGAGAAGCCCTCGAGCGCGAGGCCGCGCTGCAGCTCGGGCGCGGAGCGCTCGGTGCCGAAGGCGACCTCGAAGCGGCGCGGGACGAGCGGCGAGGCGGACTGCGCCTCGTCGCGGACGAAGCCTTCCAGGTCGCGCCAGAGCTGGCCCTCCAGCTCCCGGCGCTCGAGGTCGGTGAGCTCCTGGCGGACGCCGTCGAGCGCGTGCTCCAGGCACCGGCGCAGGAAACGCACGGCGTCCTCGACGCTGTCGGCTTCCACCCGCTCGGTGCCGACCTCCTTGGGAAGGCCGGCGTAGAAGCGATGAAGCGTCGTGTGCGCGATCGACCCGCGCAGCCTCGCATCGACCTCGGCGTCGATCGAGCGTGGCGAGACGACCCGCTCGAGGAACCAGATGGACGAGCACGACGCGAACGCCTCGAGCTCGGTGACGTTGAAGCTCTCCCGCGCCCGGAGCCCGGCGAGAACGGCCGGGTTGGTCAACGTGGTCCGACGGTGGAAGGCCGAGCGCGCACGCTGGAGGCGCCGCTCCCAGCCGTTGGCGGCGGCGAGGGACTCCGCCTCGGTAGGGTCGCGCTCGGCGAGCGCGGCCAGCGCCCGGAGGCGCTCGCGCTCCGTCGGGGCCTCCTCCAGCCGCCAGGTCAGCGCCGAGAGCGGCCGCCGCCGGGTCCAGCGGGCAACGTCGGCCTGGTCGAAGAGCGCGCGCGTCTCGTCCCAGAACGGGCTCGCCAGCCTGGGGGCGCCGTCGTCGCTCGCGGCCTCCCGCACGAGGTAGAGGCGCCGTGACGGCCTGGTGCAGGCTGCGTAGTAGAGGAAGCGCTCGCGCGAGACCGGCTCCGGGCGCAGAAGCCGCGAGCGCGTGCGCTCGTCCAGGCTCCGGCGCGTGTCGTCGTCGAGGAACGGCGAGGGGTTGACCCGGCGCGGCAGGCTTCCTTCCTCCAGCCCGAGCACGAAGACCGCCTCGAACCTGCGCGTCCGGGCACGGAGGAGGTCGAGGACGGCAACGCGCCCGGGTTCCAGGGCCGATCCCGGGCGAACGGGCACGCGCTCCAGGGCCACGAGAACCTCCTCGCGCGTGACCCCTCCGGCCAGCTCGCGCCAGCCTTCCAACTCGTCGAGCAGCCTCCTGACCGCTTCCCAGGCGCGGAGATCGAGGCGGGAGGCCTCTCCCACCGGGGGCTCCTCGAGCCCGTGAGCGCCGCGCAACATCGCCCGCGCGAGGACGCGAACGGCGTCGGTGGGAGGCTCTGCTGCCCTGACGTCGTCCAGCGCCGGCAGCGGCTGCCCTCGCAGGGCGACGACCCGCTCTTCGATGCCGGAGCGGATTCCGAGCCCACGCAGGCGGCCCTCGAGGTAGTCCGCCGAGGCACGTGGCAGGCCCGAGTACGGCGAGCGCAGGAAGCCGAAGAGATGACGCCTGCTGTCCTGCTGCCAGAGAAAGCGGAGCGCGGAAAGAAGCGCGTGGCCGAACGGCGTCTGCCCGAGACGAACGTGCCCCTCGAGCGAGTACGGGACCCCAGCGGCGCAAAGCGCGGTCTCGAGCGCCGCCCTCAGCCGCTCGAGGGACGGGCAGACGAGGCCGATCGCCTCGGCCGGCGTGCCGTCACGCAGAAGCCGCAGCACCTCGTCGGCGACGAGCTCAAGCGAGCCGCGCGAGCCCGCGCCCTCGAGGAAGCGAACCGCACCCTCGAGCGGCGGCGGCGCCGCGCGTGGCCCGTCCGAGAACAGTGCCCGCTCGAGGTGAGCAAGCGCTGGGTGCGCGATCTCCGCATAGGCCGGCGGGAGCTCGTCCACCAGGAGCCCGGCCAGGCCGCCTAGGTCGTCCGCCGTGTGCGCCAGCGAAGCAAAGGCGGGCCGTCCAGGCTCGTACGGCAGCGAGACGTGGACGTCGGCACGCCCTGCCAGCGCCGCGAGCAGCGCCCACTGCGCCCCGGTCAGGTCCTCGAAGCCGTAGGCGAGGACCGGCCTGCCGTCCCAGGCTTCGAGCTCGTTCTCGACTCGGTCGACCGCGTGCCGGCGCTCGAGGTCGCGATCCCAGAGCCCGAGCCGGTCGAGCTCGGCCCGGTAGGCCGCGTACAGGGCGCCGAGGTCGCCGGCCACGTCGTCCGGATCGACGAGGCCCGACTCGAGCTCCGAGACGGCGCCCAGCAGCGCCTCGCCGAAACCAGCAAACCGGGAGGAAGGACCGAGGCCGTTGAGGCTGGCGACGGCGAGCGCCCGACGGAGGGTCAGCGCCCGCTGGGCCTCGGTGGTGACAGCTCGCCGCTCCCCGCCTCCTCGAGCGATCGTGCGGAAGAGATCGTCGAACGTCCCGATCTCGCCGCCGAGGAGTGCGGGACGGCGCGCCAGCAGGTCGCGCTCCACACGATCCACCTCCGCCCGGTTCGGGACGACGAGAAACGGCTCACGGTCGAGGTTCTCCAGGTAGCGATCGAGGAGCCGCGAGACCTTCCCGGCGTTCGCCGGGCCAACCAGCAACGCCAGCGGCACCCATGCAGTTTAGATATCGAGCCGGAGGCCACCGCCGGCCGTCGGGTAGTGCTACGCCGCTGCCTTGGGCCGGCGGCCGCGGCGGGCGGCGGGACGGCCGGGCATCTTGCCCGCGCAGCTGTCGCAGAGGTCCGCGGCCTTCGCGCCGCGGCGGGCGTCGGTGTAGGTGACGCGGAGCGCCGCGCCCTTTCCTTCCTCCACTTCGGTCCCGCAGTTGTCGCAAACGAGGATCGTCTTTCGCGCCACAGCAATTCCTCCCAAAGATCGACAGTCAAGAAAGTGGAAGGAAAGAATAACGGACGAGCGCTACTCGAACGTAATGTAGGCGTCCGAGAACTCGCCCATCACGTAGGGGCTGCGCGAGACCTTGTTGTCCTCGACCTCCGCATGGGCCCAGTAATGCGAGACGATTCCATACCCTTCGCGCATGCTGTCGGAGGAATCGTGGTCGGCGCGAATGTCCGCTATCGAATTCTCACGGATATCGCACATCGAGTAGTCGCTGCAGAAGATGCCGATCCCGAGAGCGTCCTCCACGGTGTTCTCCTCCACGGAAGCCATGGACATTTCGGTCACCGTGATGCCTCGCAACGTCGTTCGGCGCACGTGGTTGTCGTGCGCCATCGCGTGAACCGAGCCGAGGTAGATGCCCTCCTGGCCGCCCGTCAGATGACAGTTCTCGATGAGGCTCGGCTCGAGGTCGGCGGTGAAGGAGATGTCGATTCCCTGGCCGTATTCGTTCCCGACCATGGAGACCGCGCAATCGCGAATCGTGACCTGACTCCGCCGGACGCTGATCCCGTCGAGGGCCGCGCCGAGGACGCTGACCCGCTCGAGGACGACGCGCTCGGCCGCTTCGACCTGGATGCCGTGCTCCCCTCCGAGCACGGTGACGTCCCGGATCGTGACGTCGTCGGCGGTGACGACGATTCCCCCGCGGACGACGGCGCCGGGCTCGCCGACGAGCTGCTGGGAGTGGTCGAGCACGAGTGGTCCCTCGTGGACTCCGGCGGCGAGGTGGACGACCGGCGGCTGCGTCGCCCAGGCGATCCCGCCCGCGGCGGCCAGGAGGACGACGGCAGTCGCGGCCAGGCCTCTCCCCGCTCGACCGAGCTCGCCTCCGTCCTCGCCGTACGAGAGCCGCGCCAGCGGGAAGACCGCGTGGCCGAGAACCTGGGCGAGGAGCCAGGAGCCTGCGTAGAAGGCGAGCGCGGCCCAGAGGGGCGCGCCCACGTGCAACAGGCGAGCGAGGCCCATGATCGCGCCCAGCTCGAGTAGCCCGAGAGGGAGCGCCGCCCAGCCGGGCTGGTACGCGACGAACCTGTGGTAGGCGAGGTCGAAGAGGGCTCCGGCGCCGAGCATCAACCCGGCCAGCTCGACCGGCCACCACGCCTCGAGTACGAGCGCCAGGATGCACCCTGCAACCAGTGGGACGAGCGCGCCCGCGACTCGCGACTCGATGCGCCCTCTCAGCGTGTACGCCATGCGGTCACCTCGCGGAGGAAGCGGCGCCCCGCGTACTTGGCGCCCATGAGTGTGTCGGCCGCCGGAAACGCCCACTGAGCAGGCGCCCCGGCGAGGGCAAGCGTCCGTGCGCCGTCGGTCAGCGAACCGACGGTCGAATCGGGCGTGAGGACGATCCAGTCCGCCGCGGTGTCGAGGCCGTGCTCGGCGACGAGGCGGGCGAGCAGCGGGTCGTGGCGGTAGCCGCGCTCGAAGCCGGTCGCGCAGACGATCTGAGGAGCTCCGTTCAGCTCGGCGGCGACGCGGAAGCGGCCGCGGCTGCGCGCGCTCTCCACGGGCTCGTCCCATTCGCGGCCAGGCGGATAGGAGGGCGCGCCGTACCGCTTCAGCAGCGCGACCCGCTCCGCCGTCGGCAGCCGGTGGTAGCCGGTCAGCCCGCGACGGCTGAAGAGCTCGCGGGGAAGGTTGAGCGGGCGGCGCTCGGGCTCTCGCCGGCGCACCGAGACGACCGAAGCACCGGCGGAGAGGGCGTTGAGCCACTCGGTGGCCGCCGCCATCCCCGCACCCACGATCTCCACGGTCTCGGCGAAGTCGTGGGGCTCGTAAGCATGAACGGCCCGTGGATCGCCGGCCAGGCTATCCGGCCAGGCCAGGCCCGGGTGACCCGGAGCGAGGAGGACGTGCGGGAACGTGCCGTGATCGTCGACCTCGAACCCGCCCTCGACCGCCCGCACGCGGTTCACACGGGTGAGGTGCACGCTCTCGTCCCAGCCGGTTGCCGCGCGCAGCTCCTCCACGTGGTCGAGAAACTCGCCGACCGTCGGGTGGTAGCGGTCGCAGACGCTCCGGAGAAGCGGCACCGGGCTTCGACGGCGGCGGGCCGCCCGCACGGCGAGGCCGGGGAAGGAGCTCGGGGCGCAGTGCCCGTCGCTCTCGGACCGCATCCGGCGCTGGCGGATCGACGCGGAGCGAACGCGCCACACGGCCGCCGGATCCGGGTCCGTTCCGAACACGGCGATTTCGGCCGGTTCCAGCCCCCCTTTTCGGAGGGTTGCATAGGCGCAGAAGCCGGCGAGGCCGCTTCCGACGATTGCGCACGTTCTCGACACGGCTACTTCACGGAGCCGGCCAGCAGGCCCTCGACGAAGTAGCGCTGGAAGGCAAAGAAGACGGCGAGCGGGATCACGAGCGAGATGAAGGTCGCAGGGGCGATGATCTCGATGTTGGCGCCGAACGATGCCAGCTGCCGGTAGATCGCGACCGTGATCGGCTGCGTCTCGCGCCCGAAGACCAGCGCGACGAGGAGGTCGTTCCACGTCCAGAGGAACTGAAAGATGGCGAGCGAGGCGATGGCGGGCAGGCCGAGCGGCAGGATCAGACGCACGAAGATCCGTATCTCCGAGGCGCCGTCGATGCGGGCAGCCTCCAGCAGGTCCTTGGGTATGCCTATGAAGAAGTTGCGAAGGAGGAAGATCGCGAACGGCAGGCCGAAAGCGGTGTGAAAGAGGATGAGGGCGAAGACCGTGTCGTTGATCCCGAACGTCTCGTAGAGCCTGAACATCGGGATGAGCGCCATCTGCAGCGGCACGACGAGGAGCGCGATCACGATCACGAAGAGCCAATCTCGTCCGGGAAAGTCGAGCCACGCGAACGCGTAGCCGGCGAGGGCACCGACGAGGATGGGAAGCAATGTGCCCCCGATCGCGATCCAGATCGTCGTCACGAGCGACGAGGTGATCGTCTCGTCGTCGAAGATCGCCGAGTAGTTCTCGAGCGTGAACTTGCCCGGCTCCGAGAAGATCTGCCACCAGCCGCCTTCGAGATAGTCCTCCGCCGAGAGCAACGAGGTCAGGAAGAGGCCGATCGTCGGCACGAGCCAGAGCAAGCCGACGACCACGAGCATGATGTGCACCGGCGTGCGCCCCATGAAGCGCAGGAAGCGTCCACCCGTGCTTTCGCGAGGCGCTTGCTGCTCGACTGCTTCGGCGGTTGTCGCCATCAGGGGGCTAGGCCTCCCTCCGGAAGCGGCGCACGTTGAGGAGCAGGACGGGGATCACGAGCACGAAGATGAAGACGGCGAGCGCCGACCCGACCCCGAGGTTGCTCGTTCCTCCGAAGGCCGTTCGCCACATGGCAAGCGCCAGGACGCTGGCGTCGTCCTGAACCGAGCCTGGGGCGATGGCGATGACGATGTCGAAGACCTTGAGGACGTTGATGAGCATCGTGATGAAGACGACGGTGAGGACAGGCAAAAGCAGGGGCGCGGTCACCCGCCGGAAAACCTGCCACTCGCTCGCGCCGTCGGTTCGGGCGGCTTCCAGGACGTCGCGAGGGATCGCAGCGAGGCCGGCGGCGATCACGACCATTGAGAAGCCGGCCCAGATCCAGATGTAGGCGATGATGATCGAGGGCGTGATCAGGCGCGGGCCGAGCCAGGAGACACCGTTGAACGGCTCCGCGAAGGTCTCTGCGCCGATCGCCACCCTGAAGGGCCCCGAGCCCACGTCCTCGAAGGCGAATGTTCCGTCTGCCTCGGTGGTGCTCGAGGCTACGGTCTCGCCGTCTGCCGACCTGAGCTCGACGGTGACGCCGGGCAAGCCGACTTCCTCGCTCTCGACCTCGCCGGGCGTACCGCCGCCCGGCTTGAAGTCTCGCCAGACGACGCCGTTGATCCCCCCGGAGAGGGCTTCCGGCAGCACCGCCTGCGCGGCGTCCTCGGGAACCTCGTCGGCCGAGATGCGGGTGAGCCCGAGCGCGACCGCGGAGCCCGCCTCGACCGGCTCGGCCAGCTCGAGGCCTCCTTGCGGCGTTCCGACGATCGTCTCGGTGGAAGGCGCGGCGTCGGAGAGCACGCCGGGTGGGTCGACCGCGTCCCTAACCGCGGCTATGCCGGCGTTGATCGCGCCCTGGTCCGGGTCCTGCAGGTACATGATCCGCCAGGTGACGCCGGCCGCAAAGGCGGAGATCGCCATCGGCATGAAGACGGCCGTCTTGAAAGCGACGGACCAGCCGATGCGCTCCGTGAGCACGGCGAAGATGAGCCCGATGGCGGTCACGAGCGCCGGGACGACGAGCACCCAGATGGCGTTGTTCTTGACAGCCGTGAGGAGGACGTCGCTGGTGAAGATCTCCTGGTAGTTGTCGAACCAGACGAACTCGTCGCCCGAGCGGCTGTAGAAGCTGCGCCTGATCGTGTCGAGCGCGGGATAGATGACCCACACCCCGAGGAAGAGAATCGTGGGCGCGAGGAAGGCCGCGGCGACCGCGTAGCCCCGCCAGTCGCGGCCCTTTCCGGCCTGCGGCGGAGCCCCCGAAGCCGAGGGCTCCGCCGTGATGCTGGCACCGCTCACGAGCGGCTCCTCGCGTCCCTCCTAGTCTCCGAACGCGTCCGAGGCGGCCCGCTCCATCTGCTGGGCGATCCCGTCGATGTCATCCGGGTTGGCCACGAAGTCCTGGAAGAGCTTCCAGAGCCCCTGGCCCTCGGTCGATCCGAACTCGGACGGCTGCACGTCCGAGAGGTCGAAGCGGAACTCCTCGGCCTCGGCGACCGCGCTCGCGGTCGCCTCCGTGATCGGGTCGGGATACACGCTCGGGTCGAGGTTTTGGTTGGCGGACGAGAACCCGCCCCGGCCGGCCCAGATCTCGGCAGCCTCAGGAGTCGCCAGGTACTCGATGAACGCCCTGGCTGCGGGGGTGTCCTCGAACATGATGGCGAGGTCGCCGGAAGCGACGATCGACGGAGGCGAGTCGTTGATGGACGGGAAGACCGAGACGTTGTAGCCGGTCTCCGCCTCGAGCGGCGACTCGACGACGCCGGGGACGAAGTCGCCTTCGATGACCATGGCGCCCTTCGCCTCCTCGGCGAAGACGTTGCTCACCGAGGTCGGGAAGTCGGACTGGAGCGCGCCCTGGGAGCCGCCGACGATGTTGTCGGTGTCCCCGACGATCTTGGCCATCTCGGTCAGAGCGTCCTTGACGGACTGGTCGGTCCAGGGGATCTCGTGGCGCGAGAGCTGGTCGTACATGTCAGCGCCGGCCGTGCGCAGGTAGATGTTCTCGAAGAGGTCGGTCAGCGTCCAACCCTCGGCTCCGCCGATCGAGTAGGCGGGCAGGCCCGAGGCCTTGATCGTCTCGGCGTTCGTGAGGAACTCATCCCAGTCTTCGGTGGCTTCGACGCCGGCGTCCTCGAAAGCCTGGACGTTGTACCAGTAGGTGGACTTGTTGGACGCCTTGAAGAGCACCGCGTAGAGCTGGTCCTCGAACGTTCCCACCTCGATGACCGACTCGGCGAAGTTCTCGGCGATGGTTTCCTGCGCGAAGTCGAGCGGCTGGAGCGCGCCGCGCTCGACGTAGCCCTGGACGAGGCCGGGCTGGGCAACGACGGCGACCGACGGCGGGTTGCCGCCCTCGACCGCCGTGGACAGCACCGTCGGCAGCGCGTCGCCGGCCGAGTCATAGGTGACGTCGACGTTCGGGTACTGGTCGTTGAAGCCCGCGATGACCTCCTCGAAGGACGCCTGCTCGGGCCCCGACCAAGTGCTCGTCACCGAGACCTCGCCGGAGACGTCCTCGCCTCCTGCTGCGGTATCGGTGGCGCCCGTGCCCCCCGCCCCCTCGTCGTCATCGTCGCCGCCGCACCCGGCGGCGAAAACGGAGAGGACGAGCATCAGCGCGAGCGTGAGGAGATGACGGCGATGTTTCCTCATCAGCTGGCTCCTTTCGTCGTTTCGTCGTCGTAGATCCCGGCTCCCGTTCCGGGATCGAAGAAGTGGAGCGCGCCCGTGTCGACGGCGAGCTCGGCCGTCTCGCCGGCGCGCAGGCTCGACCGAGCGCCGATGCGGCCGACGAGCGTGGTCTTGCCCTCGTCTGCCTCGTCCTCGAGCTCCTCACCGAGGTCCTGAGCGAGCTCGCGGACGTCTTCGGTCAGCGCCGGCTTCGCGTCGACGGAGATGTGCGCGACGATCTCCGACCCCAGCGCCTCGGTCAGCTCGACGGTGCCCCGCAGCCGGCGGTCGGCGGGCGCGTCGCCTGCGAGCACGGCGTCCTCGATGTGCTCGGGCCGGAGCCCGAGGATGACCTCCTTGCCTTCGTAGGCGCGCAAGGCGGGGCGCGCGCCGAAGGCTTCGGCGTCGAGCGCCAGGCGCTGGTCGCCGAGCTCGACCGCCAGGCCCCCGTCGTCGCGGGCGAGGCGGGCCTCGAACATGTTCATGGCGGGGCTGCCGATGAAGCCGCCGACGAAAAGGTTGACGGGCCTGTCGTACAGGTCCTGCGGCCGACCCACCTGCTGGAGCTCGCCTTTCCGCATGACCGCGATGCGATCGCCCATCGTCATCGCCTCGACCTGGTCGTGCGTGACGTAGATCGTCGTCGTCCCCAGACTGTCCTGGAGCTGGCTGATCTCGGCGCGCATCTGCACCCGGAGCTTTGCGTCCAGGTTCGAGAGCGGCTCGTCCATGAGGAAGGCCTGCGGCTCGCGAACGATCGCGCGACCCATGGCGACGCGCTGACGCTGTCCGCCGGAGAGAGCGCGCGGCTTGCGCTTCAGGAAAGGCTCGAGCCCGAGGATGTGCGCCGCTTCCTTGACGCGCCGGTCGATCTCGGCCTTCTTCTCGCGCTTGAGCCGGAGGCTGAAGGCGATGTTGTCGTAGACGCTGAGGTGCGGATAGAGCGCATAGCTCTGGAAGACCATCGCGATGTCGCGATCCTTGGGCGGGACGTTGTTCACCACCCGCTCGCCGATCTTGACGACGCCCTCCGAGATGTCCTCCAGGCCCGCGACCATGCGCAAGGCGGTCGTCTTGCCGCAACCGGACGGGCCGACGAGGACCATGAACTCGCCGTTCCCGATCTCGATGTCCAGGTCGGAGACCGCCCTCGTTCCGTCCGGATAGACCTTGCTTACGCTGTCGAAGCTGACTGTGGCCAGTGGGGGAGCCCCTCTCCGTCGTTCCTGAGATTCCCAGGTTCCAACGGGTTCTTTCCGGAAGCTCGTCAGTCTAACCCACGTCTAGACTCAGCCCCGCGATGGAAACGCGGACGATCGTCGTGCTCGAGGGGGACGACACGGGCCAGGAGCTGCTCGAGGAGGCGCTGCGGATCCTCTCTCCCGACGTCGTCGGCCTCGAGCTCGACCTCCCCCGCTTCGACGTCTCCCTGGAGTCGCGGCGGGCTACCGAGAACGAGGTGGTCCACGAAGCAGCGAAGGCCGTCCGCGAGCATGGCCTCGGCCTGAAGGCGGCGACGATCACGCCTGAGGCTTCCGGCGACGTCGGCAGCCCGAACCGGATCCTGCGCGAGGAGATCGGCGGGCACGTGATCGTCCGCACCGGGCGGCGCATCCCCGGCGTCGTGCCGGTCGGGGGCGCGCACTTCCCCATTTCGGTGGTGCGCATGGCGGTCGGCGATGCCTACGGCGCGAAGGAATGGCGTGAGGGCGACGGCGAGGACGAGGTCGCCTGGCGGACGGAGCGGATTGAACGGCGCATCTGCCGGGCAGTGGCGGAGTTCTCGTTCCGCCATGCCGAACGCACGAAGGCGAAGGTCTTCGGCGGCCCCAAGTACACCGTCTCGCCGGTCTACGAAGGGATGCTGAAGGAGGAGATGGACGCTGCCGCCGAGCGGCATCCCGCGGTCGAATACGAGCCGCAGCTGATCGACGCGACCTTCGCGCTCCTGATCAGCTCGGCCGGCGAAGCGCTCGTGATCCCGGCGCTCAACCGCGACGGCGACATCCTTTCCGACCTCGTTCTCCCGCTCTTCGGCTCGATCGCGGGCTCGGAGTCGCTCCTCGTCGCCTTCAACGAGGACTACACGCCGCGAGCGCTGATGGCCGAGGCGGCGCACGGGACGGCGCCCGCGCTCAAGGGGAAGGACGTGGCCAACCCGATGGCGATGATCCTCGCCGGCGCCGCGCTCCTCAGCCACATCGACGACGACGAGGCGCGCACGGCCGGCCGCGCGGTCCGCGAGGCCTGCCTCGAAGCGGTCTCGGCCGGCACACGCACCGCCGACCTGGGCGGGCACGCCTCGACGACGGAGTTCACGGACGAGGTGAGCTCCCGCATCCGCTCGAAGCTGGAGGTCTGGGCGACGCTCGGAGAGGTTTGAGGGGTCTTGGCCGGTACCTTCGCAGCCTCGACCCACGGCTCCCCCGCCCCGTCTGGATCCTCAACCTCGGCGGCCTGGCGAACGCCGTGGGCAACGGCCTCGCCTTCCCGTTCCTCGTCATCTACCTGCACAACGTGCGCGGCTTCTCGCTGGGGATTGCAGGGCTCGTTCTCGCAACCACCGGCGCGGTCAGCCTGCTCGCGGGGCCCGTGGTCGGCGTCGTCGTCGACCGGATCGGCGGCCGCGCCACCCTCGCGGTCGCGCTCGTCCTCCTCGGGATCGGGTACGGCAGCTACCCGCTCATCACCGAGCCGTGGCACGCCTTCCTGGCCAGTGCCGTGGCCGGGGTCGGCAACGCCGGCTTCTGGCCCAGCCAGTCGGCGCTCCTGGCCGGGCTGACCCCGCAGTCGCGCCGCCACGCCGCCTTCGCGCTCCAGCGCGTCACGCGGAACCTGGGGATCGGCCTCGGCGGGCTCGCGGGCGGTCTGATCGCAACGACCGGGAACCCGACCAGCTTCACGGTTCTCTTCCTCCTCGACGCGGCCACCTTCCTCGTCTTCGTGGGCATGCTGGCGTTCGTTCCCGAGCCGGTCCTGGCCGAGGAGCGCGAAGCCCTTGCTCCGGGACGCTACGCCGAGGTCCTGCGCGACCGCGTCTTCCTGGGCGTCGTCCTCCTGAACGTCCTCTTCGTCGCCGCCGGCTACGCGCAGTTCGAGCTTTTGCCGGTCTTCGCCAAGAACGAAGCGGGCGTTGCCGAGCTGGGGATCGGCCTCATCTTCCTCGTGAACACGCTCGTGATCGTCCTCGCCCAGCTCCCGGTTGCCAAGGCGCTCGAGGGCCGACGCCGGATGCCGGCCCTGGGGCTCATGTGCGTGCTTTGGGCGGCGGCCTGGATCGTCGTCCTCGTGGGCGGAGCCCGGCTCGAAACGGTCGCGGCCGCCGCCGCCTTCGGGCTCGCCGCGATCGTGTTCGGGCTCGGGGAGTGCTTCCAGGGGCCGGTGCAGGGGGCGCTCGTCGCCGACCTCGCGCCCGCTCGCCTCCGGGGCCGCTACATGGCCGTCTCGACGATCTCGTGGGACATCGGCTTCATCGTCGGCCCCGCGATCGGGGGCTTCGTGCTCGCAGCGGAGCCGCTGGCGCTCTGGCCGGCGGCCGCGGCCGTCTGCCTGCTCGCCGGCGCGGGCGCGCTCGCGCTGGATCGCGACCTCCCCCGCGAGCTCCGCCTCACGCCCGCCTGAGAACCGGGGTGCTACCCTGGAATCGAGACGGACCGCAGTGGTCTGTCCCGGACGAGGCGCGTCGTACCCGGCCAGACAAGACGACGCGATGGAGGTTCGTCATGGGACAGATCGTCCAGATTGCAGGCGCGCTCGCAGTCCTCGCCGCCTTCGCTCTCGCCCAGGTCGGCCTGCTGCGCACGAGCTCGCGCGCCTACCTCGTGCTCAACGTCGTCGGCGCGTCCGTGCTCGCCGTCGAGGCATGGCTCGAGAGGCAGTGGGGCTTCCTGCTGCTCGAGGCGGCCTGGGCCCTGGTCGCGGCGTGGGGCTTGGCTAGCGCTACTCGAGCGGCGGATTCTGGACGTTGTGCTCGGTCGCGTAGGCCTCGACGAGCTCGTTGATCACGTCCATCCCTTCGTCGAAGGCGTAGTTGATCTTCACGAACGGCTCCCACTTCTCGGGGAGCGCGTCCTCGGGGAAGATCGCCTCGACGGGGCACTCCGGCTCGCACGCGCCGCAGTCGATGCACTCCTCGGGATCGATCACGAGCATGCGCTCGGCCTCGTGGATGCAGTCCACCGGACAGACGTCCACGCAGGACTTATCGAGGATGTCGATGCAGGGCTCCGCGATGATGTAGGTCACTCCACGCCAGTCTACGCAACGAGCTCGTCGACGAGCTGGGAGGCTCGCTCGGCGAGGGCGGAGCGGACGACCACCTTGTCCAAACCGGCCGCCTGGGCCGACCGCAGGCCCGCAGTGTCGGTGTGATTCGTGTACCCGAGGATAGGGACGTCCGGGTACATGTCCGCGACTTCGGCGGCCTCGATCCGGGCGACATCGCAGATGACGAGATCGGGTGGATCGATGCTCTCGGTGGTCGTCAGGCGATGCGTCTCGCCAAGGAGCACGTCGAGCTTCCCTCGAAAGAAGAGATCGACCCCAACGAGCAGGATCGTCGCCACGGGCGGGAGCGTACCAGCCAGCCGTTCGGCCGGTGAGGCGCGAAGGTGGCTCTGCTAGCGTGCGCGCGTGCCTGTGGGCCAGCTTCACACCGTCGCCAGAGTCGAGGACCTTCCGCCTGGAACCGCCGTCGCCGCGGAGGCCGGAGGCACCGAGGTCGCGGTCTTCCACTGCGACGACAGCTTCTACGCGACCCAGGCCAAGTGCCTGCACCTGGGAGGCCCGCTGGCCCGCGGCAAGCTCGAGGGCTGTGTCCTCACCTGCCCGTGGCACGGCTGGCAGTACGACGTGCGCACCGGCGAGAACGAGTTCGACCGCGGGCTCGAGCTGGAGACCTACGAGGTCGTCGTCGAGGACGGCGAGGTGAAGGTCGTCGTCTGAGAGCGAGAACCTCGAGCTCCCCGCCGGCTCGAGCTGAAGTACCCGGACAGGAGCCATGCGGGCCGGGACCGGTTGTGGGGTGGTGGAGGCGGCGTACGGTCAGAAAGTGGATCCCAGGAGCCTGCTTTTCATCCTCTTCGGGACGGGATTTGCGCTGACTGCCCTTCTCCCCTTCGCGGTTTCAGTGGCTGGCCGGCGCGGGAGTCGCGGGAGCCTTGGCTTGGTGGATTTGGACTATCGCGGACGGCTGTGACCCCGCCTCGGAGATTCGGTGCGGCTGGCAGCCTGTCGTCGCGTGGATGCTCGCGCTTCTGTTTGTTGCCGCCTGGCTGGCGGGTCTCGGGCGCCGCGAAACGAGCGGCCGAGTAGAAAAAGGAAAACGCCGGGAAGCGACCGGGAAACGAGCGCGCCGCTAGTGGCCGTTCTTGACGTGTCCGTTGAGACTCACGCAGTCGTTGAACCACGTCCGAGCTCGTTGTATCGCTTCGATTCTCGCCGCAGCCCGCCGTCTTTCGGCTCGCTCCTCGATCTGGCCGAGCCAGGCGTGCATGCGCTCGACGGGCTCACCCTCCTCGACCATCTCGAGCCAGCGCGAGGCGGCGAGGGCGAGCGCCATGTTCATCTGGCGTAGGTGCCTGCGGTCTGCGACGGTGCGCCGGCCCTCTCCCGCGAACCACGCGCCCACCTTGCGCTCGAAGCAGTCCGTCAGGTCGTCGTGGCTGCTCACTGGCGGGAGCGTACTCGCCTGGCCGTCCGACCTCCCGCCGCCCGTTCTCAGAGCGCCTTGAGATAGCGGCGTGAGACCTGCTCCAGGCCGAGCGCCTCGTAGAACGCGTGCGCCGCCTCGCGCTCGGGTCGCTCGCCGCTCGTCACCTCGAGGTACCGGCAGCCTGCAGCGCGGACCCGCTGCTCGATCTCGGCGACGAGCTTCCGGCCGACGCCGGCCCGGCGGCTGCGCTCGTCGACGACGAGCGCCGAAAGCCGGCACCAGCTCCCGTCCTCGTGGAGGAGGGGAGCATGCTCGCGGATGCCAGTCCGAGCAGGCGATCTGACTCTGCGGCGACGAGCACGAAGGAGCTCGGGTCGGCCGCGAAGGCGTCGAGCCGAGCTCGAAGCGGCTCCACCTCGTCGGGATAGCCCAGCGGCGAGGAGAGCGGCGAGCGCCGGTGCATCTTCCGCGCGTGCGTCCCGGATTTTCACACGCCGATGCCGAAGAACTCGAAGACGCGGTTCACTGCCACGTTCAGCCACCAGAAGCGATCGAAGAA
>JBOHAB010000019.1:0-20211 GCA_050697655.1 Gaiellaceae bacterium
GTCCTCCTCGAGGCGGAACAGGCTGAGCGGAAGCCCGATCTCGTTGTTCTGGCTTCCCTCGGCGACGACCGTCCGCGCGTGCGGAGAGCAAAGCGCCCCGAGGATGTCCTTCGTGGACGTCTTGGCCGTCGAGCCGGTGACGGCCACGACCCTGGCGGCGGAGCGCTCGCGAACGGCTCTCGCCAGCGCGCCCAGGGCGCCGAACGGATCCTCCGGAACGAGTGCCGCCGCGGCGCCTGCGGCCAGCGCGTCCTCGACGAAGTCGACGCCGCCGCCGACGGCGACGAACAGGTCGCCAGGCCCGGTCGCTCGGGAGTCGATCGTGATGCCGGTGACCTTGTCGGCCCCCTGCGCACGCGTCACCCGGCCCGGGGCGAGCCGCGCGACTTCGTCGAGCCCGAGCGGGATCATGCCGCCGCGCCGAGGCGCCGGAGGGCGTCTCGGGCAACCTCGCGGTCGTCGAACGGGATCGTCCGGTCCTGGAGCTCCTGACCTTGCTCGTGGCCCTTGCCGGCGATGACGACGACGTCACCCTCCTCGGCGTCGTCGACGGCGCGCGCGATGGCGGCGGCGCGGTCCGGCTCGACTTCCTCGTCGCCGGCCATCCCGGTTCGGATCTCCGCGATGATCGCGAGCGGCTCCTCGCTGCGCGGGTTGTCGGAGGTGACGATTGCCCGATCGGCGAGGCGGCTCACGATCTCGCCCATGAGCGGGCGCTTGGCCCGATCGCGGTCGCCGCCGCAGCCGAAGACGCAGACCAGGCGGCCGGACGCGAGCCGGCGCGCCTCGGCGAGCACGTTCTCGAGCGCCTCGGGTGTGTGGGCGTAGTCGACGAGCACAGCAAACGGCTGACCCTCGTCCACCGACTCGAAGCGCCCGGGCACGCCGCCGACGTGCTCGATCCCTCGCACGATCGCATCGTCCCCAATCTCGAGCAGCCTCCCGGCGGCGATGGCACCGAGGACGTTCTCGACGTTGAAGCGGCCCCGGAGCCGCGGGCGCACTGCGAGCCCGGCCGCCTGGAAGCTCGTGGCCGACGGCGTCAGCTCGAGCTGCTCCGCGCGGACGTCCGCCTCATCGGTGAGGCCGAAGGTGAGGACGCGACCGCCGAGCGCTCGCAGCTCGTCGGCGAGCCGGCGGCCGTTCGGGTCGCCGACGTTCACCGCCGCGGGGGGACGGTTACCGTCCACGTCAGGCTCGGTGAAGAGGCGGCGCTTGGCGTCGTAGTAGGCGTCAAGCGTGCCGTGGAAGTCGAGATGGTCCTGCGAGAGGTTGGTGAAGACGAGGGCGCGAAAGCGCGTGCCGACGAGGCGCTTCAGCTCGGAGGCGTGCGAGGAGGCCTCCATCGCGCAGCTCTTGTCGCCTGCGTCGAGCAGCTCCCGGAACGTCCGTTGCAGGTCGATCGCCTCGGGCGTCGTGCGCGTGACCGGGCGCCGCTCGCCCCCGATCCTCATCTCCACGGTGCCGAGCAGGCCTGGGCGGCGGGCGGCTGCGGCCAGGATCGAGTAGAGGAGAAACGCCGTGGTCGTCTTCCCGTTCGTGCCCGTCACGCCGGCCACCTCGAGCTCGCGCGTGGGCCTGCCGAAGAAGGCATCCGCCGCCAGCGCCATCCCCAGCCTCGCGTCCGCGACGACGAGCTGAGGGATGTCGAGGTCTAGCTCCCGCTCGACGAGCAGGGCGACCGCTCCCCGCTCGGCCGCCTGCGCGGCGAAGTCGTGGCCGTCGGCGCGCTCCCCGGGCACGCAGGCGAAGAGGGCCCCGGGCGTTACACGTCGGGCGTCATAGGCGAGGTCTGTAACGGGGCCCGGCGCCGGGCCCCGGCGCGTGATCGCCCCGACGGCACCGGCCAGGGTCTCGAGCGGGATGGCGAGAGCGTTCGGCACAGTCCTGCCTGCATTCTGGCGCGGTCCGCGCCTCCTGCGCGCTAGTCACTCCCCCGGCCGCGGACGGGCGGAACCTCCAGGTACGGCAGGGCGAACTCCATGATCTCCGCGAACGGAGGCGCGGCGACGGTGCCGCCCCAGATCGCTCCCCTCGGCTCGTCGACCGTGACCAGCACGACCAGCTCCGGGCGCTTCGCGGGCGCGAAGCCGACGAACGAGGCCACGTAGCGCGTTTCCGAGTAGCCGCCCTCCGGGTCGGGCTTGGCGGCGGTTCCGGTCTTGCCGGCCACGCGATAGCCGTCGACCTGCGCGGTCGTGCCCGACCCCTCCTCGACGACTCGTCGCAGCATTTTCGTCAGCTGGCGGGCCGTCGTCGCGGAGATCACACGGCGCTCCTCGGGCTGATGCCGTCCGCGTCCCTCGACCCGGTCGACGAAGTGCGGCTGCAACCAGACTCCCTCGTTCGCGATGGCGCCGTAGGCGGCGGCCATCTGCATGGGCGTCACGGCGATGCCCTGCCCGATCGGGACGTTGCCGATGGTCGAGCCCGACCACTCGTCCGGCTGGAGGACGATGCCGCGAGACTCACCCGGGAAGTCGATGCCGGTCTTGCGGCCGAAGCCGAAACGCTGAATCCACTCGTTGACCCCCTCTCGCTGAAGCTGCTGGGCCAAGGTGACCACGCCGACGTTCGAGGAGTGCGAGAGGATCTCCGAGACGGTCATCGTCTTCGTCCCGCGCGGCGTCGCGTCGTGGATCATGCGGTCCGCCACCGGGATCTCATAGGGGAGCCGGAACTTCGTCGTCGGCGAGACGAGATTCGTCTCGAGCACCCCGCCCACCGTCACGACCTTGAACGTCGAGCCGGGCTCGTAGGTGTCGGTGACGGCACGGTTGCGGAGTCGCTCTTCTTCCCAGCGGGCGACCTCCGGGTAGTCGTTCGCATCGAACCCCGGCTCGACGGCAAGGGCGAGGATGCCGCCCGTCTGCGGGTCGAGAACGACGGCCGAGGCCGACTGGGCGGCCCAGCGCGTCCGCGCTCGGTGCAGGACGCGCTCGACGTGGCCCTGAAGCGTGTTGTCGATCGTGAGGAAGACGTCCCGCCCGTCGCGCACCTGCTCCGACTCGAGGACGTCGATCGTGCGCCCGAACGGGTCGCGGACGATCGTCTTCGAGCCCGATACCCCGGCGAGCACCTTGTCGAGCTCGAGCTCGAGCCCGGAGAGGCCGCGGTTCTCGGTGCCCGCATAGCCGACGAGCTCGGACGCGAGCGCACGCTGAGGGTAGACGCGGCGCTCGTCGTCCTGGAACCCGATCCCCGGGAGCTCTTGGGCTTCGAGCACCTCGGCCTTCTCGGGATCGACCTTACGAGCGAGATAGACGAATCCGCGCGAGCGGTCGGTCAGCAGGGGATACAGCTTGCCCGCGTCGAGCCCGAGGGCCTCCCCGACCGCAATGGCGGTCTCGCGGGGGTCGGGCACCTGCTTCGGGTTCGCGTAGACCGTCGTGGCGCGTTGGCTGAAGGCGAGCTGAACGCCGTTTCGGTCGAAGATCGTCCCGCGGGCGGCCGGCACGTCGAACGCCTCGCGATTCTGGGTCGTCGCCAGGTGGTCGAGAGTCTGCGCCTTGACCGCTTGCAGCCAGGCCACCCGTGCGAACGCTGCGGCAAAGACCACCGCGAAGATCGCGACGAGCAACCGAAGGCGCCTGTTCGCCTGGCGCACCGGCCGCTACTCCTTGACGCGCGCCAGCCGGACGTAGGAGGTCTCGACGGGCTGGGTGAACCCATACTCCCGGACCGCGATCGCCTCGATCCGCCCTGCGGCCGCGCCCTGGGACAGCTCGGCCTCGAGGGTGTCGTGCGTCGCCGCGAGCTCGGCCCGCTGGGCCTCCAGCTCCTCGGCCTGCACGTTGAGCCGCAGGACGGCGACGTTGAGAGCGACGATCCCGGCGAGGAGCGTCGCGACGACGACGATCCAGGCGACGCTTCCCGCGACTCGCGGCCTCTGCGCCGTGCGGCGCCTCGGCGCTCGGCGCGGCGCCGGACGCGGCCTCGTCTGCGCTACGCGCCGCGGAGCGGCACGGGCGATCGCGGTTGCCATCACTGCTCCTCGGTCCGCACGGCCACGCGCAGGCGCGCGGAAGCGGCGCGCGGGTTCTCGGCGGTCTCGGCCGGCGACGGCCTGACGGCTCGGCGCGTGACCAGGCGGAGTGTCGGCTTCTTCCCGCACACGCAGATCGGCAGGTCGGGCGGGCAGGTGCACCCGCGCGCCTGGGCGGCGAAGAAGCGCTTGACGATGCGGTCCTCGAGCGAATGGAAGCTGATCACCGCCACGCGCCCGCCGGGCCTCAGCAGCCGCAGCGCGACGGGCAGGGCCTCCTCGAGCGACTCGAGCTCCTCGTTGACGACGATACGGAGCGCCTGGAAGACGCGCTTGGCCGGGTGCCCGTCCCCGAAGCGTCGCGGCGCCGGGATCGCCGCGCGGACGACCTCGACGAGATCCGCCGTCCGCTCGAAGGGGCGCTCCGCTCGCCGGCGCACGATCGCGCGCGCGATCTGCCGCGAGAACCGCTCCTCGCCGTAGCGGCGGAAGATCTCCGCCAGCTCTCGCTCGCTCGACTCGTTGACGACGTCCCGTGCCGAGCGGGCGCCCGAGACGTCCATGCGCATGTCGAGCGGCGCATCCGCAGCGTAAGAGAAGCCGCGCTCCGGACGGTCGATCTGCATGCTCGACACGCCGAGGTCGAGCAGGATCGCGTCGGCCCGGACGTCGTTGTCGGCGAGCTGGCCGAGGACTATCGCGAAGTCGCCCCGCAGGAACCGCGCCTGCACGTTCGCCCGGCGCTGGAAGCGCTCGAAGTAGGGGCGAACGCTCGCATCGCGGTCGACGGCGATGAAGCGCCCCTTGCCGGCGAGGTCCGCCGCCAGGAGCTCCGCGTGCCCGCCGGCGCCGAACGTGCCGTCGATGACCGTCTCCCCCGGCTCGACGCCGAGAAGCTCGCGCACCTCCTCGGCGAGGACGGGGACGTGGTCAGCGGTCTCGTGCTGCAAGGCGTTCCGCAACAATCTCCGCCCTCCTCTCCACGTCATCGAGCTGGGCTCGCCAAGCCTCGCGGTCCCACACCTCCAGGTAGTCGCCCACCCCGGCCACGATCACCTCGCGCCCGAGCTCCGCCTTCGCCAGCAGTCCGGCCGGAAGCGTGACGCGCCCCTGCTTGTCGAGCTCGGCCTCGACGGTGGCCGCGAAGAGGTAGCGGCGCATGTCCCGCGCCTCGCGGCTGAACCGGTCGAGGCCCGTGAGGCGGGAGCTCACGAAGTCCTCCCAGCCCTCTTGCGTGTACACGGCCAGGCAGGCCTCGATTCCGCGCGTGATGACGACGCCGTCCGCAAAGGACTGGCGAAACCGAGCGGGAAGCGTAAGCCGGTTCTTGTCGTCGATCGTGTGCTCGTACTCGCCGAGGAGCATCGCCCGAAGCCTTCCGTCGCCTCCACCTTGCCCCACTTTAGACCACAATCCACCACTACGCAACCCCGGCGGCCCACGGCGGGCGGTGGATAATGGCTTGGTGCAAGCTCAACTGACCAGGGAGGAACTGGCGAAGCTCCTGCGTGAGGCCGAACAGGCGCACGCGGACTACGAGCGGGAGCTCGGAAAACGGGACGAGGACTGGCCTGGGTGGTACGCCGACTACATCCTGCGCCGGCTCGAAGGCGCCCCCGCCTAGCTCCTAGATCCCGTGCGCGCCCCTGCGCGTGAGGGCGGCCGCCGCCCACTCCGCCGCGAAAGCGACGGCGGGCTCGGCCTCGTCGCCTCGTCCGAGCGCGTACGTCAGCCCCGCCGCGAAGCTGTCGCCCGCGCCGTACGTGTCGGCGACTGGACCGGGCAGAGGCGCAGGCGCGTAGGGCGCTGCGCGGCCGTCCGACGCGCGCCAGGTTCCACCTTCGTGACCTGAAGTCGCGACGACGAGACGCGGCTCAGGTTCGAGGTCGCCGGGCTCGTAGCGCTCGCTCGGGTCGCGCTTGCTGCGGACGAGCGCGTCGAGCTCGACGCCGGCTTCCCCGAGGACCGGCAGGCAGCGAGCGGTCGCCACGAGGGCCCGCGCCCGCCGAGCCGCCTTCGCGGCAGCAGCGTCGCCGCTCACGAAGTACACGGCGTCCGTGTCGGCCAGCTCCTCCCACGGCAGCGAATCGCTTCCGTGAGGCACGTGCTTCTCGCCGATGATCGTGATCGTCCGCTCGCCGCCTGCAGCCACGAACGTGAAGCCCCGGCGTTGCGGCTCCCTGTGGCGCGCGGCCTCCACGCGGACGCCCAAGCCGGTGAGCTGTGCGAGCGCGGCGTCGCCGAGGTCGTCGCGCCCGAGCGCCGTGAAGAGCGTGCAGTCGCCGGCCAGACGCGCCAGCTGCACCGAGGCGACGCCGCCGCCGCCGGCCGCCTCGCTCCACCACTCGCTTGCCTGGACGATCTCGCCGGCCGAGGGCACGCGCTCCACGCGCGCAAACTCCACCCACTCGACGTGGCCCACGACCGCCGTGCGCATCGCCGGAAGTCTCACATCTCGGCGCCGGCGCGCGTTTCAACGGATGATGGAGACCGTGGCACTGCGAACCCGAATACCGCCGTTCGAGCTTTTCTACGAGGAGCGCAAGGACGAGATCTTCGGCTACTTGACGCGCCTGCTCGGGCGAGACGCGGCCGAGGACGCGTTCCAGGAGACGTTCCTGCGGGCGCTGCGGGCCTACGAGAAGCTCGAGCACGGCCGGCACCTGCGAGCCTGGGCGTTCACGATCGCAACTCGGGTGGCGATCGACGTGCGCCGCAAGGCGACGCCGGTCGTCGAGCCGCCCGAGGTTCCCGTCTACGACCAGCGGCCGGTCTACGCCGAGCTCGAGCATCTCGCCGGCGAGCTGCCGGCGACCGAGCGGGCCGCCGTCGTCCTGCGCTACGGCTACGACCTCTCCTACGACGACATCGGCGCAGCGCTCGGCTCGAACGCCGAGGCGGCGCGCGCGGCGGCCTCGTCCGGCGTGCGCCGACTGCGCAGGAAGGAGGCTTCATGACCACCGTTCCGGACCGCCTCGACCGGCACTTTCGGGAGGCCGCCGCCTCTGCCGGGCTGCTCGACGTCGCCTACGACTTCGCCGACTCTCCGGTAGGCACGCTCCTCGTGGCGGCGAGCGCGCGAGGGCTCTGCCGGATTTCGTTCGACCCGGAGCCCGAGCGCGAGCTCGATCGCCTCGCCTCGGGCTTCGGTGTCCGGGTCCTGCGCTCCCCCGGTCCGCTCGACTCCGTTCGGCGGGAGCTCGACGAGTACTTCGAAGGCGGGCGCACGGAGTTCGACCTGCCGGTCGACCTGACGCCCCTGCCCGACTTCCAGCGCCACGTCCTGCTGGAGCTCCGCAACGTCGCGTACGGGCACGTCGACACGTACGGAGGCCTGGCCGCCAAGATCGGCAAGCCGCGCGCGGCACGCGCCGTCGGCGGCGCGCTCAACCGCAATCCGATCCCGATCGTCGTCCCTTGCCACCGCATCGTGGGCGCGAGCGGAAGCCTCGTCGGCTACGCCGGCGGCCTCGAGCGCAAGCAGGCGCTGCTCGGCCTCGAGGGCGCTTCCCTGATGGGGTAGTTCCTCAGGCGGCTTGGCCGCTTCGCGCGGCCATCCGGCGGAGGAGCTCCCGCCTGAGCTGCTCGCCGGTCAGGCGGGCCGCGTTGCGCGGGTAGGCGATCACGAGGTGGAGGGCCGGCGATTCCTCCGTCGGCCCGTCCGGCCCAACCGAGGCCATTGCCTCGCTCGCTTCCGGCTTCACCACCTGGACGACGGCGACGTCACCGGAGCGGACGCCGTGAAGGCGGAGGTAGCACTCCCGCTCGTCGAGCGGCCGGAGCGTCGGACGGGGGCGCCGGCGGCGGAAGATCCGCACGGGGCGAGCCTAGCGCGGGCGGCGGTCGGAACTACGCGGCGCCGAAGCCTCCGCCTCCCGGCGTCTCGATCGTCACCGACTGCCCAGCCTCGAGGGCGCGGGTGACCTTTCCGGGGACCTCATCGCCGTCGACGAGATTCCGCCCGGGCGCACCAGGTCGACCGCCTCGCGCCCCCTCGGGCCCCCGGCCTCGCCGCTCGCTCACGATCGAGACCCTGCAGGGCTCGAGGGCCGTGATCTCCCGGACGACCCCGTCGCCGCCCCGGAAGCGCCCCTGCCCGCCGGATCCGAGCCGCAGCGCGTAGCGCTCGACCCGCAGCGGGTATGCGAGCTCCAGGGCCTCCACCGGGGTGTTCAGCGTGTTCGACATGGCGACGTGGACCGCGGAGGGGCCGTCGGCGCCCGGGCAGGCGCCCTGGCCGCCGGCGATCGTCTCGTAGTAGGTGAAGCGCTCGTTCCCGAAGGTGAGGTTGTTCATCGTCCCCTGCCCCTGAGCGGGCACCGGAAACGCCTCGCCGAACGCCTTGAAGAGCACGTCCGCGATCCGGCTCGACGTCTCGACGTTGCCGGCGACTACAGCCGCCGGCGGGCGCGCGTTGACGAGGGATCCCTCCGGCGCCGTCACCGTCACCGGCGCGAACGCTCCTCCGGAGGCGGGCACGTCGGGGTCGGTGAGGCAGCGGACGACGAAGTACGCCGCCGAGCGCGTGACGGCGATGGGACAGTTGAGGTTCCCCGGGTGCTGCGGATCCGTGCCGGCGAAGTCGATCGCCACCGTGTCGCCCGCGATCACCACGGTGGCCCTTACGACCAGCTCGCCTTCCGGGGTCTCGAGCACGTCGGACGCCTCGTAACGGCCGTCCGGGAGCTCGGCAATCGCCGCCCGGACTCGCCGCTCCGAGTAGGCGTAGAGCTCGTCCATCGCCGCCGCCACGGCCTCGCGGCCCCGCCGCTCGCCAAGCTCGGCCAGGCGCCGGTCGGCAAGCCGGTGTGCAGCCAGCTGCGCCCGCAGATCACCCCTCCGCTCCTCCGGGTTCCGCATGTTCGCGAGCAGGAGGGTGACGACCTCGTCCGTGAGCCTGACGGGAGGGATGATGAGCCCTTCCTGGTAGAGGTCGGTCGAGCCGGAAGGCAGGCTCGCAGGCTCGGCCCCGCCTACGTCCGCGTAGTGCGCGCGGGAGACGACGAACCCGAGCTCGGTCCGCGAGACGAGCGTCAAGTCCGGAAGGTGCGTGCCGCCCGTGAACGGATCGTTGACGACGAAGAGGTCGCCCGGCTCGGGCCCACGCTCGCGGACCGCCGCGACGGCCTCCGGCATCGCGCCCAAGTGGACCGGGATGTGCTCGGCCTGCGCGATCATCCGGCCGTCGGGGGTGAAGAGCGCAGTCGAGCAGTCCCGCCGCTCCTTGATGTTCGCGGAGAACGCCGAGCGGACCAGCACGGCGCCCATCTCCTCCGCGACCGCCCGGAGCGCGCTGCCGAGAACTTGGAGCTCGATCTTCACTGCCCGGTCACGCTGTCGTGAGGATCAACGTGCTATTCCCATCCCTAACCCCCTCCCACCCGGGGGGCGCCCAGCAGGTGGCGCCCTCGAGCTCGACGACCGTGGGGCCACGGACGGCCAACGGCTCGCCGCCGCGCAGGTCGAGCTCGGGGCCGGGGACGACCTCGGCGGTGCGGACGGCGACGAGCTCGACCGCGCGGTCGCGGTCGGCGTAGCCGTACCGCTCCTCGTGCGCTCCGTGGAAAGACCCGACGGGGTCGCCTTCGAGCGGCACGGTCAGCTCGAACGACTGCCCCGCGTAGCGGAGGTCGGCCTCGCCCCGGCGCGGAAGCGGGCCGGCGTCCTCGAACGGGACCACGTACGAGCGGACCGTGTCGCGCCGCTCCTCGCTGGCGACCAGGCCGAGCGCCGAGAGCACGCCGGCGGCGGCGGGCACGAGCACCTTCCCGATCCCGAGCTCATCCGCCAGCTCGCACGCGTGCAGCGGGCCGGCGCCGCCGAACGCGACGAGCGCGAAGTCGCGCGGGTCGTGACCACGCTCGACGGACACGAGCCGGAGGGCCCGGAGCATCTCCGCGTTGACCACGTCGACGATTTCTTGCGGCTCGAGGTCCCCGAGCGCGCGCTCCGCGGCGGCCCGGTCGAGCTCGAGCCCGCCCGCCAGCGCATCCGGGAGGCGGCCGAGGACGAGGTTGGCGTCGGTAACGGTCGGTTCCAGGCCGCCCCGGCCGTAGCACGCCGGCCCTGGATCCGCTCCGGCGCTCTGCGGGCCGACCCGCAGGGCGCCGCCGCTGTCTCGCCAGACGATCGAGCCGCCGCCGGCGCCGACCGTCTGCAAGTCGACCGTCGGCAGGCGGATCGGGAAGCCCCCGACCTCGCGCTCACCCCCGCGCTGGATCTGCCCCCCGGCGATCAGGCAGACGTCCGTCGAGGTTCCGCCCATGTCCAGAGAGATCGCGTTCTCGACACCCGCGAGCGCTGCGACCTGCGCCGCTCCGACCACGCCCGCCGCCGGCCCGGAGACGAGCGCGAGCGAGGGGTGGCGCGCGGCCTCCGCGAGCGTGCAGACGCCGCCGGAGGAGCGCATGACGAGCGGCTCGGACAGCCCGGCCTCCCGGCAGCGGTCGGCAAGCAACCGGAGGTAGTCGCCCAGGACCGGGCCGAGGTACGCGTCGACCGCGGTCGTCGAGGCGCGCTCGTACTCCCTGAACTCAGGGGCGACCTGGTGCGAGGCGACGACGTGCGCGTCGGGGAGCCGCCGGCGAAGCTCCTCCGCAACGAGGCGCTCGTGGGTCGGGTCGAGAAAGGAGAAGAGGAGACAGATCGCGACCGCCTCGGCCTCGATCTGGGGCAACGAGCCGAGGTCGAGCTGCTCGACCACGCCGTCCGGGCCGACGCGCTCGCGTATCCCGACACAGCGCTCCAGCGGGACGAGCGGCTCCGGATGCCCGTCGCAGAGGCGGTACAGGTGCGCCCGCGTCTGCCGGCGCAGGTGCAGGAGATGCTCGAAGCCGGCGGTGCCGACGAACGCCGTCCGCGCGCCCTTCCGCTCGAGCAGCGCGTTCGTGGCGATCGTCGTTCCGTGCGTGAAGCGATCCAGCCCGGCGGCTGCGGCCCCGACCTCGGTCGCCGCCTCGACTACCGAGCTTTCCTGCGCGCGAGCGGTCGGGACCTTGGCAATCCGAAGCTCACCGCCGGCGAGGAGCACGGCGTCCGTGAAGGTGCCTCCGACGTCGATCCCGAGGATCGCCACGCCGCACGTCTACCACGTGGTCATGCGGCGTGCCGCCGCCGGTACGAGCGCGCCTTCGTGCGGTTGCCGCAGACCGCCATCGAGCACCAGTGCCGTGAGCGGTTGCGGGCGTTGTCGTAGAACGCCCAGCCGCAGTCGTCGGCCCGGCAGGCCTTCAACCGCCGCCACGTCCCCTCGGCCATCGCGGCGGCGACGATCGCCACGAGGCGGCCGAGCGCCCCGCCGACGCCGGCGGCAGCAGGCTCCAGGCGCACGTTCCCGGCCGGGTCGAAACGGAGGGCGAGCCGTGCGCGGTCGGCCGCGCGGCTGAGCGTGACGGCCGCCTCCTTGCGGACGTGCATCCCGTTGTTCTCGAGCAGGAGGCCACGGATCGCTTCGCGGAGCTTGCATGCGGCGTGCAGGTCCGCCGACGAGGCCGCCGCCTCGCGGGCGAGACCGTGCCGCTCGAGCCAGGCCTGCAAGGCTGCCGGGGTGGCGAGCTCGTCCGCACCGCCGTCGAGCTCGAGCGTGTTGACGAAGGCGCGCACGATCTCGAGGTCGCCGGGAGCTTGGTCACTCATAACCGTCTATGATAGATCACTGGTTACTAAACGACCAGGGAGGCGGCATGTCCCACCAGGTAGCGCACGTGTCCGAGATCGCCACGCCTAGCGGAGCCGAGCCCGGCGAGGCCCCCTGGCGGGCAGTGCGCAACCACTTCGGCATCGGATCCTTCGGCATCTCCGCGTATGCCGCGGAGGCCGCCGACTACGTCCTCGTCGGCGACCACACGGAGCTCGACACGCGCCACGAGGAGCTCTTCTACGTCGGGAGCGGGCGGGCTTCGGTTCGCGTCGGCGACCAGGTCGTGGACGCACCTGCGGGGACGTTCGTCTACGTCGAGGATCCCGCCGTCCTCCGGGGCGCGACCGCGCTCGAGCCCGGGACGACGCTCATCGCGGTCGGCGGCGAGCCGGGCAAGGCTTACGAGGTTTCGTCCTGGGAGCGCAAGTACGTCGACGGTGAGTAGCCCGGCCTGGAGCGCGGAGCTCCCGCTCGCCGGCGCCGGCGGCGAGCCTGTCGACCTGTGGCGGGCGATTCGGTCGCACGGGCTCGTCGACCTGCCGCCGATGCGGATCGACGACGACGCCCGGGCGCTCGAGATCACCGTGCCGCTCTCGGGGACACGGCCCCGCACCGTCAGGATCGAGGACGGGAGGAAGGGGCACGCGCGCGTCACGGTCGCCGGCCGGGCGCCCGGCGCCCGTGCCGCTGACGCCGTCCTCGCCGCCGTCGCGCACGTCCTGCGCCTGGACGAGGACCTCTCCCCTTTCTACGCCGTCGCCGCCGCGGATCGCGATCTCGACTGGGCCACCCGGGGCGCGGGCCGACTCGTCCGCAGCCCGACGGTCTTCGAGGAGGTCGTGAAGACGATCTGCACGACGAACTGCGCCTGGTCGGCGACCGAGCGGATGGTCGGCGCGCTCGTCGAGCACCTCGGCGAGCGGGCCGCCGGCGCTCCAGACGGGCCCTACGGCCGGGCGTTCCCCACCCCTGAGGCCATGGCCCAGGTCGATGAGACGTTCTACCGGGACGTCGCGCGCGCGGGGTACCGTGGCGCCTACCTCCGCTCGCTGGCGTCGGACGTCGCGACGGGAACGCTAGACCTCGAGGCGCTCGGCCGAGCCGGCCGCGACGAGCTTTCCGACGACGACCTCGCCGTGCAGCTGCTCGCCCTGCCGGGAGTGGGCCCGTACGCGGCCGCTCACATCATGCTGCTGCTCGGCCGCTACTCCCGTCTCGTGCTCGACTCCTGGACACGGCCCAAGTACGCGCGGCTGAACGGCGGCAAGGCGGTGAAGGACACCACCATCGAACGGCGCTTCCGACGCTATGGGCCGTATGCGGGTCTCGCCTTCTGGCTCGTTCTCACGCGCGACTGGGTGCCTGACGAATGAATCCGCCCCGCTATCGCGATGGAGCGAGGAAGATCGCCCCGATCGCCGTTGCCGCAGCCGCCTTCGCGGTCTCCTTCGGCGTCCTCGCGCGCGCGTCGGGCATCGCCTCGTTCGAGGCGATCATCATGTCCGCGACGACGTTTGCCGGCTCCGCGCAGTTCGCCGTCGTCTCGATCCTCGGCGTCGGCGGCGGGATTGCCTCCGCGATCGTCGCCGCGACGCTCCTCAACGGTCGCTATGCGCCGATCAGCGTCTCGGTCGCGCCGATCTTCGTCGGCGGCCGCCTGCGGCGCCTGTTCGAGTCGCAGCTGATCGTGGACGAGTCCTGGGCGTTGTCACGGGCGGCCGACGGCCGCCACGACCGCCGGCTGCTCGTGGGCGCGGGTCTCGTGCTCTACGCCTGCTGGGTCGGGGGAACCGCGATCGGCGCGATCGCCGGGGACGCGCTCGGCGACCCCGCGAGCCTCGGGCTCGACGCCGCATTCCCGGCACTTTTCCTGGCTCTCCTCGTCCCGCAGGTTCGCTCGCGACAGGCACTCGCCGCCGCCGTGTTGGGCGGGACGATCGCTCTCGCCCTCCTCCCCGTTGCCCCGGCCGGCGTGCCGATCGTGGCGGCGGCGGGGGCCTGCCTCATCGGCTGGAGGCGGCCGTGAGCGAAGTTTGGATCGTCATCGCCGTCGTCGGGGCCGCCACGATTGCGCTCAAGGCGGTCGGCCCCGTGCTGCTCGGTGGGAAGCCGCTGCCCCAGCACCTGACCGGCGTGGTGGCGCTCCTCGCCCCAGCACTCCTGGCCGCGCTGGTCGTCACGCAGGCGGTGGGGGGCGACGAGGAGATCGTGCTCGACGCGCGGCTCGTGGGGCTCGGCGCGGCGATCGTTGCCCTCCTCCTGAGAGCGCCGCTGCTCGTCGTGGTCTTCTCCGCAGCCGCGGCCACGGCGCTCGTGCGCGTGCTCACCTGACCTTTCTTGACAGTCTGGGCGAGTCCGTCAAGACTGCCGACGCAGGCAACCTAGGGGAGTCACCGCCGTCGACGCGCTCCTACGTGCCAGACAAGGGGTTTGCTCGGCTGCCGGGTGGCTTTCCCGCGACTCATGGAGGTGGCTGTGGGAAAGCTGAAGCTGTTACTCGCCTGTGTGGCGCTCGCGGTCGGGATCGTGGCCGCGCCGCTGACTGCGTCGCCGCCGCCGGCGGCGGTCGACTCGTTCGAATACACCGACAACATGATCCCGCGCGGGTTCTCCCCGAAGCCGAACCCGGCTCCGGGCGTCTTCAACTCCGATCTTGCCTTCTGGGGCGATTGGGCGTTCCAGGGCTCGTACGACGGCTTCCGCATCGTCGACATCAACTACCCGTCGAATCCGCGGGAGTTCCTCTTCCAGCCGTGCAACGGCAACCAGGGCGACATCGTCGTCTGGGGCGACAGCCCCGACCGGCCGGACCTGCTCGTGCGCTCCTATAACTCTCCGGCCCCGGCCGGTGTGACGTGTGACGGGCAGCCCATTGCGGCAGGTTTCGAGGGCATCCACGTCTTCGACCTCTCGAACTTCGGCAACCCCCAGCTCGTGGCGGAGGTGGAGGTCGCGGGCGGGTCGCACACCGCGACTCTCGTTCCGGACACAGCGAACGACCGCGTCATCATCTACAACCAGACGTCCGGCTCGACGACGCCCTTCATCTCCATCATCGAGGTGCCGCTTTCGAACCTGGCAGGGACGTCGGTAATCGGCACCGCTCCGCTGATGGACGCCGGCGCCTGCCACGACAGCGGCGTCATCCTCGGCAACGTGAACAAGCTGGTGTGCGCGAGCCACGACCACGCCAACGTCTACGACATCGGCGACAACGAGATCCCGGGTGGAAGCTTGACGAGCCCGCAGTTCCTCTACACGATCTCGGAGCCGGGAGTCGGCGACGGCACGCTCGGGAGCGGCAACTGGCACTCGGGCAGCTGGACGTACGACGGCAAGGTCATCATCCTCGGCTGGGAGCCGGCCGGCGGCGGCGGACCGCGCTGCACGG
The DNA here is from genome assembly GCA_050697655.1 of Gaiellaceae bacterium. Taxonomy (GTDB): domain Bacteria; phylum Actinomycetota; class Thermoleophilia; order Gaiellales; family Gaiellaceae; genus JAIBJN01. Next base: position 15,016 of record JBOHAB010000019.1, read on the forward strand.
CGACCGGAACCGTTCTGCCGGGCGGCGTCGTCCAGACGGACACGCACAAGTCGTACTTCTTCTACGACGCCGAGGACGGCTCGAAGCTCGGGCAGTTCGTCCTCCCGCGCGACCAGACCGTGGAAGAGAACTGCACGATCCACAACTACAATGTCGTCCCGCTGAAAAACAAGGGCGGCAAGCCGCGCTACGTGCTCGTGGCCGGCAACTACCAGTCCGGCATCAGCGTCGTCGACTTCACGAACCCGGCCGCGGCCGAGGAGGTCGCCTACGCCGACCCGGCGCCGCTCGTCCCGACCCAGCTCGGCGGCGACTGGTCGACCTACTGGTACAACGGCCGCATCTACGAGTCCGACATCACCCGCGGGCTGATCGTCTGGAGGCTGGACGACGACGCGGTATCCACGTACTTCAGGACACCGCATTCCAACCCACAGACGCAGGAGTTCTCGATCGACTAGCGGCCGATCGCGAGATCACGGTCGTCGCGGGGGCCGCCCGAGAGGGCGGCCCCCGCTCTTGACAACCCCTGCGATCGACATCAACGACCACACGGAAACGGTCGTGCCCGACACCGCCAACGCCGGCTGCTCGTCTACTCCAGCGCGTCGGCCAACACGACCTTCGGGTCGCCGGCGCCGGGCGTCGAGCCGCTCAACTGCCGCGGCATCGACATCGTCGAGGTGCCGCTGGCCGACCCGGCGTCCGCCTCGTACCTGCGCTTCGAGCCCTCGGGCGATCCGGCCGAGCCGGTGGAGGATCATCACGCTTGTCACGACACCGGCGTCAGCCTCGGCAATGCGATGAAGGTCGCGTGCTCGGGCGGCACCGGCATGACCATCTTCAGCCTCGATCCCGCCGACGGCGGCTCGCCGCGCTGCATGGCGACCGGCTCGCCGATCCCGGGAACGACACTGATCCAGGACGACTTGATGAAGACGCTCTTCTCCATTCGACGTCGAGGCCGGCGAGATCGCAGGCTCGTTCGTGCATCCGCGGCCTCAGACAGGCACGGAGAACTGCACGTGGCACAACCTGAACGCGGTCCCGCTCAGACAGAAGAGAGGGAACCGGCCGCCGCGGTACGTGCTCGTCTCGGGCAACTACCAGTCCGGGATCAGCGTGGTCGACTTCACCGACCCGGCAAATGCAGAGGAGATCGCCTACGCCGATCCGCCGCCGCTCGTCAACCCGGACAACCCGATCGGGCTCGAGCTCGGAGCGACTGGTCGTCGTACTGGTACAACGGAAACATCTACGAGGGCGACATCACGAGGGGCCTCCTGATCTGGCGCCTCGACCACCCCGCGGTGAGCAACCACCGCAAGGTTCCGCACCTGAACCCCCAGACGCAGGAGTTCAGGATCCGGGGCTAGAAAGCCTCGCCAACAGGCGAAGCCGGCACGACGAGGGAGGCAGCCCACAGGCGGCCTCCCTCTTGACAACAGAGCCGAGAAGGAAAGAGACTTGCTGGGTCAGGGCAGGCACTTGGGGGGAGCCGGCAGAACATCCACGTTCGCGAGCGGGCCGAAACCGCGCCCGTGGGCTGACCCCCGCGAGCAACGAGGAGGTATCCGGTGAAAGGAAAGATTGCGCTGGCGCTGATCGCGCTGGCGGTCGGGATCGTCGCCACGCCGTTGGCGGCGAACCCAAACGTACCGCACGTCGCCGACTGGGCGATCTCGGACAACATGACGGCGCTCGGCTTCTCCGAGCGGGCAGTCCCGCTCGACAACAACTCGCCCGACGGGAGGGACGGATCGTTCAACTCCGACCTCGCCTTCCAGGACGACCTGGTCGTGCAGGGCACGTACGCCGGCTTCCGGCTGATCGACGTGACCAAGCCGTCGCGGCCGAAGGAGATCATCAACTGGGAGGAGTGCGCGAGCGCGACGGCCTCCACCGGCAACCAGGGCGACGTGATCATCTGGGACGACCTGGTCATCCGCTCCTGGAACTCGGCGACGCCGGAGCCGGTGTATCCGCCCGGTCACCCGATGGCGGGTGAGGAGATTCCGCCCAGCGATCCGCTGCACTTCACGACGCCGGGCGCGTTCTGCGGTGACTGGCCGATGTTCCGGACACTGCCTCCTCCGGGAGACGACGACGAGAGCCGGGGCCAGGAGGGCGTGCACATCATCGACATCAGCGACCCGAAGAACCCCGACGTGATCGCATTCGTGGACACGCCGTGCGGTTCTCACACCGAGACGCTGGTGCCCGATCTGGCCAACAACCGCCTGCTCGTCTATTCGAACTCGTCGGCGGGGACGGTCTTCGGCGGTGACCCGACCGACCCGACGATCACGTCGTGCGCGGGCATCGACATCATCGAGGTTCCGCTCTCGAACCCGGCCGACGCCTCGTACGTGCGCTTCGAGCCGTCGGGCGACCCGAGCATGCCTCCGGACATGCACCACTCGTGCCATGACACGGGCGTGTTCCTTGCCGACGTGAACCTCGTCGCCTGCTCCGGCGCCGATGCCGCCGGCAACGGCGTCAACGTGTTCACGACCGACCCCGCCCAGGGCGGCTCGCTCGAGGATCCGAGGTGGCTCTACACCAAGATCACCGGCGGGAGCTCGCTCGGGCACTCGGCGTCGTTCACGTACGACGGCAAGGTCCTCATCGTCGGCCACGAGCCCGGCGGCGGCAGCGGCGCGCGCTGCCAGGAGACGTCCCCGCTCATCGAGCGGACGTTCTTCTTCATCGACGCCAAGACGGGCACGTCGCTGGGGCAGTTCGCGATCCCGCGGGCGCAGACCGCAGTCGAGAACTGCACGACGCACAACTACAACGTCGTTCCGCTGAAGAACAAGGCCGGCAAGCCGCGCTACGTGATGGTGAGCGGCAACTACCAGTCGGGCATCTCCGTGATCGACTTCAGCGACCCGGCCAACGCCAGGGAGATCGCCTACGCCGATCCTCCGCCGCTCGTCGACCCGAACCCGCCCGTCGGCATCGAGCTCGGCGGCGACTGGTCGACCTACTGGCACAATGGCCGGATCTACGAGTCCGACATCACGCGCGGGCTCACGATCTGGCGGCTGGACGACCCGGCGGTGAACACGAACCTCCGGATCTCGGGCCCGAACAACCCACAGACCCAGCTCTTCACGATCAACAAGTAGCCCACGACCTAGTGATGCTCGACGAGGGCGGCCGCCGCGAGGCGGCCGCCCTCTCTTGACAAGCGGCGGGTCGAAGGCGGAGACTTCGGGCCGCAGGCCAGGCCGTGGGGAGCCAGCCGGAGCCTTTGGGCGGCAGAACGGTTCGCGTCGGGCGGGTCGCCGACTGTGCTTCCCGTGAGAAGAGGGAGGGAACTGTGCTCAGACTACGACTTGTGCTGGCGCTTGCAGCGCTGGGGGTCGGGCTCGTCGCCGCGCCGCTAGGGGCGAACCCGAACGTCCCACACGTCAGCGACTGGGCGATCACGCCCAACCTGACGGCGCTCGGCTTCTCCGAGAACGCCGTCCCCTTGGACAACGCCGCCCCGGACGACGGCGTGTTCAACTCCGACCTCGCCTTCTGGGGCGACATGGCCGTCCAGGGCACGTACGACGGCTTCCGGCTCGTCGACATCACGTTCCCGTCGCGGCCGAAGACGATCCTCAACTACGAGGATTGCTATCCGGAGGGAAACAGGCAGGGCGGCAACCAGGGCGACATCACCATCTGGGGCGACATCCTCATCCGCTCGTCCAACTCGCCCGCCTCGAGCACGACTCCGCAGACGTGTGACGGCGATCCCGTTCCGGCCGGCTTTGAGGGCCTGATCGTGTTCGACATCTCGAACAAGCTGGATCCGGACGTCGTCGCCATGGTCGACCTCGAGTGCGGCTCGCACACGCAGACGCTCGTCCCGGACGTCGCCAACGGCCGCGTCCTCATCTACAACAGCTCCACCACCGGCGTCCCGTGCGCGGGAATCGAGATCGTCGAGATCCCGCTGGCGAACCCGGCAGGGGCGCACTTCCTGCGCTTCGAGCCCTCGGGCGATCCGGTTCCGCCGTTCCCGAACCTGATCACGGTCGACGCGCCGTCGTCCGCAGCAGGGACATACATCGCCAGCGGCGCGAACTGGGGAACGACGGCGCCCGAGTCGGGCATCGCCGGCAGCATCGTCCTCGTCAACGACGGGACGGCCTTGCCGAGCGAGGGCTGCAACCCGCTCGTCGGGTTCCCGGCGGGTGCCATCGCCCTCGTCGACCGCGGCACCTGTCCCTTCCTGCAGAAGGCGGCGAACGCCCAGGCCGCGGGAGCCGTAGCCATGATCGTGGCCAACAACGCGCCCGGCGACCCGATCACGCTCGGTGGGGACGACCCCGGTCATACGATCGCGATCCCGGCGGGGATGATCTCGCAGGCCGACGGGGCGACGATCAAGGCCGGTCTTCCGGCGAGCGGGAAGTTCGCCTCGGCCGAGATGCCGGAGACTCCCGAGCGCTCGTGCCACGACACCGGGGTGATCCTGGGCGACGCGATGAAGGTCGGCTGCGCCGGGCACGACGGCTACACCGTCTGGACGATCGACCCGGCCGAAGGCGGCTCGCTCGAAGACCCCAAGATCCTCTATTCCAAGATGGTGGAGGGCGTCACGGTAGGCCATTCGGCGGCGTTCACCTGGGACGGCGAGATCCTCGTCTTCGGGCACGAGCCTGGCGGGGGCAGCCAGGCTCAGTGCCAGGCAACCAGCGCCGAGGTGAACCGGACGGTGTTCTTCGTGGACGTCGACACCGGCGACATCGTGGGCTCGTTCGTCCACCCGAGGCCGCAGACGGACCTCGAGAACTGCACGTGGCACAACTACAACATCGTCCCGCTCAAGAACAAGAACCGGAAGCCGCGCTACGTGCTCGTCTCGAGCGCCTACCAGGCGGGGACGAACGTCGTCGACTTCAGCGACCCGGCGAACGCGAAGGAGATCGCCTACGCCGATCCGCCGCCACTCGTCGACCCGAACCCGCCCGTCGGCATCGAGGTCGGCGGCGACTGGTCGACCTACTGGTACAACGGCCGCATTTACGAGTCCGACATCACGCGCGGGCTCACGATCTGGCGGCTGGACGACCCGGCGGTGAACACGTTCCTGAGGACCGACCACCTCAACCCGCAGACCGCGGAGTTCACGATCCACAGATAAGCCCGATCCTCAGATCGCGCCGTGGAGAGAGGCCGCCGCAGGCGGCCTCCCTC
>JBOHAB010000020.1:0-20210 GCA_050697655.1 Gaiellaceae bacterium
GGCCTCGGGCGACACGCGGCCCTACGTGGGCGCGTCCGACGTGACGATGACGTACTCCGTCGTCGACATCGCCGGCGTGAACGCCGTCTCCTCCCGCATCCTCGCCAACGCGGCGGCCGCGATGGCGGGCATGGTGAACGCGGAGCCGCCTGCGGTCGAGGGCGGAAAGCCGCTCGTCGGCGCGACGATGTTCGGCGTCACGACGCCCTGCGTGACGGCCGCGCGCGAGCGCCTCGAGGAGCTCGGCTACGAGGTGCTCGTCTTCCATGCGACGGGCACGGGCGGGCAGTCGATGGAAGCGCTCATGCGGAGCGGCTTCATCACTGCTTCGCTCGACATCACGACGACCGAGCTGGCCGACGACCTCGTCGGCGGCGTGCTCTCCGCCGGCCCCGACCGGCTCGAGGCGGCCGGCGAGCTCGGGCTGCCGCAGGTCGTCTCCTTGGGCGCGCTCGACATGGTTAACTTCGGCCCGATGGAGACGGTTCCGGCGGAGTTCCGCGACCGGCTCCTCTATAAGCACAACCCGACGGTCACGCTCATGAGGACGACCGCGGAAGAGTGCGCCGAGCTCGGGCGGCGCATCGGGCGCAAGCTCTCGGCGGCGACGGGGCCGGTGACGCTCTTCATCCCGCTTCGAGGCGTGTCTCTCATCGACGTCGAAGGGCAGGTCTTTCACGACCCGGCGGCGGACGGGGCCCTCTTCGAGGCGCTCCGCGAGACAGTCGACCCGGGCGTAGACGTGCGCGAGCTGGACACGGACGTCAACGACCCGGCGTTCGCCCAGGCGATGGCCGACGCCCTGCACGAGCACTACCAGGCCTGGACGAGCGCGGGTGTGCGCGCATGAAGCGCGAGGAGGCTCTGGCGCGCCTTCGCGCGCAGGTGCAGGACGGACGGCCGATCGTCGGCGCCGGCGCCGGCGCGGGCCTTTCGGCGAAGTGTGCGGAGGCGGGCGGCGCCGATCTCATCATCATCTACAATTCCGGCCGCTACCGGATGGCGGGCAGGGGATCCCTCGCGGGCCTCCTTCCCTACGGCGACGCGAACGCGATCGTCATGGAGATGGCCGGTGAGGTGCTTCCGGTGGTGAAGTCCACGCCCGTCCTCGCCGGGGTCTGCGGCACGGACCCGTTCCGGCTCATGCCGGTCTTCCTCCGCCAGCTCCAGGAGGCCGGCTTCTCAGGCGTCCAGAACTTTCCCACGGTAGGCCTCATCGACGGCACCTTCCGCCAGAACCTCGAGGAGACGGGCATGGGCTATGCGCTCGAGGTCGAGGCGATTCGCGCCGCGCGCGAGCTCGACCTGCTCACCTGCCCGTACGTCTTCACGCCCGACGACGCCCGGGCGATGGCCGAGGCGGGAGCCGATGTCCTCGTCCCGCACATGGGCTTGACCACGGGCGGGTCGATCGGCGCCGAGACCGCCAGGACGCTCGACGACTCCGTCGAGCTGATCCAGGCGATGCACGACGCCGCAGTGCAGGTGGCGCCGGACATCATCGTCCTCTGCCACGGCGGCCCGATCGCCGAGCCGGAGGACGCGGCCTACGTGCTCGAGCGGACGCGGGGCATCGGCGGCTTCTTCGGCGCTTCGAGCATGGAGCGGCTTCCCACCGAAGTTGCGCTGACGGAGACCGTCAAGCGCTTCAAGGCGATCTCGACCAGGGGTCGGGAAGGAGAGCACGTATGAAGGGGTCATTCGTCCACGCCGCCGAGATCGAGCGCGAGCAGCTCGACTGGGGCGGGCTCGGCTGGATCAGCCGCCCTCCGTCCACCGGAGCGCAGCAGCTCACCGTGCTCGACGTGACGCTCGAGCCGGGCCACGGCCACGACTTCCACACGCACCCGAAGCAGGAGGAGGTCATCGTCGTCCAGGTGGGCGAGATCGAGCAATGGCTCGAAGGCGAGAAGACCGTCCTCGGGTCCGGCGAGGCCGTGTTCATCGGCACGGGCACCGTCCATGCCTCCTTCAACACGGGGACAGAGACGGCACGGCTGACCGTCGCCCTTGGTCCCTGCGCCGGCGACGGCGGCTACGAGCTCGTGGACGTCTCCGGCGAGGAGCCTTGGAGGTCGTTGCGAGCACAGTGAGCGTCGGGACGCCCAAGACCGAAACCCTGGCGCAAGACCTGCGCGACCTCGTCGGCGCCGACGCGGTCGTCACCGACGCGCGCCGCCTGGAGCGCTACGCCGCCGACACGTACTGGAAGGCGCTGGCGGCGCAGGCCAACGGCACCCCGCTCGGCCTTCCTGACGCCGCGGTCTCGCCGGCCGACGAGGCCGGAGTCGCCGCGGTGCTCCGCTTCGCCAACGAGCGGGGCCTTCCCGTCGTCCCCCGCGGGGGTGGCTCGGGCAGCCAGGGGGGAGCGGTCCCGGTCGGCGGCGGCATCCTCCTCGACCTCACGCGCCTAGACCGCATCGTCGAGGTGGACGAAGAGTCGCTGACGGTGACGGCCGAGGCGGGCGTCAACGGCGAGGCGCTCGAGCAGGCGTTGAACGAGCAGGGCCTCATGCTCCCGCACTACCCCGCGTCGGCCGACCTGGCGACGGTCGGGGGCTACGTCGCCGCCCGCGGCTCGGGGGTGCTCTCGACGCGCTACGGCAAGATCGAGGACCTCGTCCTCTCGCTTCGGGTCGTCCTTGCCGACGGGAGCGTGCTGGAGACCGTCGGCGTCCCCAGGCACGCGGTGGGGCCCGAGCTGACCCAGCTCTTCATCGGCTCCGAGGGCACGCTCGGCGTCGTCACCCGCGCGACCTTGCAGCTCGCGCCCCTGCCTGCGAAGCGCCGTTTCGAGGCGGTCTCGTTCGCTTCGGTGCCGGAGGGGATCGCGGCCGTTCGCTCCTGTCTCGCTCGCGGCCTGCGCCCGTCGGTCGTGCGCCTGTACGACGAGGCCGCCACGCGGACGTCGCTCGGCCCGGTCGTCGGGCAGGAGCTCGACGGCGTGTGCACGGTCTTCTGCTTCGAAGGGGAGCCGGCGGTCGCCGACGCAGAGGCGGAGACGGCGCTCGAGATCGCTCGCGAGCACGGCGGAACGATCCTGGACGGGAGGCTCGGCGAGACGTGGTGGCGCCGCCGGTACGAGTTCTACAAGCCCCCGCACCATCCGGAGCTTCCCGCGATCTGGGGGACGCTCGAGGCCGTCGCTCCCTACGCGCGCATCTACGACGTCTACCGGGCAGTGAAGGCGGCGGTCGAGGCGCCCTACGCCGAGCAGGGGCTCACGCTCAAGGTCCATTTCAGCCACTGGTATCCGTGGGGGACGATGATGTACGGGCGCTTCATCGTCCCGGACGGCGGCCCCGACGCCGTCGAGCTCCACGACCGCATCTGGGACGACGCGGTGCAGGCGATGCTGGGCGCCGGCGGCGTCATGAACGACCACCACGGCGTGGGGCTGAAGCTCGCGCCGTACATGCGGGCCCAGCACGGGCCCGCGCTCGACGTCCTGCGGCGGCTCAAGGAGGTGCTCGACCCGAACCGGATCATGAACCCCGGCAAGCTAGATCTCTAAGTCATCGGCAACGCGAGGAGGAGCGAATGGGACTGAAGATGGCGATGCACAACTGGATGCGGCCCGAGCCGATCGAGACGACGATCCGGCGCCTGGCCGCCTGCGGCTACGACGGCATCGAGATCTCGGGCGAGCCGGCGCTGTACGACGCGAAGCACGTGCGCTCGCTGCTCGACGAGCACGGGCTCGAGTGCTGGGGCTCCGTGACGCTCATGGTCGGCGGCCGCGACCTTCTGCACGAGGACAAGTACGTGCGCGTTGGCAGCGTCCAGTACGTGAAGGACACGATCGACCTGATCAAGGCGCTCGGCGGCTCGATCCTGACCGTCGTCCCCTCGACGGTGGGCAAGGTCACGCCCATGTCCACCCCCGAAGCAGAGTGGAAGTGGGCAGTCGAGAGCCTGAAGGAGTGCCAGGCGTACGCGGAGCAAAACGGCGTCCGTCTCGCGCTCGAGCCGCTCAACCGCTTCGAGACGTATTTCCTGAACCGCTGCGACCAGGCACTCGCGCTGGCGGAGGACGTCGGCGGCGACTGCGGCGTTTGCCTGGACATCTTCCACATGAACATCGAGGAGGCCGACTGGCCGGCCGCGATCGGGGCCGCGGGCGACCAGCTCGTCGACTTCCACGTCGCCGACAACAACCGCATGCCGCCCGGTCAGGGAGCCATCGACTGGGAGCTGATCGTGCGCACGCTCGGCGAGGTCGGCTACGACGGCTATATCACCGTCGAGTTCGTCGCCACGGTGGATCGCAGCCGCATCTCCGAGCGGACGGAGATCGGCGACGCCTCCGAGGCAGACGCGAGCGTCGGGCTCGAGCAGTTCCTGCGCGACCACGGGACGGGCGCCGTGCCGGAGGAGCTGTACGACCGGTACGTGCAGGAGTCGATCGACTGCCTGCGCCAGGCGATGAGCGCCGCCGCTCCCGCGTAGAGGCGATCCGCATGGAGCTGCCCTCCTACAACATCGCCGATCTCGCCCCGCCGGACATCAAGGCCTACCTCGGCGAGAAGGACATCGTCATGATCCCGATCGCGAGCCTGGAGCAGCACGGGCCGCACCTGCCGCTCGCCACGGACACGATCCAGGCGGACGAGATCACCCGCCGCGCGGCCGAGCGGGCCCAGGTTCTCTACACGCCCTGCGTCTGGCTCGGCTACTCGCCGCAGCACATGTACGAGCCGGGCGAGGGGACGGGAACGATCACGATCCGCTCGCAGATCCTGCTCGAGATCTACCACGACGTGGCGCGGTCGCTCATCCACCACGGCTTCAACCGGCTCGTGTTCGTCAACAACCACGGCTCGAACACGAAGATCATCGACCCGCTGCTGCGGCGGATCCGGTACGAGACGGGCGCCTTCGTCACCTTCTCCAAGCTCTATGCCGAGCGCTACCTCGGCCTCATAGACCCGGTGATGGAGAACCCGCCCGAGGAGACGCCGGGGTGGCACTCGAGCGAGCTGGAGACCGCGCAAGTCCTGGCGCACGACGAGAGCCTCGTCAGGATGGACCGCGCGGTGAACCAGAAGGTGAAGCGGCCGGACTGGTTCCCGGAGGGCTTCGTCAAGCTGGACGGAGCGCCGGAGGTCGAGTTCCAGGGATACCAGTACTTCCTCTTCCCCACGGATCACAGCGACTTCACGCCCAGCGGCGTGATCGGCAACCCCTTCAGGGCGACGGCCGAGAAGGGCGAGCGCACGTACGAGCTCTACGCCGAGCACCTCGCCGCAGCGCTCGAGGAATTCCAGAAGGTGCCGGTCGAGGTGCACACCCGGGAGTGGCGCGAGCGGGCGTGAGGGACGACTGGTGACGGACGAGCCACAGATCGCGCTGGTCGGGACGCTCGATACCAAGGGCGACGAGATCGCGTACGTGCGCGAGCGGCTGGCCGGCCTCGGCGCCCGGCCGGTCGTGATCGACTCCGGGATCCTGGGCGAGCCTGGCACGAGCGCCGACGTAACGCGTGAGGAGGTGGCCAGAGAGGCGGGCTACGAGCTCGAGCAGGTCGCCTCGGCGGGCAGCCGAGGCGCCGCGGTCGACCTCATGGTCCAGGGAGTGCGCGCGGTCTGCCTCCGTCTCTGGCTCGAGGGACGTCTGCACGGCGTGCTCTGCCTGGGCGGGGCGGAAGGGGCGATTCTGGGAGCGGCCGGTATGCACGCCCTTCCGGTCGGCGTCCCGAAGCTGATCGTCACCCCGAGCGCCTCGGGCCGCCGTCCGTTCGGCCCTTTCGTCGGCGAGAGCGACGTCCTCGTCATGCACTCGGTCGTCGACATCCTCGGCCTCAACCCGATCGCCCGGGCCGTCTTCGACAACGCGGCCGCGGCGGTCGTGGGCATGGCCCGAGAGGCGGGGACGCCGATGCGTGACCTGGGCGGGCGCAGCGTGGGCATCACCATGCTCGGGCACACGACGCCTGCGGTGATGCGGATTCGCGCGGCCCTGGAGCGAGCCGGCCACGAGCCCGTCGTCTTCCATGCCAACGGCGTGGGCGGCCCTGCGATGGAGAAGCTCGTCGAGGCGGGCGCGCTTGCGGGGGTGGTCGACTACACGCTCTCCGAGCTCGCGAACTCGCTCCTCGACGGGCTGCATGCGACGGGGCCGGACCGCCTCCGTGTCGCGGGGGCGAGGGGGCTGCCGCAGGTGGTCGTTCCCGGCTGCGTCGACTTCTTCAACCAGGGTGCGCCGGAGACCGTCCCGGCCGAGTATCGCGGGCGGCAGAGCTACTACCACAATCCGGTAGCGACCCTCGTCCGGCTCGAGCCTGGGGAGATGGTCGAGCTCGGTCGGATCGTCGCGGAGCGGCTCAACGAGGCGCGGGGGCCCGTTCAGGTGCTCGCGCCGACCCGCGGCTTCTCGCTCGCGGACGTCGAGGGCGGCGACCTCTGGTTTCCCGAGGCCGATGCCGCGTTCCTGGACGCGCTCGGCAGTGCGCTCCGGCCCGACATCTCGTTCGAGCTCGTCGACGCCGAAGTCAACGATCCAGAGCTCGCGGACCTCGTCGCAGAGCGGTACCTCGTGTTGGCCTCGACCCCCTCCGCGACCTGATGGGAACGGGCGTGTTGCCGGCCGACCTGCGCAGAGCGAGCATGCTCGAGCGGATCCAGCGCGACGGGGGCGCGTCGATCGCCGAGCTCGCGCGCGATTACGGCGTCTCGCAGATCACCGTTCACCGAGACCTCGAGCGCCTCGGCCGGGACGGCCTCATCGAACGGGTGCACGGAGGCGCCCGCCTGCCCGGCACGGGCCCCCGAGCGCTCCGGGTGCCGGCCGACTGGGTGAAGCGCCTCGAGCAGTCGCTGCCGCAGAAGGAAGCGATCGCCGCGTGCGCGGCCCGGTACGTCGAGGACGGCTCCACCATCTTCGTCGACTCGTCCACGACCTGCCTCGTGCTCGCCCGTTACCTCGAGCGACACCCGCCGCGGGCGCTCACCCTCGTGACGAACTCGCCGGCGATCGCGGGCGAGCTTCACGCCCAGTCCATCCACGTGATCGTCACGCCCGGCGAGGTCGACCAGACGCTCCATATGATCGGCGGCCGCTGGGCGGCCGAGTTCCTCGTCGGCCTCAACATGGAGACGGCGTTCGTCTCCGCCGGCGGCATCACGCTCGAGAACGGGCTGACTACGACCCGGCGCGCGCTTGCCGACACGCTCAAGGCCGCCTCCGCCTCCTCCACGAAGACGATCGGCCTCATCGACTCGTCCAAGTTCGGCGTCTCGGCCCTGCTCTCGATCGCGCGCGCGGAGGAGCTCGACGCCCTCGTGGTCGACGACGGTCTACCGCGCAAGATGGTCGAGGAGTACGAAGACGCAGGCGTCAACCTCATCCTGGCCGAGAGCCCGCAGACCGCCGCCCCCACCACCGCCTAAGGAGGACAGCGAATGGCACGTCCAGTCACGCTCTTCACCGGCCAGTGGGCCGACCTGCCCCTCGAGGAGCTCGCCGGCAAGGTGTCTGCCTGGGGCTTCGACGGCCTCGAGCTCGCCTGTTGGGGCGATCACTTCGACGTCGACGCGGCGCTCGCCGACCCCGCGTACGTGGACGGCCGCCGCGAGCTTCTCGAGCGGCACGAGCTGCAGTGCTGGGCCATCTCGACGCACCTGGTCGGCCAGGCCGTGTGCGATCCCATCGACGAGCGCCACCGGGCGATCCTCCCGCCCGACGTCTGGGGCGACGGCGACCCGGAAGGAGTGCGTCAGCGAGCCGCCGACAAGGTAAAGGACACCGCGCGGGCGGCCGCCCGGTTCGGCGTCACCCAGGTGAACGGCTTCACGGGCTCGTCGATCTGGCACCTGCTCTACTCGTTTCCGCCGAACGACTTCGAGGCGGTCGAAGCGGGCTACCAGGACTTCGCCGAGCGCTGGACCCCGATCATCGACGTCTTCGAGGCGGAGGGCGTCCGTTACGGGCTGGAGGTTCATCCCACCGAGATCGCCTACGACTTCGTCACAACCCGCAAGACGCTGGAGGCGATCGACCGCCGCGAGGGCTTCGGCATCAACTTCGACCCGAGCCACTTCGCCCACCAGTCGCTCGACTCCGCAGCGTTCGTCGCCGAGTTCGCCGACCGCGTCTACCACGTCCACGTCAAGGACTCGAAGAAGACTCTCGACGGCAGGAGCTCGATCCTCGGCGGTCACCTGAACTTCGGCGAGGTCGGGCGCGGCTGGGACTTCGTCTCGCCGGGGCACGGGGACGTCGACTTCGAGTCGCTCTTCCGCGCGCTCAACCGGATCGGCTACGAAGGCCCGCTCTCGATCGAGTGGGAGGATGCCGGGATGGACCGCGAGTGGGGCGCGCAAGATGCGCTGGCCTTCGTCCGCAGAAGCGACTTCGTCCCGTCCGCGCTCGCCTTCGACGCCGCCTACGAGGGGAGCTGACGATGCCCGACGAGCGCGAGATCGGTTTCCTCACGATGGGCAGGGCCGGCGACCTGGCCGAGACCCGGACGATCGGGGTCGGCATGCTCGGCTACGCGTTCATGGGCAAGGCCCACTCGAACGCGTACCGGAAGATCGCGTACATGACTTGGCCCCCTCCGCTCGTGCCGCGGCTCGTCGTGGTCTCCGGGAGGACCGAGGAGGCGGTCGCCGAGGCTGCCCGCCGCTACGGCTTCGAGGGCTACACGACAGACTGGCACGAGCTGCTCGCGAACGACGAGATAGAGCTCTTCGACAACAGCGGTCCAAACGATCTCCACGCAGAGCCGACGATCGCCGCGGCCGAAGCCGGCAAGCACGTCGTCTGCGAGAAGCCGCTCGCGCGCACCGCCGACGAGAGCCACGAGGTCTGGCAGCGAGTCGCCGCCGCAGGCGTCAAGCACATGTGCGCCTTCAACTACCGCTTCGTCCCGGCCGTGCGCCTCGCGCGCGAGCTGCTCGAGGCCGGCGACCTGGGCGACGTCTACCACTTCAGAGGCCGTTATCTCCAGGAGTGGGGGGACATCGACGACGAGGTGTGGCGCTTCGATCGCGCGGCCGCCGGTTCGGGCGCGCTCGGCGACCTGGGGGCGCACGTGGTCGACCTGGCCCGCTACCTCGTCGGCGAGGTCGAGTCCGTCAGCGGGGCCACGCGGACGTTCAAGGAGGGGCGCGACGTCGACGACGCGTTCGAGTCGGTCGTCACGTTCGAGAACGGTGCCGTCGGCACGATCGAGGCCTCACGCTTCTGCCCCGGCCGCAAGAACGCCTTCGCCTGGGAGATCAACGGCTCGAAGGGCTCGATCGCCTTCGACCTCGAGCGTCTCAACGAGCTGCAGGTGTACTTGCGCGACTCGAAGCCGGCTGACCGGGCTCAGGGGTTCCGGAGCGTGCTCGTCTCCGAGGCCGACCACCCCTTCTGGGGGCACTGGTGGCCGCACGGCCACATCATCGGCTGGGAGCACTCGTTCGTGCACGAGCTCCATCACCTGCTGACGGCGATCGCCGAGGACGGGGAGGTCGGGCCGCACGGCGCGACGTTCGAGGACGGCTACCGGGCTGCCGAGATCTGCGACGCGATCGTGCGCTCGAGCGACTCGGGCCGGCGCGAGGAGATCGCGTATCGCTAGTGAGCGCCTCAACCGGCTCTTCGCCGCAGACGGCCGCTGCTTCGACGTCGCCGTCGACCACGGCTTCTTCGGCGAGCCTTCGTTCCTGCTCGGGATCGAGAACCTCGAGCAGGCCGTGCGAACACTCGTAGAGGCGGGGCCCGACGCCATCCAGCTCTCACCCGGCCAGGCGCCGCTCCTGCAGCGGCTGCCCGGCCCTCGCAAGCCGGCACTCGTTCTGCGCACCGACGTCGCGAACGTGTACGGGCCCGCTCCTCCGAAGGTGCTCTGGAGCGAGCTCGTCGAGGACGCTGTGGTGCGCGGGGTTCGCCTCGACGCGGCCTGCGTGGTCGTCAACCTGCTCTCGCTGCCCGGGGAGCCCGAGCTCCACCGGCGGTGCGTCCGCAACGTCTCGACGCTGCGAACAACCTGCGACCCGCTCGGGATGCCGCTGATGGTGGAGCCGCTGGCGATGAAGCAGGGCGATGCCGGCTACGGCGTGAACGGGGATGCCGACACGGTGGTGACGCTCGTGCGCCAGGCCGTCGAGCTCGGCGCAGACGTGATCAAGGCAGACCCCACCGCCGACCTCGACGACTACGGGCGCGTCGTGGAGGCGGCGGGCCGCGTGCCCGTGCTCGTTCGCGGCGGCGGACGGGCTCCTGACGAGGAGATCCTTCGCCGCACCGAGGCGGTGCTCCAACAGGGCGCCGCCGGGATCGTCTACGGGCGCAATGTCGTCCAGCACGAGGATCCCGTCGGCATGACCCGCGCGCTCATGGCGATCGTGCACGAGGGCTCGTCCGCCGAGCAGGCGCTTGCGGGCCTCGCCGCCCGTGCCTGAGCGCGTCGTCCGCGTCGGGGTCGTCGGCGGCGGCTTGATGGGGCGCGAGTTCGCGAGCGCCGCAGCCCGGTGGGCGCACATCGAGGCTCACGGCGTCCGGCCAGAGCTGGCGGCTGTCTGCGACGTCAATCCTGACGTGCTCGCCTGGTACGAGCGCCTCGAGCCGGCGCCCCGGCTCCTCTCCGACTACCGCGATCTGCTCGCCGACGACTCGATCGAGGCGGTCTACTGCGCCGTCCCGCACCGCCTTCACGAGGAGATCTACACCGCCTCGCTCCGGGCGGGAAAGCACCTCCTCGGCGAGAAGCCGTTCGGCATCGACCTGGCTGCGAACCGTGCAATCGGCGTCGAGATCGACGCGCATCCCGAGCTCCTCGTCCGCTGCTCGTCCGAGCTTCCCTTCTACCCGGGAGGGCAACGCGTGTGGCGCTGGATCGCCGAGCGCCGCTACGGCCGCGTGCTCGAGGTGCGGTCGGCTTTCCTGCACTCGAGCGACCTCGATCCGCAGAAGCCGATCAACTGGAAGCGGCGCGCCGCCGAGAACGGCGAGTACGGGGTCCTGGGCGACCTCGGCATGCACGCGCTCCACCTGCCTCTGCGTGCCGGCTGGTTCCCGAGCGACGTGCGCGCGATCCTCTCCGACGTCGTTCGTGAGCGGCCGGACGGCCGGGGCGGCACGGCTCCGTGCGACACATGGGACAACGCGGTGCTCCTCTGCCGGGCGGAGGAGGACGGCGTCCCGTTCCCGCTTCGGATCGAGACCAAGCGGATCGCCCCCGGTGAGGCGAACACCTGGATCATCGAGGTGGACGGGACCGAGGGGTCGATCGCCTACACGACCAAGCAGCCCAAGACGCTGCGCTGGATGGCCTACGAGCCAGGAGGGCCGCAGGCCTGGAACGTCCTCGACCTGGGCTCGGAGTCGGCCTACCCGTCGATCACCGGCGTGATCTTCGAGTTCGGCTTCTCCGACGCGATCCTGCAGATGTGGGCAGCCTTCCTCGACGAGCTCGCCCACGGGCGAGACGGCATGCGCCAGCCCTTCCACTGCGCCACCCCGGAGGAGGCCGCCGTGACCCACCGCCTTTTCACCGCGGCTCTCGAGTCGCAAGCAACGTCCTCGGTAGTGCCCCTGAGCGCCATGTCCGCTGAGGCCACGCCCGGGGCCTGACCCCGGGCGTGGCTCTCGCAGACAGGTCAGCGGCGTGCCTGCGCGAGGAGCTCGCCGGCGTCCGCGCCGCGGAGCGACGCGTCGATTAGCTCCACCGGGTGGAACGCCGGGAGCGGGTGCCTGGCCCGCCGGAGAGCGGCGGTCACTTGGACGATGCAGCCGGGATTGGCGGCCGCATATGCGTCTGGGTCGACGGCCAGCACCCGTTCGGCCTTGCGCCGGCCCAGCTCGAGGGAGGCTTCCGGCTGCACGAGGTTGTAGATGCCGGCGCTGCCGCAGCACAGCGCCTGGTCGCCGGGCTCGACGACGCTGAGGCCCGGAATCCCTGCGAGGACGGCGCGCTGCTCGGTCCGCACGCCCTGCGCGTGGGCGAGGTGGCAGGAGTCCTGGAGCGCGACGCGGAGCTCGAGCGGCTTCAGCTCGGCGCGCGGCTCGAGCCCGGCCAGGAGCTCGGAGACGTCGCGGGCCCGGGCCGAGAAGGCGGCCGCTCGCTCGGCGTAGACCGGATCGTCGGCGAGCAGGTGGGCGTAGTCCTTGAGGTTCGAGCCGCACCCGGCGGCGTTGGAGACGACGAGGTCGACGTCCGCCTGCTCGAACGCGTCGATTGTCCGCCGGGCGTGATCCAGGCCCTGGTCCCGCCGCCCGGCGTGCACCGCCAGCGCGCCACAGCAGCCCTGAGCACGCGGGGCGGCCACCTCGAAGCCGTAGGCGGCGAGGACGCGGGCCGTGGCCGCGTTCACGTCGCCGAAGAGGACGCGCTGGACGCAGCCGGTGAGAAGCCCGACGCGACCGGCCGCCCGCTCTCCCACCGGCTGCGTTAGCTCGGGCGCCTTGGCTCCCGAGCGCCAGGGCGGCGCCAGGTCGGCGAGCGGCCGCAGAAGGCCGGGGAGGGGAACCCTCCGCCCTGCCGGAGCCAGCCGCAGCGCCGTGCGCAGGCGGCGCGGGTGCGGGACGACGGCGAGGACGGCGGATCGAAGGGCACGCTCGCGGCGCGGGCGATGGTACTCCCGCTCGATGGTCGCGCGCGTCTGCTCGATCAAGCGGTCGTAGAGGACGCCGGACGGGCAGGAGGTGACGCAGGCCATGCAGCCGAGGCAGCGATCGAAGTGCTCGACGACCGTCGGGTTGAGCCGGAGCGTGCCGTCGGCGAGCCCTTCCATCAAGTAGATGCGCCCGCGCGGCGAGTCCATCTCCTCCCGCCAGAGTCCCCAGGTCGGGCACGTCGGCAGGCAGAAGCCGCAATGGACGCAGGTGCTGATCAGCTCACGGTCGATCGCCGTCACGCGAGGATTCCGTCCGGGTCGAACTGGGCCCGCACCCGTTCGGCGAGCGCGGGCCACTGCTGCTCGTAGGGCTGAGGCAGGTACGCGAAGCACGTGGGGCCGATCCGAACGAGTGCCTGGGGCAGCTCCTCGAGCGCAGACGCGAGCTCGCCCGCCGAGAACACACCCCGTGAGCGGGAGCCGAGCTGCCGCGCCGTCACCTCGTTCCAGACCGCGCCGTCCGCGTCTCCGCCGAGCAGCCCACGCCCCTGCTCGAGCTGGGCAGACGTCGCCGCCTCGCCACCCTCGAAGAGGAGGGCGAGGATGGATCGCTGCTCGTTCCAGACGAGATCCACCGCGCTTGGGGTGAGCGTGGAGTGGAGCAGCGCGCGCACGAGGGCCTGCGCGTCGTCCGGCGCGGCGACGGGGACGACGAGCGTGCGGCTTGCCTCGGGACGGGGGTGTAGGCGCAGGCTCGCCCGCGCGATCAGCCCCAGGCGCCCGTGCGAGCCACAGAAGAGCTTGGCCAGGTCGTAGCCGGCGACGTTCTTGACGACCTTGCCGCCGGCGTTGGCGACGGTTCCGTCCGCGAGAACGACCGTGACCCCAAGGAGGAGGTCGCGCGCGCGCCCATACCGGTAGGCCCGTGGTCCGAAGAGGTCGCCCGCGATCGCCGCGCCCACGGTCGGGTCGCCCGGAGGGTCGAGGGCGAGCATCTGGCCGTGCCCGGCCAGGCGCTCGTTCAGCGCCGAGAGGCGGATCCCCGCCTCGACGGTGACCGTGAGGTCGCCGGCCTCGTGCTCGAGCAGGCGGTTGAGATAGCGGGACGAGACGACGAGCTCGCCGCCCGCGCGCTCGATCGAGACGCGCTGCCCCTCGCGAGACGCCTGCCCGAGGATCTCGCCGGCCTGGGCGATCGTCAGCGGCTCGGCTTCAAAGACGCTCGGCAAGTCCTGCTCTCTCCAGGGGATGGGCCCGGTACGGGCCCGGCACCTCGCCGCACAGGCGCGGGGTGGGGAAGACCTTGCCGGGGTTGGCCAGGCCCACTGGGTCGAAGCCGCGCCGCAGGCGGCTCATGGCCTCGAGATCGTCGGGGCCGAACATGCTCGGCATCGCGCAGGCCTTGTCGACCCCGATCCCGTGCTCGCCGGTCAGCGAGCCTCCCGCGTCCATGCAGGCGTCCAGAATGGCCTCAGCCAGCACCTGGGCGCGCTCGGCCTGGCCTTCCTCGCGGCCGTCGTAAAGGACCAGCGGGTGCAGGTTGCCGTCGCCGGCATGGAAGACGTTGCCGACCCGAAGCCCGTGCTCTCGCTCGAGCTCGGCGATGCGGCGCAGCACCTCGGGCAGGCGCGTTCGCGGGACGACTCCGTCCTGGACGTAGTAGTCGTGGCTCACCCTGCCCATCGCCGCGAAGGCCGACCTGCGGCCGAGCCAGAGGAGCGCCCGCTCGGCGTCGTCGGCCGCCGCCCGGATCTCGACGGCGCCGGATGCGAGGCAGATCGCCTCGACCGCCGCGAGATCGTCTTCGACCTGAACGGCGAGCCCGTCGAGCTCGACGATGAGGACGGCGGCGACGTCCGGATAGCCCGGCTGCACGGCCGCTTCGGCGGCCTCGATCGTGAGCCGGTCCATCATCTCGATGGCGGCAGGGAGGATGCGTGCGGCGATCACTCCCGACACGGCTGCGCCTGCCTGGTCGGTGGAGTCGAAGCCGGCGAGGAGCGTGCGAACGGCGTCCGGCCGCCGGAGCACCTTGACGACGATCTCGGTGGCGACGCCGAGCGTGCCCTCGGAGCCGACGAAGGCGCCGAGCAGGTCTGGCCCTGGATCTCCTGCGCGCAGCCTGACAAGCTCCCCGTCCGGAAGGACGATCTCTGCCTCGAGCACGTGGTTGACGGTGAAGCCGTGCTTGAGGCAGTGCGCCCCTCCTGAGTTCTCGGCAACGTTTCCTCCGATCGTGCAGACCTGCTGGCTGGACGGGTCGGGCGCGTAGAAGAAGCCGTGGGAAGCGACGGCCTCGGTGACCGCGAGGTTCGTCACGCCCGGCTGGACGATGACCCGCGCACCTTCCAGGTCGACGTCGAGGATGCGATCCATGCGCGCGAGCGAGATGACGATCCCCTCGGCGACGGGCAGCGCGCCCCCGGAGAGCCCCGTTCCGGCGCCACGGGCGACGAAGGGGATGCCGTCGCGCGCGCACAGGCGAACGACTGCCTGAACCTCCTCCGTGCTCGCCGGCAGCGCGACCAGCCCGGGCACGACCCGGTGGCCCGTGAGCCCGTCGCACTCGTAGGTACGAAGCTGCTCCGGCTCGGTGATCACGCCGCCCGAGCCGACCGCAGCCTCGACGTCGCGCACGAACTGCACCCTCATGCCGAGCCCACCGGGATACGTTATCCGTCCGCCATGGACGTCGTCTGTCTCGGAATCCTGGTGGCCGACGCCATCGCCCGACCGGTCGACGAGCTTCCCGAGCGCGGCTCGCTGGGGCTCGTGGACGAGATCTCGCTCCACGGCGGCGGCTGCGCGCTCAACACGGCGAGCGCCCTCACGCGGCTCGGCCTCTCCGCCGGAGTCGCGGGCAAGGTAGGCGACGACGCCCTCGGGACGTTCCTGCTCGGCCTGCTCGACGAGCGCGGCGTCGGCCGCGACGGCGTCCTCACGGACCCCGCCGCCGCGACCTCGGCCACCGTCGTGCTCGTCGACTCCTCGGGCGAGCGGACGTTTCTCCATCTGCCGGGCGCGAGCGCGAGCGTGCGGGAGGAAGAGCTCGACCGCTCGTACCTCTTCTCGGGGCGGTGCTTCCATCTCGCAGGCGCCCTTGTCATGGAGGCGCTCGACGGCGAGCCCGGAGCGCGTCTGCTGGCCGAGGCGAGGGCGCGCGGGCTCTTCACGAGCCTCGACACGGTGTGGGACGCGACCGGACGCTGGGAGCGCGTTCTTCCCGCCCTGACCCACGTCGACCTGTTCGCGCCCAGCCTGCCCGAGGGCCGCGCAATCAGCGGGGAGGAGGAGCCCGCGCCGGTCGCGGCGTGGCTTCGGGAGAGAGGCGTCGGAGAGGTCGTGCTCAAGTGCGGCTCCGCGGGCTGCTACGCCTCGGGAGAGGGCTTCGAGGGAGCTCTCGAGGCGTTTCCCGTGGACGCCGTCGACGGCACGGGAGCAGGTGACGCCTTCGCCGCCGGGCTCCTGTACGGCCGCCTCGCGGGTTGGCCGCTCGAGCGCTCGGCCCGTCTTGCCAACGCGGTCGGCGCGCTCGCAACGACGGCCGTCGGCGCCGTCGAGGGAGTCCGCAGCCTCGAGGAGACGCTCGCCTTTGCGGGCCTCTAGCCCGAGGTGCCCGTCTGGTCGTGGGGCGCTCCCACCGGCTTCGACTCGGGGGAACCGCGCTGGCGCAGGTAGATCGTAAAGACGGCCATCGTTCCGACGGCGAGGAACTCGGACTGCCAGTTCTGCAGCGTCTTCTCCCAGAAATCGGCCCGGTCCAGGTAGCCCAGCCAGGAGACCGAAGCTCCGCCGTGCTCCTGCTGCTCGGCGTTGTACTCGTTCCAGGCGGTCAGCGACTGGCCGAACCAGGCGGCGAGGAAGATGGCGGTCATCACGAGGATGAGGGAGTTCTCGTAGAGGCGCCGCCCCCAGCCCTCGGCCCTTGCCCAGCGGGGCGAGCCCTGTTGAGCGTGCGGTCCGATGAGCTGTTTCTGGTCGGACTCGCGTCCAGCGTCGTCAGGTCGCTTGGACTCGTTTGAGCCGCGCTGGACGAGCCAGACCGTCGCGAAGATGAAGAGCGCGAACTGGAGGTACTCCGACTGCCAGTTCTCCAGGACTGCCGAGCCGAAATGAGAAGAGATGAGATAGCGCGCGTAGGAGATCTCGTCCCCCCCGTGTTGGAGCTGCTGCTCGTTGAAGAGCCTCTGTCCGGCAATCGACTGGCCGACGAGCGCGGCGAGGAAGAGGACGAGGAAGACGAGCGAGAGAGTGTTGTCGCGAGCCCAGCGCCGCGTTGGGTCAGAGGTGGGCGAGGCCGACCATGATGTAGAGGACGAGCCCAGCAGAAATCACTGCGACGTAGAACGCGAACATGGTGCGCATTCGGGATCAGTTCGACAGCGGCACCGAGCAAGCCTGCTGTCGGCAGAGAGGCCTAGCGGGCGGAGCTTGTCTTGCGCCGGCTGCTCGTCCGGCTCGATGTCGACCGCGTGGAACGGCGGCCGTTCTTGGAGCTGTTGGTCACGCCGGTGGCCTGCTGGACACGACTCAGCAGCTCCTCAGGCAGGTCGGAGGCTCGATCCTTGGCCTGCGCCACGACGTTCTTGGCCTGGCGCGTGAAGGCGCGGCTCGTCCCGAGCGCGTAGAGCCCCGCGCCGGCGGCCGGGAGCACGAGCCAACGTGCCCGCACGCTTCGCTTTCTGCTCCGGCCTTGGGCGGCCTCGTTTACGTCCGCCAACCGTTCAGCCAGGTCGATCATCTGCTCCGAGAGCTTGTTGATGCTTGCCATCTGGTCCTCCTTGGCTTCGACGAGAGCGGGCTCTTGTTCCCCCCACTCCAAGCCGCAAACGTCCCAGGGCAGGCATTCTGTTGCCGATGGCGCCCCTCGACAACGCGGCGATCGCGGAGCGCCTGGAGTCGTTCGCCGTCCTGCTCGAGCTCGCAGGCTCCAGCCGCTACACGGCGCGCGCGTACCGGCGCGCGGCGGAGACCATCCGTGAGACTCGCGCGCCGGTCGAGGAGCTCGTGCGGGCGGGGAGGGTGGAGGAGCTGCGCGGCGTCGGGACGGGAATTGCCGAGCGACTGCGCGAGCTCGTCGCCACCGGCCGGATCGCCGAGCTCGATGAGCTCGAGCAGACGGTCAGCCCCGAGCTCGTCGGCTTCGGTCGACTCCTCGGCATCGGCCCCCAGCGGATGCTCGAGATCGGACGGTCGCTCTGCGTCCACAGCGCAAGCGACTTCCGGGAGGCGGCGCGCGCGGGGAGGCTGCGCGAAGTCGCCGGGATCGGGCCAAAGACGGAGCGGCGGATACTCGATCGTCTCGACGAGCCGCCCCGGCCCGAACGGCGCGGGCTGCTCCTCCCCGAAGCGCGAGCGCTCACGGAGGGAATCGCCGAAGCGCTCGGCGGCGAGGTCGCCGGCGATGCGCTGCGATGGGCTGACGTGTGCCGCGAGCTCTCGGTTGTCGTCGCCTCGGCTCGGCCGGCTGAGGTGCTGCAGCGCTTCGCGAAGCTCGCCGCCCTCGTAGCGATTGTGGAACGGGAGCCGCAGAGAGCCCTCGGCGTGACCGTCGAGGGCGTTCCGGTCGAGCTGGTCGTCGCCGAGCCGGCCTCCTTCGGCACGGCGCTCCTGCGAGCGACGGGCACGAAGGCGTACGTGGACGCGCTCGGGCCGCTCCCCTCGGCGGCCGACGAAGCGGGGGTCTATGCGGCGCTGGGGCTCCCCTGGTGTCCGCCGGAGCTGCGGGAGGAGCCTTTCCGCGGCGACCCGCCTCGCCTGGTCGAGCTCGCCGATGTCCGCGGAGACCTGCACTGCCACACGACGTGGTCGGACGGAAGGGCGTCGGTCCTCGAGATGGCGACCGCGGCCCGCGACCGCGGCTACGAGTACATGGCCGTCTGCGACCACACCCGAAACGTGCGGGTTGTTCCCGGCCTCGACGCCGACGACCTCCGGCGCCAGGCCGAGGAAATCGCGCAGGCGAACGAGCAGCTCGCTCCCTTTCGGGTCCTGCGCGGGACGGAGGTGGACATCCGCGCCGACGGCAGCCTCGACCTCCCGGACGACGTTCTCGCCGAGCTCGAGTGGGTGCAGCTGAGCCTCCACGCGGGCCAGCGAGAGGCGCGGGAGCCGCTGACCCGCAAGGTGACCGAGGCGATGCGTCACCCGGCCGTCAGATGCCTGAGCCATCCACGGGGACGACTTATCAACCGGCGCCCTCCGAACGCCCTCGACCTCGAGACCGTGTTCGAGGTGGCTCTCGAGACCGGCGTCGCCCTGGAGACGAACGGCCTGGCGCCCCGCCTCGATCTCTCGGGCCCCGAGATTCGGCTGGCGGTCGAGGCCGGAGTGCCGGTCGTCGCCTCGACCGACGCCCACTCCGTCCGCGGGCTCACGAACATGGAGCTGGCGATCGCGACGGCGAGACGCGGCTGGGCGACCGCCGCCGACATCGTCAACACGAGGTCGTTGGCGCAGATCCTCGCTCGGTGAGCGGGAAGAACCACTCCTTCAGGTGCGTCTAGCGGGCAATCGCCTTGTTGAGCGGAGGAACCATGGCTACCGTTGAGGCCGTGCTCGTTGGACGTGGACACGAGCGTGGTGTCGTCGGCGAGCTGCTCGACCGGGCCCGGCGGGGGCGCAGCGCCGCTCTCGTCATTCGCGGTGAGGCCGGGATCGGAAAGACGGCGCTGCTCGAGCACGCCGTCGAGCGCGCCGAGGGCATGACGGTGATTCGCGCGCTCGGGGTCGAGTCCGAAGCCG
This sequence comes from Gaiellaceae bacterium, assembly GCA_050697655.1. Classification (GTDB taxonomy): domain Bacteria; phylum Actinomycetota; class Thermoleophilia; order Gaiellales; family Gaiellaceae; genus JAIBJN01. The sequence continues at coordinate 19,290 of JBOHAB010000020.1, forward strand.
AGCTTCAATTCTCCGGTCTCCTCGAGCTGCTGCGCCCGCTCCTCGACCTTCTCGATCAGATTCCGGCCCAACAGGCCGAGGCGCTCCGAAGCGCTCTCGGGCTCTGCGACCCCCAGGAGCACGATCGCTTCACGATCGGCGCCGCGACGCTGAGCCTTCTCGCCGCCGCTGCCGAGTCGAATCCGCTGCTCCTGCTCGTCGACGACGCTCAGTGGCTCGACCGCGCGACGACAGACGCTCTCCTCTTCGCGGCGAAGCGGCTCGAGGCCGACTCGGCGGCGATTCTCTTCGCCGTCCGCGACAGCGAGGGTCACACATTCGACCCGCCGGGGATCGAGCGCCTCGAGCTCGGCGGACTGGCCGTCGACGAGGCCGTCAGCCTGCTGGCCGGCGGAGAGCAGGATGTCGCACCCGAGGTCGCCCGGCGCCTGTGGGAAGCGACGCGAGGAAACCCGCTGGCTCTGCTCGAGGTACGGAGCCTCCTCACGGCCGACCAGCTGGCCGGCCGCGAGCTGCTCCCCGAGCCCTTGCCCGCCGGCGCCACCCTCGAGCGGGCGTTCGCCTGGCGCGCCGAGACGCTTCCCGCTGAGTCCCAAAGCGCGCTGGTGGTCGCCTCCGTCTCGCTCTCCACCGAGCTCGAGCCGGTCGCGACTGCGCTCGTGACGCTCGGGATCGAGCCTGCCGCCCTCGAGGACGCGGAGGACGCCGGCTTGATCGCGATCGTGGAGGGGAGAATCTCCTTCCGCCACCCGCTCGTGCGCTCGGCGGTGTTCCACGGTGCCCCGCCCTCCGAGCGCCGGGCCGCGCATCGCGCGCTCGCCGAAGCTGTCCGGGGTCGCGATCCCGAGCGCTGGGCCTGGCACCTGGCCTGGGCCGCCCTGGGTGTGGACGAAGAGGCGGCTGGGGCGCTCGAGCTTGCCG
>JBOHAB010000021.1:0-19899 GCA_050697655.1 Gaiellaceae bacterium
GGTTCATGGCGGAGCCACGCACCGTGGGGCGCTTGCCGAGCCAGCGACTGCGGCCCGCCTTCCCACTCGAGACGTTCTCGTGGTCCGTGTTCCCTACCTGGCCGACCGTGGCGCGGCAGGCGAGAGGTACCCGGCGCATCTCGCCGGAGGGCAGGCGCAGCACCCCGTAGCCGTCGTCCTTGGCGACGAGCTGGATGCCCGAGCCGGCGCTCCGCGCGAGCTGGCCGCCGCGTCCCGGCTTCAGCTCGACGTTGTGGACGAGCGTGCCGGTCGGGATGTTCGTGAGCGGGAGCGCGTTGCCGGGCTTGATGTCGGCCTCGGGGCCGGACTCGACCCGCGCGCCGACCCGGAGGCCGGCGGGCGCGAGGATGTAGGCCTTGGCGCCGTCGGCATAGTGGAGCAGCGCGATGCGGGCCGACCGGTTGGGGTCGTACTCGATCGCCGCGACTCTCGCCGGCACGCCGTCCTTGCGCCGCTTGAAGTCGATCACCCGGTAGCGGCGCTTGTGCCCGCCGCCCTGGTGGCGCGTGGTGATGCGGCCCTGGTTGTTGCGGCCGCCCTTACGCTTCACGGGCTCGAGCAGGCTCTTCTCCGGCGCGGTCTTCGTGATCTCCTCGAAGGAGGAGACCGAGCGGAAGCGCCGGCCCGGCGACGTGGGCTTGTACTTGCGGAGGGCCATCAGACCGCGGCTCCCTCGAAGATCTCGATCTTGTCGCCGGGGCGGAGCTGGACGATCGCCTTCTTCCAGCCGGGCTTCGATCCTCGCGTCCAGCCGCGCCGCTTCGGCTTCGGCTGCACCTTGAGGACGTTGACCGCGACCACCTTGACGTCGAAGAGCTCCTCGACGGCCTGGCGGATCTGCGTCTTGTGCGCCTTCGGGTGAACCCGGAACGAGTACTTGTTGTCCTCGATCAGGCTGTAGCTCTTCTCCGAGACGACCGGGGTGATGATGACCTGGCGCGGGTCGAGGCTCATTTCGACACCACCTCGGTGACCCGCTCGAGCGCCCCTTCGGTGGCGAGCACCGAGCGGGCCCAGACGATCGCGCCGACCTCGAGCTGCGAGGGCTCGACGACCAGCGCCTTCGTCAGGTTGCGGAAGCTCTTCGTGAGCGCCTCCTCTTCGGGCTGCACGATCACGAGCAGCGGCAGGTCGGCGCCCCACGCGGCGAGGAGCGCAGCAGCGTCCCGCGTCGAGGGCTCCTCGAAGGCGCCGCCGTCGATCACCGCGAGGGTCCCCCGCTTGGCGTGATCGGAGAGCGCGGCGCGAAAAGCCGCCCGGTGCGCCTTGCGGTTGACCTTGAGGTCGAAGCTGCGCGGCCGCGGCGCGAACGCGACGCCGCCGCCCGTCCACTGCGGAGCCCGGATCGTGCCTGCGCGCGCGCGGCCGGTGCCCTTCTGGCGCCACGGCTTCGCGCCGCCGCCCGAGACGAGCCCGCGGCTCTTGGCTGCCCGGGTGCCGGAGCGCGCGGCTGCGGCCTCGGCCCGCACGGCCTCGTGGACGAGATGCGGCTTCACGTCAACCGCGAACACGTCCTCGGCGAGGGTGACGTTCTTCGACTTCTTGCCCGCTGCGTCGAGCAGGGGTGCCTTCGGCGCGGCCATTAGTGCCCCTCCAGGCAATACGAGCCCGCTTCTGCCCCGCGATCACACGGAGCCAGAGCCCACCCTCGCCCTTGCCAAGGCTCCCGGCCTTGGCTGCGCGCGAGTGCGGCCTCTGGCTTGGTGCTCGCGACGCAGAATCTGGGCTGAATTACCTGAATGGGCACTAGCGCACGTCCTCTCTCACCACGACAAAGGCGTTCTTGTGGCCCGGGACGGCGCCCTTGACGAGGAGCAGGTTGTGCTCCACGTCACGGTCGACGACCGTGAGCCCGACCTGAGTCACCGTCTGCGCACCCATCTGACCGGCCATCTTCTGGCCCTTGAACACCCGCGAAGGCGTCGCGGAGGCGCCGATCGACCCGGGAGCGCGGACGTTGTGCGAGCCGTGGGAGACGGGACCGCGATGGAACCTGTGCCGCTTGATCGTTCCCTGGAAGCCCTTGCCGATCGAGACGCCGGTCACCTTGACCTTCTCGCCCGGCTCGAACGCCTCGACGGTGACGGTTTCCCCGGGAGCGAGCTCGCTCAGCCCGCGGAGCTCCACCAGCCGCCGGTGCGGACCGACGTTGTTCTTGGCGAGATGCCCGAGCTCGGGCTTCGTGAGCTTGCGCTCGGACACCTCGTCGAACGCGAGCTGGACGGCGTCGTAGCCGTCGGCCTCGGTCGTCCGCACGGCGACGACAGGGCACGGCCCCGCCTCGATCACCGTCACGGGCGTGAGCACGCCGGTCTCCTCGTCGAAGACCTGCGTCATGCCGAGCTTCTTGCCGACGATGCCTTTCATCACCATCTAGAGCTTGATCTCGATGTCGACGCCTGCGGGAAGATCCAGGCGCATCAGGGAGTCGACCGTCTTCGGAGTCGGCGAGTGGATGTCGATCAGGCGCTTGTGCGTGCGCACCTCGAAGTGCTCACGGGAGTCCTTGTCCTTGAACGGGCTTCGGATCACCGTGTAGACGTTCTTCTCGGTGGGCAGCGGCACCGGCCCGGTCACCGTTGCGCCGGTGCGCTGCGCCGTCTCGACGATCGAGAGCGCCGAGCGGTCGAGCTGGGAGTGGTCGTACCCCTTGAGGCGGATGCGGATCTTCTGCTGCGGCAAGCCCGGTCTCCTACTTCTGGATCTCCGTGACGACGCCCGCGCCGACGGTGCGACCGCCCTCGCGGATGGCGAAGCGGAGCCCCTGATCCATGGCGATCGGCTGGATGAGCTCGATCTCCATGTTCGTGTTGTCGCCGGGCATGACCATCTCCTGGCCCTCGGGCAGCTTGATGGAGCCGGTCACGTCCGTCGTCCGGAAGTAGAACTGCGGGCGGTAGCCGTTGAAGAACGGCGTGTGGCGCCCGCCCTCGTCCTTCGAGAGGACGTAGACCTCGGCGTTGAACTGCGTATGTGGCGTGATCGAGCCGGGCTTGGCGAGAACCTGGCCGCGCTCGATCTCCTCCCGCTTCGTCCCGCGCAGGAGCGCGCCGGCGTTGTCGCCCGCCTGGGCGTAGTCCAGCGTCTTGTGGAACATCTCGAGGCTGGTGACGACGGTCTTCTCGATCTCGGGATGGATGCCGACGATCTCGACCTCGTTGCCGGACTCGATCTTGCCCTGCTCGATGCGGCCGGTGACGACCGTTCCGCGGCCTTGGATCGTCATCACGTCCTCGATCGGCATGAGGAACGGCTTGTCGATGTCGCGCTCGGGCTCGGGGATGTAGCTGTCGACGGCCTCCATGAGCTCGAGGATCTTGGGCGTCCACTCGGCGTCGCCCTCGAGCGCCTTCAGCGCCGAGACGGCCACGACGGGGACGTCATCGCCCGGAAACTCGTACTTCGTGAGGAGCTCGCGCACCTCCATCTCGACGAGCTCGAGCAGCTCGGGGTCGTCGACCATGTCCGCCTTGTTGAGAGCGACGACGATCGACGGCACCTCGACCTGGCGGGCGAGCAGAATGTGCTCGCGGGTCTGCGGCATGGGACCGTCCGCCGCGGAGACGACGAGGATCGCGCCGTCCATCTGGGCGGCGCCCGTGATCATGTTCTTGATGTAGTCCGCGTGACCTGGGCAGTCCACGTGCGCGTAGTGGCGGTTGGCCGTCTCGTACTCGACGTGGGCAGTGTTGATCGTGATGCCGCGCTGCTTCTCCTCAGGCGCGTTGTCGATCGACGCGAAGTCCCGCTCCTCGGTGTTGGTGCCCTGCTCGGCGAGAACCTTCGTGATCGCCGCGGTGAGCGTCGTCTTGCCGTGGTCGATGTGACCGATCGTGCCGACGTTGACGTGCGGCTTCGTGCGCTCGAACTTTTGCTTAGCCATCAGCTCCTCCGGTGTCTTCCTACGTTCCCTGCGCCGCGGAGACGATCTCGCCCGCGACCGACTGCGGCGCATCCTCGTAACGGTCGAATTGCATCGTGAAGGTCGCGCGGCCCTGGGTCATCGACCTGAGGTCCGTCGCGTACCCGAACATCGTGGCAAGCGGAACGCGGGCGCGCACCGCCTGCGCGTTGCCTCGCGGCTCGAGGCCTTCGACTCGGCCCCTGCGCGAGTTGAGGTCGCCCATGACATCCCCGAGGTACTCCTCGGGCGTCACGACCTCGACAGACATGACCGGCTCGAGCAGCTTCGGCTTCGCCCGCTGCATGGCCTCCTTGAACGCCATGGAGCCGGCGATCTTGAACGCCATCTCGCTCGAGTCGACGTCGTGGTACGAACCGTCCACCAGCTCGACACGCACGTCGACCACGGGGTAGCCGGCGAGCACGCCTGCCTCCATGGCCTCCTGGATGCCGAGATCGACGGACGGGATGTACTCCTTGGGGACCTTGCCGCCGACGATGCGGTCGAGGAACTCGTAGCCCTCGCCGGGCTCGGACGGCTCCATGTTGATCACGGCGTGGCCGTACTGGCCGCGGCCGCCCGTCTGACGGACGAACCTGCCCTGAACCTTCTCGACGGCGCGCCCGATCGTCTCGCGGTAGGCGACCTGAGGCCGGCCGACGTTCGCGTCGACGGAGAACTCGCGCATGAGGCGGTCGACGATGATCTCCAGGTGGAGCTCGCCCATTCCCGCGATCAGGGTCTGGCCGGTCTCCTCGTCCGTGCGGACGCGGAAGGTCGGGTCCTCCTCGGCCAGCCGCGCGAGGCCCTGGCCGAGCTTGTCCTGATCGGCCTTCGTCTTCGGCTCGATCGCGACGGAGATGACGGGATCGGGGAACTCCATCGACTCGAGCCGGATCGGCGCAGTGTCGATGGCGAGCGTGTCGCCGGTGGTCGTGGCCTTGAGGCCGACGGCGGCGACGATCTCGCCCGCGCCGATCTCCTCACGCTCCTCGCGGTGGTTCGCGTGCATCCGGAGCAGGCGGCCGATGCGCTCGGTCTTCCCGGTGGAGACGTTCACCACCCGCTCGCCGGCCTTGACCTTGCCGGAGTAGACCCGGAAATAGGTCAGCTTGCCGACGTACGGGTCGCTCATCACCTTGAAAGCGAGCGCCGAGAACGGCTCGTCCTCGGACGGTCGGCGCGAGAGCTCGTGCCCCGTTCGGGGATCGACGCCGTGGATCGGCGGAACGTCGAGCGGGCTCGGCAGATAGTCGACGACGGCGTCGAGGAGCGGCTGCACGCCCTTGTTCTTGAAGGCGGAGCCGAGGAAGACCGGCGTGACGGCGATGGCGAGCGTCGCCTTGCGAAGCGCGCGCCTGATCATCGCGGGCGTCACTGCGGACTCGTCGGTCAGATAGGTCTCGAGCAGCTCCTCGTCGTGTTCCGCCACAGCGTCGATCAGCTGGTGGTGGTACTCGTCGGCCTGCTCCTTCAGCTCCTCGGGAATCTCGATGGCCGACACCTTGGTGCCGAGGTCGTCCTCCCAGACGGTGCCCGACATCTCGACGATGTCGACGACGCCGCGGAAGTGCTCCTCCTGGCCGATCGGCAGCTGCACGGGGACCGGATGGGCGCCGAGGCGGTCGACCATGGACTGCACGGCTGCGAAGAAGTCCGCGCCGGTGCGGTCCATCTTGTTCATGAAGGCGATCCGGGGAACCCCGTAGCGGTCGGCCTGCCGCCAAACGGTCTCGGACTGCGGCTCGACGCCTGCGACCGCGTCGAAGACGGCGATCGCCCCGTCGAGGACGCGCAGGCTGCGCTCGACCTCCACCGTAAAGTCCACGTGCCCGGGCGTATCGATGATGTTGATGCGAAAATCGCCCCAGAACGCCGTCGTCGCAGCCGACGTGATCGTGATGCCACGCTCCTGCTCCTGGGCCATCCAGTCCATCACCGCGGCGCCCTCGTGCACCTCGCCCATCTTGTGGGTGCGGCCGGTGTAGTAGAGGATCCGCTCGGTCGTCGTCGTCTTGCCGGCGTCGATGTGCGCCATGATCCCGATGTTGCGGACCTGGTCGAGCCCGACCTTCCCGCCTGTCTTGACCGCCGCCACCGTTACCACCTGTAGTGGGCGAAGGCCTTGTTGGCCTGCGCCATCCGGTAGAGGTCGTCCTTGCGCTTGAAGGCGCCGCCCTGCTGGTTGGTCGCGTCCATGATCTCGGCCGCGAGCTTCTCGTCCATCGACTTCTCGCGACGGTCGCGCGCGAAGCCGACGAGCCACCGCACCGCGAGCGTGCGCGCGCGGCGCTGCGGCACCTCGACAGGCACCTGGTAGTTGGCGCCGCCGACGCGGCGCGAGCGAACCTCGAGAACGGGCGTCACCGTCTTGACGGCCTGCTCGAGCACCTCGACCGGAGGCTCGCCGGTCCGCTCCCCGACCTTCTCCAGGGCGGAGTAGACGATCTGCTCGGCCGTCGACTTCTTGCCGTCGAGCATCACCTTGTTGACCACCTGCGAGACGAGCTTCGACCCGTACAGCGGGTCTACCTCGAGCTCGCGGACGGCAATCTCTGCGCGGCGGGGCATCGGTTAAGAACCGCCCTTCTTCGCGCCGTACTTGGAACGGCCCTGGCGCCGCTCGGCGACCCCGCCGGCGTCGAGCGCCGCACGGATCACCTTGTAGCGGAAGCCGGGAAGGTCCCTGACGCGGCCGCCTCGGATGAGGACGACGGAATGCTCCTGGAGGTTGTGCCCCTCGCCGGGGATGTACGCGCCGACCTCCATCTGGTTCGTGAGCCGTACGCGCGCGACCTTGCGCAGCGCGGAGTTCGGCTTCTTCGGCGTCGTCGTGTACACGCGCGTGCAGACCCCCCGCTTCTGCGGGGCGTTCCGGAGGGCCGGCGTCTTGACCCTGGTCGGAGGGGTCTTCCGACCCTTCCGCACGAGCTGGTTCACGGTTGGCACGCGGTGTGGATCCTTCGCTTCGAGGTGACTCTGGGACGGCGCCCAGACGCAACAAAAGGTCGGCGTGGGGCAGGCCCAAGCCGAACCTTGCCGCATGCTAGCAGCTTCGGCACCCGCGTCGCCACGGATCCTCCGAGGTCATCCGCAGGCTCCCCATCTCGCTGTGGATCCTGTGGAAAACGCAACAGTCTCCCGCGCGCAGAGCGAGCCGGGGGCGCCCGCAGGCGCCCCCGATCACACCCTCAGAAGTTGCTAGCTCTCCTCGTCGAGCGGGGAGTCGACCTCGGGGATCTCCTCCGCCTCGAGCGAGCTGCGGCCGTCGCCGCCGTTCGTCTCGGACTCGCCCCCGAAGGTCATGTCGATCAGGCCCAGGCTCTCGCCGTCGGAGCCGATCTCCTCCAGTGCGGCGAGAAGCTGCTCCTCGGTCTGCGGCCGCACGAGTGCGGAGGCAGGGACCTTGTCGCTCGGCTTGATCTCGACGTTGCGGTACTGCTTCAGCCCCGTCGCCGCCGGGATCAGCTTGCCGATGATCACGTTCTCCTTCAGCCCCAGGAGGCGGTCGATCTTGCCCTCGATCGAGGCGTCCGTGAGCACCTTGGTGGTCTCCTGGAAGGAGGCAGCCGAGAGGAACGACTCGGTGGCGAGCGAGGCCTTGGTGATGCCGAGGATCAGCGGCTCGAACGTCGCCTGCTCCTTCTTCTCCTTCTTCACACGCGCGTTCTCGCGCTCGAGCACGGTCTTGTCCACGAGCTGACCCGGCAGGAGATCCGTGTCGCCGGCGTTCTCGACCCGAACCTTCTTGAGCATCTGCCGAACGATCAGCTCGATGTGCTTGTCGTGGATGTCGACGCCCTGCGACTTGTAGACGTTCTGGACCTCGCCCACCAGGTACAGCTCGGTAGGCGTCGAGCCCTTGCCCGACTTCGAGTGCAGGCCCAGGAGCTCTGCCGGCGCAAGCGACCCCTCGTGGAGCGGGTCTCCGGCCTCGACTTCCTCCCCGTCCGCGACCAGGAGGCGCGTCCGCCGCGGGAGCTGGTACTCCTTGGGCTGCAGCGGCTCGCCCTCCTCGTCGACGCCGTCGGGATGGACCGTCACCTTCGGCCCGCGGTCAGTCTCCTCGATCTCCACCCGGCCGCCGACCAGCGCAAGCGTGGCCGCGCCCTTCGGGTTTCGGGCCTCGAAGATCTCGACGACGCGCGGGAGGCCGTGGGTGATGTCCGCGCCGGCGACGCCGCCCGTGTGGAAGGTCCGCATCGTCAGCTGCGTGCCGGGCTCGCCGATCGACTGGGCGGCGATGATGCCCACCGCGTCGCCGATCTCGCACATCTGGCCGGTGGCCAGGAACGTGCCGTAGCAGGCTCGGCACACGCCGTACTCGCTCTTGCACTTGAGGACGCTTCGCACCGGGACGGTGAAGCCCTCGAGGTGCTCCTCGAGGCCGTCGGCGAGCTCGCGGAGCCGAAGCGAGGTGATCTCCTCGCCCTTGGCGACGAGCACCGTCTTGCCGGGCTTGCCGTCCTTCAGCGGCTTGCGGACGTCGACGGCCGCGACCCGGCCGGCAAGCGACCGGTTGAGCCCCTCGGGGACGAGGACCGGCAGCTGGACGGCCTCCTCGCTCCCGCAGTCTTCGATGCGAACGATCACATCCTGAGAGACGTCGACGAGACGCCGGGTCAGGTAGCCCGAGTCGGCGGTCCTGAGCGCCGTGTCGGCGAGCCCCTTGCGGGCGCCGTGAGTCGAGATGAAGTACTCGAGCACCGAGAGGCCCTCCATGAAGTTGGCCTTGATCGGGAGCTCCATGATCTCGCCCTTCGGGTTCGCCATCAGCCCTCGCATGCCGGCGAGCTGGCGGATCTGCTTGAAGGACCCACGGGCGCCCGAGTTGGCCATCATGTAGATCGGGTTCAGCTCGTAGAGCGTCGCCTCCATCGCGTCGGCGACCTTGTCCGTGGCCTCGGTCCAGATGTTGACGATCGACTCGTGGCGCTCCTCCTCGGTGATGAGGCCGCGCTCGAACTGCGTCTCGATCGTGCCGACCCGCTCCTCGTAGGTCTCGAGGATCTCGTCCTTCTCCTCGGGGACGACGATGTCGTTCTTCGAGATCGTGATCCCCGCCTGCGTGGCGTAGTGGAACCCGAGCTCCTTGATCGTGTCGAGGAGGACGGAGATGACCGCCGCGCCGTAGACGTCGACGAGGGCGGTGACGAAGTCGTTCGTCTCCTTCTTGCCGAGCGTCCGATTGATGAACTCGACCGAGGCCGGGTCGACGTCGGGCATCGCTCCCGTCACGGCCCTGGCGACCTCCTCGCTGTAGATGACCCTGCCCGGCGTCGTCAGCAGGAGCTCGCCGCCGCGGCGGTACTCGATCGGATCCTGGAGCCCCACCTGGCCGGCGTCGAGGGCGAGGATGACCTCCTCCTCGGTGCCGTAGCGGCGCGGCCTCGGATCGAGCTCCTCGGCAGGCGTCGCGCCCAGGTCGTGGCGGCAGTACGTGAGGTAGTAGCCGCCCAGCACCATGTCCTGAGACGGGGTCGAGAGCGGCTTGCCGTGGGCGGGCGAGAGGATGTTGTTCGAGGAGAGCATGAGGATGCGCGCCTCGGCCTGCGCCTCTGCCGACAGCGGCAGGTGAACGGCCATCTGGTCGCCGTCGAAGTCAGCGTTGAAGGCGTGGCAGACGAGCGGGTGGATCTGGATCGCCTTGCCCTCTACGAGCACTGGCTCGAACGCCTGGATGCCGAGGCGGTGGAGCGTCGGCGCGCGGTTGAGCAGCACCGGATGCTCGGCGATGACCTCCTCGAGCACGTCCCAGACCTCAGGCACCATCGACTCGACGTACTTCTTCGCCGCCTTGATGTTCTGGACGGACTTCCGCTCGACGAGCCGGCTCATGATGAACGGCTTGAAGAGCTCGAGCGCCATCAGCTTGGGCAGGCCGCACTGGTGTAGCTTCAGCGTCGGTCCCGACACGATCACCGACCGGCCGGAGTAGTCGACGCGCTTCCCGAGCAGGTTCTGGCGGAAGCGGCCCTGCTTGCCCTTGAGCATGTCGGAGAGCGACTTCAGCGGCCGGTTGCCCGGGCCGGTGACGGCGCGGCCACGGCGCCCGTTGTCGAAGAGGGCGTCGACGGCCTCCTGCAGCATCCGCTTCTCGTTGTTGACGATGATCTCGGGCGCCCCGAGGTCGAGCAGGCGCTTGAGCCGGTTGTTTCGGTTGATGACGCGGCGGTAGAGATCGTTTAGATCGCTCGTGGCGAAGCGGCCGCCGTCGAGCTGCACCATGGGACGGAGCTCGGGCGGGATCACCGGGATCGCCTCGAGCACCATCCACTCCGGCCTGTTCTCGGAGGTGATGAAGGCGTTGACGACCTTGAGCCGCTTGATCGCGCGCTGCTGCTTCTGGCCCTTCGAGGTGCGGATCGTCTCGCGCAGGGCCTTGACCTCGGCGTCGAGGTCGAGGTCCTTGAGCAGCTCGCGGATTGCCTCCGCGCCCATGCCGCCCTTGAAGTAGACGCCGAACCCGTACGGCGAGCCGAAGCGGTCCTTCAGCTCCCGGAAAAGCATCTCGTCGTTGACGATCATCTTCGGCTCGAGCTCGCTGAAGAGCGTCCACGTCTGCTCCAGGCGCGCTACCGAGTCGACCGCCGCCTCCCGCGCGTCGCCGCGCCGGGACTCGATGTCCTGGTACATCTCGCGGACCTTCAGCGCCCACTGCGAGAGGGCGTCGAAGTCCTCCTTGCGCGCGCCCTCGCGCAGGCAAAGGTCGTAGGCGAGCTCCTTGACGGCGCCGGGGTCGGCCCCCGGCTCGGCCTGGTCGAGGACGTCCTGGAGCAGCCCGTTGCCAAGCTCGCGCGCCTTGTCGAGGTTCTTGGCGTCGAGGCCGGAGACGAGCTCCGCGTCCTCGCCCTCGAGCTCCTCGCCGGCGAGGAGCGCGTCGCGGATCTTGTTCATGTGCTTCGTGATCGCGCCCTTCTTGGAGCCCGTCGCCTTGTCGGCCTGCTTGGCGAGCGGCGCCAGCGCCTCGAGGATCTGGACGGCGGCGTTGCCGACCGCCTCCGTGTCGCGCGGCGCCAGCCGCCGGTCGTCCCGGACCGCGGTCGAGCGCACGAGCTCGCGGATCTTCTTCGAGTCCTCAGTGGTGACCGTCTGGGCCACCTCGGGGAAGATGCCGCTCGCGAGCGTGCGGGCCTCCTCGAGCGGGGGCAAGCCCTGCTCCTCGGCCCAGGCCGTCAGACCGCGGACCCAGAACTCGTCGTCCTCGTCGAAGTTGCGCTCCTTGCCCTTCGTGAAGTAGTCGCGCCGGCGCGAAAGCCGGCCCTCGAGCGCGGCGAGCGCCTCGTCGCGATCGACGTTGATGCGCTCGTACTCGCCCCGCACCTTGTCCTCGAGGTCGGCCAGGTCGGCGGCGCGCTGCTCGACCTCGACCTGCGTGACGATCGAGGCGGCAAAGTAGAGCACCTTCTCGAGCTCCTTCGGAGCGATGTCGAGGAGGTAGCCGATGCGGCTCGGAACGCCCTTGAAGAACCAGATGTGGGAGACGGGCGCCGCCAGGTCGATGTGACCCATGCGCTCCCGGCGGACCTTCTGGCGCGTCACCTCCACGCCACAGCGCTCGCAGATGATGCCCTTGTAGCGGACGCGCTTGTACTTGCCGCAGTAGCACTCCCAGTCCTTGGTGGGACCGAAGATGCGCTCGCAGAAGAGGCCGTCCTTCTCGGGCTTGAGCGTGCGGTAGTTGATCGTTTCGGGCTTGGTGACCTCGCCGGACGACCAATCCCTGATCTGCTTGCTCGACGCGAGACCGATGCGAATCGCGTCGAAGTTGTTGATGTCGATCAAGTTCGCTCTCCCTCGGCTCGGTCTTCGGTTTCCACGTTCGCTTCGGCCGGCGCGCCGCCCAGCTCTTCGAGCTCGCCGGCGGCGGCCTCGTCGAGGTCGCTCAGCGCCTCGTCGGCCGGAACGGTCAGCTCGCCTTCGGTGTCGACGCGCTCCTGCCCCTCCTCGGCCTCCTCGGCCGTGGGCTGGCGGGCGGCCGCGCGGAGCGACCCGGGCGAGAGGTCGATGCCGAGCTCCTCCGCGGCGCGAAGCAGCTCGTCGTCCTCCTCCCGTACCTCGACCTCGGCGCCCTCCTCGGAGATGACGTTGACGTCGAGCGCCAGCGACTGCATCTCCTTGAGCAGGACCTTGAAGGACTCGGGGATCGACGGCTCGGCGATGTTCTCGCCCTTGACGATCGCCTCGTAGGCCTTCACGCGTCCGACGGTGTCGTCGGACTTGATGGTCAGCATCTCCTGGAGCGTGTAGGCCGCGCCGTAGGCCTCCAGCGCCCAGACCTCCATCTCGCCGAAGCGCTGGCCGCCGAACTGGGCCTTGCCGCCCAGCGGCTGCTGCGTCACCAGCGAGTAGGGCCCCGTCGAGCGCGCGTGGATTTTGTCGTCGACGAGGTGGAGCAGCTTCAGGATGTACATGTAGCCGACGGTGACCTTCTGGTCGAAGGGCTCGCCGGTGCGGCCGTTGAAGAGCCGGGCCTTGCCCGAGCAGTGGTTGCCTTGCGGCCGCTTCTCGTCGACCACGAACTTGATCGGCGAGTCGGGGTTCTGGCGCGTCCAGTCGACGAGCGCCTCGTCCACCTGCTCCGGCGTGGCGCCGTCGAAGACGGAGCTCGCCACGGGGGTCGGGCCGTTGGGCTCCCCGTTCTCGGCGAAGACGCCATGGTGGGCGGCCCAGCCGAGGTGGGTCTCGAGCACCTGCCCGATGTTCATCCGGCTCGGAACGCCGAGCGGGTTCAAGACGACGTCCACCGGCGTCCCATCCTCCAGGAAGGGCATGTCCTCCTCGGGGACGATCCGAGCGATCACGCCCTTGTTGCCGTGGCGGCCGGCGAGCTTGTCGCCCTCGGCGATCTTCCGCTTCTTGGCGACGTACACGCGCACGAGCTCGTTGACGCCCGGCGAGAGGTCGTCGCCACCGTCGCGGGAGAAGGTCTTCACGTCGATGACCTTCCCGCCCTCGCCGTGCGGGACCTTCAGCGAGGTGTCGCGCACCTCGCGCGCCTTCTCCTTGAAGATCGCCCGGATCAGCTTCTCCTCGGCGGTCAGCTCGGTCTCGCCCTTCGGCGTCACCTTGCCGACGAGGAGGTCGCCGGAGCCGACCTCGGCGCCGATGCGAACGACGCCGCGGTCGTCGAGGTCCTTGAGGGACTCCTCCGAGCGATTGGGAATGTCGCGCGTGATTTCCTCGTCGCCGAGCTTGGTCGAGCGGGCGTCGATCTCGTACTCGTGGATGTGGATCGAGGAGAGCACCTCGTCCTTGACGAGCCGCTCCGAGATCACGATCGCGTCCTCGAAGTTGTAGCCCTCGAACGGCATGAAGGCGACGAGCAGGTTCTTGCCGAGCGCAAGCTCGCCCTCGGAGGTCGAGCTCCCGTCGGCCAGGACGTCGCCGGCCTTCACCTTGTCGCCCAGCAGGACCGTCGGCTTCTGGTGGATCAGCGTGCCCTGGTTCGAGCGCATGAACTTCTCGAGCTCGTACTCGTCGCGCCCGTCCTTCGTCTCGACGACGATCATCTCGGCGTCGACATCGACGACCGTGCCCGCGTTGCCGGCGATCGTGACGTCGCCCGTGTCGGTGGCCGCTCGATACTCGAGGCCGGTGCCGATCAGCGGCGGCTCCGTGATCATCAGGGGCACCGCCTGGCGCTGCATGTTCGAGCCCATCAGGGCGCGGTTGGCGTCGTTGTGCTCGAGGAACGGGATCAGCGCCGTCGCCACGGAGACGATCTGCGCCGGGTTCACGTCCATGTACTGGACCTGCTTCGGGTCGGCCTCGACGGGCTGACCGCCCGGGCCGCGGCAGAGAACCGTGGGATTCACGAACTTGCCGGTACGCTCGTCCACCGGCTCGTTCGCCTGCGCGATCGTGAGCTTCTCCTCCTCGGCCGCGTCGAGATAGACGATCTCGTCGGTGACCTTGCCGCTCTTCACGATCCGGTAGGGAGTCTGGACGAAGCCGAACTCCGAGACCGTCGCCATCGACGCGAGCGAGCCCATCAGGCCGATGTTCGGGCCCTCCGGCGTCTCGATCGGGCACATGCGGCCGTAGTGGGTCGGGTGGACGTCGCGCACCTCGATCGGCGCGCGCTCGCGCGTGAGGCCGCCCGCGCCCAGCGCGGACAGCCGGCGCCGGTGCGTGAGGCTGGCGAGCGAGTTGGTCTGATCGAGGAACTGCGAGAGCTGCGAGGAGCCAAAGAACTCCTTCAGCGCCGCGACCACCGGGCGGATGTTGATGATCGTCTGCGGGGTGATCGTGTCGACGTCCTCCGTGGTCATCCGCTCCCGCACGACGCGCTCCATGCGGTAGAGGCCGACGCGGAACGCCTCCTGGATCAGCTCGCCGACGGTGCGCAGGCGCCGGTTGCCGAAGTGCTCGTACTCGTCCAGCTCGCTCCGGATCGGCTCGCGCGAGAGAACGATCGCGTCGGCGGCGAAGTCCTTGGACTCCTCCGGGACGCCCAGCGTCTTCGGCAGGCGGACGAGCCGCTGCACGAGCGCGAGGATGTCCTGCGTCGTGAGGACGCGGACGTCGTCGGGAACGTCGACCTCGAGCCGCTGGTTCAGCTTGTAGCGGCCGACCTTGGTCAGGTCGTAGCGCTTGGCGTCGAAGAAGAGCCCGCGCAGGAGGTTGCGCGCGTTCTCGAGGGTCGGGGGCTCGCCCGGACGCTGCTTCTTGAAGACCTCGACGACCGCCTCCTCCTCACGGGTGGTGGTGTCCTTCTCCAGCGTGTTCGCGATGAAGGGCGAATTGTCGAAGAGCTCGAGGATCTTCTCGTTCGTGCTGGTGTCCAGGACGAAGCCGGTCGTGGGATCCTCGGCCGGGAGCGCGCGCAGGAGCGTCGTGATCGGGAGCTTGCGCTTCCGGTCGATGCGCGCGTAGACGACGCCCTTCTTGTCGATCTCGAGCTCCAGCCAGGAGCCGCGGCTGGGCATCAGGTTGGCGATGAAGACCTGCTTCGTCGCGTCCTTCGGCTCCATCAGGTACGCGCCCGGGGAACGGACGAGCTGCGTGACGATGACGCGCTCCGTCCCGTTGATGATGAAGGTCCCCTGGTCGGTCATCATCGGGAAGTCCCCCATGAAGACCTTCTGCTCGCGGATCTCGCCGGTCTCCTTGTTCACGAACTGGACGGAGATCGTGAGCGGGACCTGATAGGTCAGGTCCTTCTCGCGGCATTCCTTGATCGACACGGGCGGCTCGCCGAACTCGTAGTCGCGGAAGTCCACGGCGAGCGTGCCCGTGTAGTCCTCGATCGGCGAGATGTCGGCGATCGTCTCCCGCAGGCCTTCCTCCAGGAACCAGTGGAACGAGGCCTTCTGGATGTCGATCAGGTTCGGTAGGTCGATGACGTGCTTCAGACGAGAAAAACTCTTGCGCGCAGGGCGCGCAGCGACCTTGGTAGCCAAGGACGGAGACCTCCCTCTAGGCAGGGTCTAACGACAAAAGAACAGACAGAATCTGCGGTACAGCGGCGCGACCGGTAAGAATAGCACGACAAACGGTCTCCGCGCACCGCAACGCCCGCGGAAACCGCTTGGTCGAACCTCGATCATAGCGCGGAACCTCGATTTTCGCTAGGCAAGTCGTAAGCGGACAAGAGTGCCGCCTCCGTCCGCGCGCTCGGCGGAGGCCTCGCCGCCGTGGCTCTCGGCCACCTGGCGGACGATCGCGAGGCCGAGGCCGGAGCCGGCGAGCCCGCGCGCGGAGGGGGCGCGGTAGAAGCGGTCGAAGACGAAGGGAAGGTCCTCCTCGTCGATGCCCGACCCGTGATCGCGGACGACGACCTCGCCGTCGCGAACCGTCACCTGGACGTCGCCGCCCGGAGGGCTCCACTTGGCCGCGTTGTCGAGCAGGTTGTCGACCGCCCGCTCGATCGAGCCCGGCATGCCGTTCACCACCGATTCCTCGAGCTCCGTCGAGAACGTCACCCCCGAGCGGTTCCGGCGGGCGCGCTCGACCGCCTCCGCCGCGAGCAGGTCGAGGCGGACGTCTTCGCGGGCGCCGGGATCGTCCTGCGCCTTGTCTAGCGCAACCAGCTCCGCTACGAGCTCGCTCATCTCCGCGAGCTGCTCGACGACGTCCGCCAGGAGCTGCTCGCGTTCCTCTGCAGGCATCGAATCCGCTCGCGCGAGAACCTCGATGTTCGTGCGGAGGCTCGTCAGCGGGGTGCGGAGCTCGTGCGAGGCGTCTGCGACGAAGCGCCGCTGGCTCCGCGCCGAGTCCTCGAGCGCGGCGAGCATCGTGTTGAAGCTCCCGGCCAGGCGTCCGAGCTCGTCCGTCCCTTCGTCGGCCATCCGCCGCGAGAGGTCGCGGGTGGCGGTCACCTCCTCCGTCGCCTCGGTCAGCCGTCGCACCGGCGCGAGCGCGGTGCGGGAGACGAGGAGCCCGAGCGCGGCGCCCAGGCCGATGCCGCCCAGGGTGACGAGGACGAGGATCGTGCGCAGGTCGGCCAAGGAGTCGTCGACCTCGGTGAGCGGACGAGCGATCTGAACCGCGAACCCTTCGGTGACCGGCACCGTGAGGATGCGAAGGTGAGTCCCAGCCACCTCCGCGTCGCTGTAGTAGCTGCCCCGCTCGCCGCTGGTGACCTCGATCACCGTGTCGTCGACCGGAAGCTCGATATCGTCGCCGGGAAGACGCCGCGTGGTGCCATCGGACGAGACGAGCTGAACGTAGCCCTCGGCACCACCCAACGCGGGCGACGGCTCGATGAAGATCTCGTTGGCGCCCGTCTGCAAGACGCGGATCGGGAAGCGCTGGATGAGGTCGGCGCGACCTTCGAGCGCATCGTCGACCTGCCCGCGCAGCTCGCTCCGCACGGCGAGATAGGCGCCGGCGCAGGCGACCGCGACGGCGATCGCCACTGCGATGGCGACGGCGATCGTGAGACGCGCGCGAAAGCTCATCGAGCAGGCTCGCGCAGCGCATAGCCCACGCCGCGCACGGTCTGGATCAGGCGCGGCTTCCCGCCCGCCTCGGTCTTGCGCCGGAGATAGCCGATGTAGACGTCGAGCGAGTTCGACGAGGCGCCGAAGTCGTAGCCCCAGACCCGCTCGAAGATGAGCGACCGCGTCAGCACCTGGCGCGGGTTGAGCAGGAAGAGCTCGAGCAGCGCGAACTCGGTGCGCGTCAGCTCGATCGACTCTCCGCCCCGTCTGACCTCGCGCGTCTTGGGATCGAGCTCGAGACCCTCGAAGCGCAGCGTCTCCCCGGAGCCGTCGGCGGTGCGCCTGAGCAACGCGCGCAGGCGCGCGAGCAGCTCCTCGAGGGCGAACGGCTTCGTGAGGTAATCGTCCGCGCCGGCGTCCAGGCCTTCGACGCGGTTCTCCACCTCCACCCGGGCGGTCAGCATCAGCACGGGCAGGCGGCGGCCGGCCCCGCGCAGGCGGCGGCAGACCTCGAGCCCGTCGACCCGGGGCATGAGCACGTCGAGGACGAGCGCGTCCGGGTCCGGGGCCTCCGAGTCGAGCAGGTCGAGTGCCTCCTGCCCGTCGGCGGCGAGCTCGACCTCGTAGCCCTCGAGCTCGAGCGCGCGCCGAAGCGAGTCGCGCACGGCCCGCTCGTCGTCCACCAAGAGGATTCGCATGCGCGCATTGTGGCTTGCCGAACCTGAAGGCGGGCTAAGAGTTCTAACGTGATGAGGACCCGCCGACTGGGTGCGCTGTGTGGTTCGAGGGAAGGACGCAGGGAGCGCCCATACCCAGAGCGGTATGGGCGCGACTGAGGACGCCGCCTCGGGCCGCCCAGCGCGGGCAGGCGGCACCGCTCCTCATTGCGTTAGGAGCTCTGAGAGTTCGGTGTTCTTAGCGGGTTCTTAGGGCGATCTCAGGAGCGTCTTAGACGGTGTTGCTGCCATGGACAGCACCTACGTCTCGAAAGGAACGCGTCATGAGATCCCGCAGCACTCGTACCCTCACCGTCACCGCAGCGCTCGTTGCCGCCGCAGCCGTCGGCGCGGGCGGCGGTGCGGCCACCTATGCGGCGCTCGGCTCGGAGGACGGCGGCTCGGCCCCGCAGGTGACCGTCGCGAACCCTCAGCCGGCGGCCTCGACCAGCGAGTCGCTCTCCGTCAGCGAGATCTACGAGCAGACCTACAAGGGCGTCGTCGAGATCACCGCCATGTCCAGCCAGTCGTCGCCGCTCGGCGGCGAGCAGCAGGCGCAGGGCCAGGGCTCCGGCTTCGTCTTCGACGCCGAGGGCCACATCGTCACGAACCAGCACGTCGTCGAGGGCGCCGAGACGGTCTCCATCCGCTTCTGGGACGGGTCGACCCACGACGCAACGGTCGTCGGCAGCGATCCGTCGACCGACCTGGCGGTCGTCAAGGTGGACGCGCCCGCCTCGATGCTCGAGCCGCTCGAGCTCGGCGATTCCGACCAGCTCAGCGTCGGCGAGGGCGTCGTCGCGCTCGGGAGCCCCTTCGGCCTCGAGGGCACGGTGACCAGCGGGATCGTCAGCGCCCTGAACCGGGAGATGACCTCCCCCAACAACTTCACGATCTCGAACTCGATCCAGACGGACGCCGCCATCAACCACGGCAATTCGGGCGGCCCGCTCGTCAACGCGGCCGGCCAGGTGGTCGGGGTGAACACGCAGATCAAGAGCGAGTCGGGCGGCAGCGACGGCATCGGCTTCGCCATCCCGTCCAGCACCGTCTCCTCGATCGTCCCGCAGATCGTCTCCAGCGGAGCAGTCGAGCACGCGTATCTCGGCGTCGGCATCGCCTCCCTCTCCCAGTCGGTGGCCGACGAGCTGGGCGTCCCCGCGGGCGCGATGGTGACCGAGGTTCGGCAGGGTACCCCGGCGGCCGAAGCCGGCCTCCGGGCCGCTACCGGATCGGCGATGGTCGACGGCCAGAGCTTCCCCACCGGCGGCGACGTCATCACCGCGGTCGACGACACCGCGGTGACGAGCGGCGCCGACGTCCAGTCCGCCATCGACGCCAAGCGCCCAGGTGACACGGTCACGCTCACCTACACGCGCGACGGCTCCAGCACGACCGTTGAGGTGTCCCTCGGGACCCGGCCTTCCTGACGCGAAGGCCGGAAGTAGGACCGGAAGGGGCCGCTCTCCGAGGCGGCCCTTTTCGGTTCTTAGGAACCTCTTAGCTGGTTAACAGGCTCCGCTTAGGCGGCCTTGGTCTCATCGCGGGAAAGGAGCTACCGAAAGGATTCTCCGCCATGAGCAAGCTCACGTCGAAGAAAGTTCTCGCCGCCACGGTCGCCGGCCTCGCCGTCGCGGGCGGCGGCGCGGCGATCGCCGCCTCCCAGACGGACTCCCGAGCCTCGTCGTTCCTCGACTCGGTCGCCGAGCACCTCGGCATCTCCTCGCAGGAGCTCGAGGACGCGACGAAGGCCGCCGCGCTCGACCAGGTGGACCAGGCCCTCGCGGACGGGCGGATCACGGAAGAGCAGGCTGACGAGCTCAAGACGCGCATCGAGTCGGGCGACTTCCCAGGCCTCTTCGAGCCTGGCCTCTTCGAGCTCCGTCACGGCGGGCCCGACAACGGTGGCCCCGGGCCGGGCGAGCACCACTTCTTCCCCTTCGGTGGCAAGCTCTCCGGCGCCGCGGAGTACCTCGGCCTGAGCGAGAGCGAGCTTCGCGAGCAGCTCCTCGACGGCAAGTCGCTTGCCGAGATCGCCGAGGCCGCGGGCAAGTCCGTTGACGGCCTCAAGCAGGCCGTCCTCGACGCGGCCAAGGCGGCCCTCGACGAGGCCGTGGAGCGCGACCTCCTCACGCAGGAGCAGGCGGACTCCATCTACGAGCGGCTGCAGGGCTGGATCGACGACCTTGTCAACGGAACGTTCCCCGGGCTGGGCCGGCTCGGCTTTCATCCCGGCTCCGGCGGCCCCCCAGGCTCCACCCCGCGTGGCGGCAGCGACGACAACGGCGGCTCCTCCGGGAGCTCCTACTGGGACACCGCCGCTTAGCGCCCCCGGCGCACGACCCCTCCCCTCCCCGAAGAGGCCCGCCGC
>JBOHAB010000022.1:0-19887 GCA_050697655.1 Gaiellaceae bacterium
ACACGACCACGGTGAAGCCGAAGATCGCGAGCAGGACGACGGTGTGCATGGCCGCGAAGTCGAGACGGTCGAACGGGAGCTGCGTCTCGTAGAAGTCGAGGAAGCCGCGCCGCATGCTGTCGAGGACAGGCCCGAAGAAGTCCCGGGAGGGGTCGCGCGGGCGCGCATTCGAGAGCGAGATGTCCGAGGCGACGGCGGCGGCGACGACGGTCGAGCCGGCGAGTACGAGCGCGACGACCAGACGGGAGCGCCCGAGCGCGACGGCGCCGACCGCCGGCAGCGCGAGCAAGACCATCGCCAGCCAGTCCTCTGCCGGGATCGCCTGCGCTTCGAGCCTCGCCCAGGAGACGGTGACGACCGCGGCGACCAGCGCGACGAGGAGCCAGCGCCTAGCCAACTGCGCGCAGCTCCCCGGCGGTCAGGCACGCGGCCAGGTCGTCTCCGCGGCGAAGGACGAGAATGGGAACTCCCGCCCGCTGGAGCCTCAGGATCTGGGCAGCCTCGCCCGCCTGAAGTGCGCTTGGTGCACCCTCGCCGACGAAGCTGGCCGGGTCGACGAAGACGAGGCTCGCGGCGTGATTGCCGAGCGCCCGGTGGGCGAGGCGGTCGACGAGGCGCGGGGAAAGCGCCGAGGTGACGACGGTGAGCTCGACCGCGCGGGCCGCAGGACCGGCCTCGTCGGCGAGCAGGTTCGCCACCGGCGCGTGCCCGTCCGGCTCGACTGCGGCGAGGATCTCGAGCGCCCGCTGCCAGTCCCCGTCGAAGGAGTGGACACGCTGGTACGTCGGTCGCAGGCAGTTGACGATCAGCGCCGCCCGGCGACCCCGCCTTGCGTGTGCCTTCAGGATCGACCCGGCCGCGCGGAGGGCGAGCTCGAAGCTCGTGTCCGGCGCCGTGCCGACGACCGCGCTCGCGTCGGCGTCGAGGAGCACCGCCGTCTCGTCGCGCGGCGAGTCCTCCAGCTCCTTCACCATCAGGTGGCCTCGCTTGGCGGTGGTCGGCCAGTGGACGCGCCGCAGCGACTCGCCCTGCTGGTAGTCACGCACGCTGTGGAGATCGAAGCCGGTGGGCCGCCGCATGAGGAGACGGCGCCCTTCGGGCGTGCGCGCCCCGGACTCGGAGAAGAGCCGATCCACGTCGACGAGGCGCGGGTAGACGAGGATCGAGGCGGTGGACGGGAGCTCGACCGTGGAGCGCTCGAGGCCGAACGGGTCCTCGATCACAACCTCGGTCTCCTCGACCGGGTAGCGGCCGCGCGGCACGCGCCGGAGCAGGTAGCGGCCGCGCAGGCGGCCATGGCGTCGGACGAGCGGTGTCTCCCACGCGCCCAGGCGAGCCACCTCCTCGCGCAGGACGAGCGTCCCCGAGGGGATGAATCCCTCCGCGTCGAGCTCGAGCTGCACGGGAACATCGTCTCCGGCCAGCCGCTCGCCCCGTCCCAGATTGCGGCGGAGCGACAGCGGCCGCTCGAGGAACCGAACCCAGAGCGCCGCGGCCAGGACCGCGAGGACGAGGCCGACCGCCACCGGGTAGAGCATCTCCGAGCCGAGCGCCCACGCGGCCAGGTAGATCCCGCCACCGAGGGCGAGGACCCAGCGGCCGCGATCCGTTAACACCGTTAGACGGGGACCGGCGTGCGCTCGATGACGTCTCGGACGAGTTCCTCGGCGTCCAGGCCGCTCGCGCGCGCCTCCGGCGCGAGGATCAGCCTGTGGGCCAGCACGGTCGGAGCGACCAGCTTGACGTCGTCGGGCTCGACGAAGTCGCGTTCCCCGACGAGCGCGCGCGCCTTCGCGACGCGAAGAATGTTCAGGCCGGCGCGCGGGCTCGCGCCCAGGAAGAGCCGCGCATCCGAGCGTGTGTGCCTGAGCACGGCGACGACGTAGCGGTTGAGGCTCTCCTCGACGAAGACGTTCTTCGCGCTCTCGATCGCGTCCAGCACCTCCTGGGCGGTCGCGACGGGCTCGAGCGCGTCGAGCGGCGTGTCGGCCGCGTTCTCCGAGAGCATGCGCGCCTCCTCCGCGAGCGGCGGGTAGCCGATCGCGATCCGCATGGTGAAGCGGTCGAGCTCGGCCTCGGGAAGCGGATAGGTGCCCTCGTACTCGATCGGGTTCTGGGTCGCCATGACCATGAACGGCGGCGCGAGCTGGTAGGAGACGCCGTCGATCGTCACCTGGCGCTCCTGCATGCACTCGAGCAAGGCCGCCTGGGTCTTGGGGGACGAACGGTTGATCTCGTCGACGAGCAGGATGTTGGCGAACACTGGGCCCGGCCGGAACTCGAACTCGTTCGAGCGCTGGTTGAAGACGTTCACGCCGGTGACGTCCGACGGGAGCAGGTCGGGTGTGAACTGGAGCCGCGAGAACGAGCAGTCGACCGAGCGGGCGAGCGACTTGGCGAGCGTCGTCTTCCCCACTCCCGGAAAGTCCTCGATGATCAAATGCCCCTCCGCCAGCAGGCAGAGGACGGCGAACTCGAGTGTCTCGTCGGGAGCGTGGATGACCCGTCGAAGGTTGTCGCCGATCCGCTCGGCGAGCGCCGCCGCCGCCGACGCCTCGACTCCCTGCCTTGCTTCGACCGCTTGCTCGTCCATTACGCCCCTCTCAAGAGAGCCTCGACCTCGTCGAGGATAGCCACAGCACAATCCTCCTTGCTTCGCCTGCTCACAATACGCTCGCCTGCCTCCGTGATGAGAACCACTTCGTTCCAGTCGGACTCGAACCCGATGTCAGAACGAGATACGTCGTTGTAGACGAAGAGGTTCCCTCCCTTGTTGGCGAGCTTCGTGCGCGCCCGCACGAGGCCGGCTTCGCCCTCGTCCGCCGCGAAGCCGACCAGGACCTGGCCGTTGCGCGCGCGGCGCCCCAGTTCTGCAAGGACATCCTCCGTCGGTTCCAGGTCTACCGTCCAGGTATCCGAGGCCTTCTGCCGCTTGCCTCCCGCCGGCTCGGCGGGGCGGTAGTCCGCCACCGCCGCGGCCATCACGACCACATCGGAATCGTCCCGCGCGAGCACCTCGCGGGCCAGGTCTGCGGCCGAGGGCGCCTGCACGACCTCCACGCCCTCCGGCGGCTGGACGGCGAGATTCGAGGCGACCAGCGTGACCTCACCGCCGCGGCGCCGCGCTTCGCTCGCCACGGCCACGCCCATCTTTCCCGACGAGCGGTTACCCAGGAAGCGAACCGAATCGAGAGGCTCCCTCGTTCCGCCGGCGCTGACGAGCACGCGCTTGCCGCGCAACGGCCCATCGGCGCCCAGGAGCTGGAGACAGCGAGCGAGAATCGCCTCCGGCTCGGACATGCGGCCGGGGCCGTGCTCCCCCTCGGCCAGCTCGCCCTCCTCCGGGCCGATCACGTGAACGCCCCGCTCCGCCAGAACCCGCAGGTTCGCCTGCGTCGCGGGGTGCTCCCACATGCGGACGTTCATCGCCGGGGCGACGAGCACGGGGCAGCGCACCGCGAGCGCCGCCTGGGTGAGGACGTTGTCGGCCAGCCCATGCGCCAGCTTCGCCAGCGTGTTCGCCGAAAGCGGCGCGATCACGAGCAGGTTCGCCTCGGCGAGATGCGGGTAGAGGTCGCGAGCGGCCTCCTTGCGCGCGAGCGCCTCGAACGTGTGGGCAGCGACGAAGCGCTCGGCGTCCGGCGTGAGGACCGGCGTCACGTCGTGGCCGTCCTTCACAAGCAGCCGAACGAGCTCGCACACCTTGTAGGCGGCGATCCCGCCGGTCACCCCTACGAGAACCCGAGCCACCGTGGGCCTCGCAGGGGACTACGGCTGAGAGACGGTGATCTTGCCCTCGGCGACTTCCTCGAGGGCCATCGTCAGGTAGTTCTTCGACCTGGACTCGACGAGCGGCGGCGCGAAGTCGTCGAACGTTCCCTCGCCGAGCTGGTGGTGATAGTTGTTGATCTGCCTCGCCCGCTTGGCGGCTGCGATCACGAGCGCGTAGCGCGAGCCGTCGGCGCTGGCGAGGAGATCGTCGATTCGTGGATGCATCATGGCGCTCGAAGCTTACCTGCAGCGCTCGGCGACCAGAGCGCCCTGTCGACGATGGAACCCAGCTCGGCCACCGCTCGCTGCACGTCGTCGTTGGTGACGACGTGGTCGAAGTCGCCGGCTTCTTCCGCCTGACGGCGCGCCAGCTCCAGGCGCTCGCCGATCTCGCCGGCGCTTTCGGTAGCCCGCTCGCGCAGCCGTCGCTCCAACTCGGCGAACGTCGGCGGCTCGATGAAGATGGTGACCGCGTCCGGAAGCGCGGCCTGCACCTCCTTGGCGCCGCGCGTCTCGAGCTCGAGCACGACGCTGCGGCCGGACGCGAGGATGCCGTCGACCTCGTCCCGGAGGGTTCCGTAGCGGTGGCCGGAGACGTAGTCGACGTGCTCGAGGAAGTCGCCGGCGTCGACCTTGCGCTGGAACTCCTCGCTCGAGAGGAAGTGATACTCGCGGCCGTCCTCCTCCCCCGGTCGCCGCGGGCGGGTCGTGGCCGAGACGGCGGCCGCGAGGTCGCCGCGGGACGCGACGAGCTTCTGAATCAGTGTGCCCTTGCCGGCGCCGGAGGGACCGGTGACGACAAAGAGCCGTGGCCGCACGTCAGCGGCGGAGCAGTGCGACCAGCTCGGCGCGCTGGCGGTCCGAAAGGCCACCCACGGTCTTCGACTGGCTGATCCGGCACTGGTTGAGGAAGCGAGCGGCCTTGACACGCCCGAACTTCGGGACGGCCATGAGGATGTCGAAGACCTTCGCGGTCTCCACGTATGCGGGCGGGCTCCGCAAGATGGACTCGATCTGGACGGAGCCCGCCTTGAGATCCTTCTTGAGCTTGGCGCGCTTGACGCGGATCTCGTTTGCCCGACGGAGAGCATCCATCCGCTGGTCCAGGGAGCGGAGAGGGGCCTGAACCTGCGTCTTGGTGCCTTGCATGGCGCGGCATTCTAACAGCGCCCCTTAGAGCTTCAAGCGGACCTGTCGCACCTCGGTTTGGTCGGCGTCGGCAGCACTGGCAACAGCGGCGTGAGCAAGGCCTCGCGCAGCCGACGGGTCTTCGAGCCCGCGCCGGGCGGCCTCGGCCAGGAGTTCCGCGCGCACTCTGCCCGGCGCGCTCGGGTCGGCGAAGAGGACGGTGCCGAGAGCGACGGCGGATGCACCCGCGGCGATCAGCTCCAGCGCGTGCGCGCCGGTCTCCACCCCTCCCATGCCGACGATCGGGACCCCGGTTGCCCGGTAGGCGGCGTGGACGGACGCGAGCGCGATCGGGCGCAGCGCCGGTCCCGAGAGGCCCCCGGACTCCGTGCCCAGCCGCGGCCGGAGCGTCGCCGCGTCGAGCGCGAGGCCGCGAATCGTGTTCACGAGGGAAAGGCCGTCGGCGCCCGCGGCGGCCGCGGCGGTGGCGACCGCCGGCAGGTCGGGGAGGCCGGGAGCGAGCTTGGCGTAGAGCGGCTTGTCCGTGACCGCCCGGGCGGCCGTCACGATCGCGGTCGCCTCGTCCTCGGGCGCGGCTACGTTCGGGCACGAGAGGTTCAGCTCGAGCGCGGCCGCCTCCGTCCCCTCCAGGCGCGCGCAGAGGTCGGCGTACTCGCCGGCGGCGAAGCCGCCCACGGACACCCAGATCGGCGGCCCGATCTCCACGAGGCGCGGGAGCACCTCGTCCAGGAAGCGGTCGATCCCGGGGTTGGCGAGGCCGATCGAGTTGAGCATCCCCACGTCCGTCTCTGCGATCCGCACCGGCTGGTTCCCCTCACGGGGAAGGGGCGTGACCGTCTTCGTCACGAAGGCGTCGAGCGCCCGCGCGACATCCGGCGCGGTCAGCGCGTCGAGGCAGCCGGAGGCGTTCAGGATCACGCAGCCGTCCTCTGGAGCCGTGTCCCGGTGCCAGGCACTTGGCCGTGGCCGCTGAGGACGGGGCCCTCGACGCAGAGCCGTGCGAGGCGGCCGTCGATCTCGACGGCGCAGCCGTAGCAGGCGCCGTAGCCGCAGGCCATCGGCGCCTCCCACGCAAGCTGGGCCCGCGGCGCCAGGCGGCGGACGGCCTCCAGCATCGGCTCCGGGCCGCAGGCGAGCACGTCGAAGCTCGGCTTCAGGCGCTCGGTCACATAGGTCGGCTCGAGGACGACCTCGGCGTTCGGGATGAGTGCCGCGGCCTCGGCGTGCGCCGGCGTTCGGAAGCCGAGGAGCGCGGGCGGGCCGCCCAGCCGCTCCGAGAGGTAGGGCAGCGGAGCTATGCCGATGCCGCCGCCAACCAGCAGCGGGCGCTCGACGCCGAGGTCGAAGCCGTTGCCGAGGGGGCCGAACACGTCCAGCCTCTCCCCCGCTTCGAGCGCGGCCAGGGCTCGGGTGCCGGGCCCGATCGGATCGACGAGGAACGCCAGCTCCCCGCGCGGCGCCAGGCAGAGGCTCATTGGACGCGGGAGCAAGAGGCCGGGAGGCCGGAGCATGAAGAACTGGCCGGGGACGCCCGGATCGAGCCCGCCCCGCCGGACACGGACGAGCGCGTAGGGGCCGACCTCGTCGACCCCGACGACCGCGAGGCTACGCGGGCTGAGCGACACGTTCCTGGAGCGAGAGGGTGTCCCCGCGCGTCGCGCGGGCGATCGCCTCGACCGCGGCGGCGGCGCCGGAGATCGTCGTGACGCAGGGCACCCGCGCAAGCAGAGCGGCCTCGCGGATCAGGTAGCCGTCCGAGCGCGCGCCCCGGCCGTCGGGCGTGTTGACGACGAGCTCGACCTTGCGCCGGCGCACGAGGTCGACGACGGTCGGTCCCTCGCCGGGCTCCGAGACCTTTCGCACCCGGGTCACGGCGAGGCCTGCGGCCGCCAGCGCCGCCGCCGTGCCGCCGGTGGCGCAGAGCGCGAAACCCAGCGCAGCCAGCCGCCGTCCGAGGACGACGGCGGCGGCCTTGTCGCCGCCGCGAACGGAGAGAAAGGCAGTCCCCTCGCTCGGGAGCGGGCGGCCCGCAGCGCGCTCGGCCTTGGCGAAGGCGGTGGGGAAGTCGGCCGCGCTGGCCATGACCTCGCCGGTCGAGCGCATCTCGGGCCCGAGCACCGCATCCGCGCCGGGAAAGCGGGCGAAGGGGAAGACCGATGCCTTCACCGAAACGTGACGGGGCGGCTCGCGGTGAGCGACGCGCACCTCGGCGAGGCGGGCGCCCGCGGCGAGCCGGCACGCCGCCGCGACGAGGTTCACGCCCAGGGCCTTGGAGACGAAGGGAACGGTGCGGGAGGCCCTAGGGTTTGCCTCGAGGACGTAGAGGCGGCCGTCTTGGAGCGCGAGCTGCACGTTGATCAGGCCCACCACCCCGAGAGCGGGCGCGAGCCGGCTCACGGTCTCGACGCACCGGTCGAGGATCTCCGCGGGAAGCCCGACCGGGGGCAAGACGCACGAGGAGTCGCCCGAGTGGACGCCCGCCTCCTCGACGTGCTCCATGAGCGCGGCGACCCAGGTCTCCTCGCCGTCGCAGAGCGCGTCGACATCGAGCTCGACGGCGCCCTCGAGGAAGCGGTCGACGAGAACCGTGCCCGCGCCCTCCGCGGCTGCGGCGACCTCCTCGGGGCCGTAGCATACGCGCATGCGCCGCCCGCCGAGTACGTACGAAGGCCGGACGAGCACCGGGTATCCGACCTCCTCGGCGGCATCCACAGCGCCGGCAGCGTCGGAGGCCGTGCGCCAGGGCGGCACGGCGATCCCCAGCCGCCCGCAGACCTGCCCGAAGCGCTCCCGGTCCTCGGCGAGGTCGACCGCCTCGTACGGGGTGCCCAGGATCCGCAGGCCCTCCTGCTCGAGCGCGTGGGCGAGCTTGAGCGGCGTCTGCCCGCCGAACTGGATCACGACCCCCTCCGGCTGCTCACGCGCGCAGATCTCGAGCACTTCCTCGACCCGGAGGGGCTCGAAGTAGAGCCGGTCGGACGTGTCGTAGTCGGTCGAGACGGTCTCGGGGTTGCAGTTGACCATCACCGTCTCGTAGCCAAGAGCTCGGAACGTCTGCACGGCGTGGACGCAGCAGTAGTCGAACTCGATGCCCTGGCCGATCCTGTTCGGGCCCGAGCCGAGAATGACGACGCGCCGCTTCTGACCGTCCGGGCGCGACTCGTCCTCCTCTCCCCAGGTCGAGTAGAGGTAGTTGGAGCTCGCCTCGACCTCGGCGGCGCAGGAGTCGACCCGGCGAAAGGACGGGCGCACGCCCCAGGAGCGACGCGCGCGGCGAACCTCGTCCTCGCTTGTGTTCCATGCGGCCGCCAGATCCGCGTCCGGCCAGCCCAGCCGTTTGAGGCGCAGCCAGTCGTCGGCGACCAGGTCGGAGCTTCTGCGCGTGGAACACAAAGCTTCTCGGGCACGGTCGAGCTGCTCCCGAAACCACGGATGCACCCCGGGGGGAAGGTCGTCGAGCGTCGCCCAGGGGGTCTGGGCGCCGGGGTCGAGCTCGCGCGAGCGCATCGCCTTCAGGAACGCCTCCGTGAACGTGCGCCCGATGCCCATGGCCTCGCCCACCGACTTCATCTGCGTCCCCAGCTCCTCGTCGGCGCCGGGAAACTTCTCGAAGGCGAACCGGGGGAACTTGACGACCACGTAGTCGAGCGTCGGCTCGAAGCTCGCGGGAGTCGTCTGCGTGAGGTCGTTGGGGATCTCGTCGAGCGTGTAGCCGACCGCGAGCTTCGCCGCCACCTTGGCGATCGGATAGCCGGTGGCCTTGCTCGCGAGCGCCGAGGAGCGTGACACGCGCGGGTTCATCTCGATCACGCGCAGCTCGCCGGTCTCGCGCTCCCGCGCGAACTGGATGTTGGAGCCGCCGGTCTCGACCCCGACCGCGCGGATCACGCGGGCGGCGGCGTCGCGGAGCTCCTGGAACGCCTCGTCGGAAAGGGTCATCTGCGGGGCGACGGTGACGGAGTCGCCGGTATGGACGCCCATCGGGTCGAGGTTCTCGATCGAGCAGACCACGACGACGTTGTCCCTCGCGTCCCGCATCACCTCGAGCTCGAACTCGTCCCAGCCGACCAGCGATTCCTCGACGAGGACCTGGCCCACGGGGCTCTCGGCGAGCGCGCGCTCGAGCTTCCATTCGAGCTCCTCCGCCGTGCGCGCGATACCGCCCCCATGGCCTCCGAGCGTGAAGGCCGGACGTAGGATCAGCGGGAAGGAAAGTGCCTCCGGCAGCTCCTCCGGCGCAGTGACGACG
The DNA here is from genome assembly GCA_050697655.1 of Gaiellaceae bacterium. Classification (GTDB taxonomy): domain Bacteria; phylum Actinomycetota; class Thermoleophilia; order Gaiellales; family Gaiellaceae; genus JAIBJN01. The sequence goes on from JBOHAB010000022.1 coordinate 9,170, forward strand.
ATCGACTCGGGCACGCGCAGCCCGACGTCCTCCATCGTCTCGCGGAAGAGCCCACGGTCCTCGGCGCGCCGGATGGCGTCGTAGCTCGCTCCGATCAGCTCGATGCCGAGCTCGGCGAGCACTCCCTCGCCGACGAGGCGGCGCGCCAGGTTCAGCGCGGTCTGACCGCCCAGCGTCGGCAGCAGTGCGTCGGGCCGCTCCCGCTCGAGCACGCCGGTGAGGCCCTCGGCGTCCAGCGGCTCCAGGTAGGTGCGGTCGGCGAACCCGGGGTCGGTCATGATCGTCGCGGGATTCGAGTTGACGACGATCGTGCGGAAGCCCTCCTCGCGGAGGACCTTGAGCGCCTGGCTCCCCGAGTAATCGAACTCGCACGCCTGCCCGATCACGATCGGCCCGGCGCCGATCACGCAGATCGAGTCGAGCTGGCTCCTAGAACCCATTTCGGACTGACGCGCGACACCCGGCTTCATTTCGAAAGCGGTTCTTAAGCCGCCGCGGCATAGCCGATCTCCTCCACCCAGGCCTCGATCTCGGGCCAGGCGTCGTGCGGGCCGGGGCCCGCCTCGGGGTGGAACTGGAGGGAGCGAGCCCGCTCGCCCGGGAGCGCGATCCCCTCGACGGTGCCGTCGTAGAGGGAGACGTGCGTGACCGCGGGCGCGTCTCCTCTGACCGCGAAGCCATGGTTCTGGCTCGTCACGAGGACGCGGCTCGAGGCCAGCTCCAACACCGGGTGGTTCGCCCCGCGATGCCCGAACGGGAGCTTGAAGGTCTCGAAGCCGGCCGCCTGCGCGAGCAGCTGGTGGCCGAGGCAGATGCCGAGGATCGGGACGCGTCCGAGCAGCTCCCTGACGACCTCAATCTCATTCGCGAGAGCGGCCGGGTCCCCCGGGCCGTTCGAGAGCAAGACGCCCGACGGCCGATCCGCGAGGATCGTTCCCGCGTCCGTGTCGTGCGGAAATACTGTCGCCTGAACACCGCAGGTGTTCAGGCGATTCCTGATCGAGCGCTTGCAGCCGTAGTCGATGACGGCGACTCGGGTCTCGCCGCGCCCGACCGTATACGGCTCCCTGGTCGAAACTCCGGCGACGAGCGCGCGGCCGGCCATGGGGGCCTGGGCCCGCACATCTGCAAGGACCTGCTCGAGGGAAGCCGCGCCCGCGACGGCGGTGGCCCGCATCGCGCCGCCCTCGCGCAACCCGATGACGAGCGCCCGCGTGTCGACGTCCTCGAGCGCCACGATCTCGTGTCCGTGGAGCCAACGCATCCAGTCGCCGCCCGTGGCCTGCCGCATCAACACCGCCTTCGCGTGCGGGCGCGCCGACTCCGAGCGCTGCGGCGAGACGCCGTAGTTCCCGACCATCGGGGCCGTGAAGGCGACGATCTGCTCCGAGAAGCTCGGATCCGTGACGATCTCTTGGTAGCCGGTCATCGCCGTCGTGAAGACGGCCTCGCCGTGCGCGACCCCGAGCGCGCCGACCGACCGGCCGCGAAAGACCGAGCCGTCCTCGAGGACGAGGAAGCCGCTCAACTTGTGTGGACGACCTTTCCGGCGGCGACCGTCTGCACGACCCGGCCGCGGAGCTTCGTGCCGAGGAGCCAGGAGTTCGCCGACTTCGACTTGAAGGAGCCCTCGTCGACGTGCCAGACGGTCTCGAGGTCGAGAAGAACGAGGTTCGCGGGCGCGCCGACCGCGATCGTCGGCGCCTCGAGCCCGTAGATCCGAGCAGGCCCCGCGCTCATGCGCTCGAGCAGGGTCGCCAGCGGAACGACGCCAGGCTCCACCAGCTGCGTGTAGAGGGCCGAGAAGGCGGTCTCGAGGCCGGTGACGCCGAAGGGCGCCTCCTCGAACGGAGCTTCTTTCTCTTCGCGCGCGTGCGGAGCGTGATCGGTGGCGATCGCCTCGATCGTGGCGTCCAGGAGCGCGTCGATCAGCGCGGCGCGGTCCTCATCCCCCCGGAGAGGCGGGTTCATCTTCACGTTCGGGTCGAGCGAGCGCACGGCGTCGTCCGTGAGGCAGAGGTGGTGCGGCGTGACCTCGGCGGTCGCCGGCACCCCGGCCGCACGCGCGCGCCGGAGCTCGTCCACGGACTCCCCTGCCGAGAGGTGAAGCAGGTGGAGGGGGCGCGCCTCGTACCCGGCAAGCGCGAGATCGCGCGCGACCATGACGCTCTCGGCTACCGAGGGGTAGCCGCCGAACCCGAGCTCGGCGGAGACGACGCCCTCATGCACGTGCCCGCCGCGCGAGAGCGTCGGCTCCTCGCAGTGGACCGCCACCGGCCTGCCGGCCGCCGCGCTGTACTGGAGGGCGCGGCGGAGCAGCCCGGGCGCGACCACCGGGCGCCCGTCGTCCGTGAACCCCGCCGCGCCGCGCTCGGCGAGCTCGACCATCTCGGTCAGCTCGGCGCCCTCCTGCGCCTTCGTGATCGCAGCCAGGAAGCCGACCGGGATCTCCGCCTCCCGCTCGGCCTGCTCTTCGAGCGCGCCGAGAACGGAGGCCGAGTCGACGACCGGCTCCGTGTTCGGCATTGCGAGAATGGCGCAGTAGCCGCCGGCGGCGGCGGCGCGCGTCCCCGAGGAGAGATCCTCCTCGTCCTCGCGGCCGGGCGTTCGCAGGTGCACGTGCGGGTCGACGAACGCGGGCGCGAGCACCTTGCCGTTCGCCGGCGCGCCTGCCGGGTCGATCGCTGCGACGACACCCTCCTCGACCCGCACCGTCAGCGATTCGTCGATCCCCTGCGTCGGATCGACGACGCGGACGCTCTCGAAGGTGACGGAGTCCTGCCGCCCATTCTTCGCGAAGAGCACCGGCATCACGCCACCTCCTCGATCTCGGCGACCTTGACCTCGACCGGGCCGAGCGTGAGCAGGTCGTAGAGGACGGCCATCCGAACGACGAGCCCGCTCCGGACCTGGCGCTCGACCAGGGAGTCAGAAGAGTCGGCAACGGCCGCATCGATCTCCACCCCGCGGTTCATGGGGCCTGGATGCATGACCCGCTGGCCGGGACGAAGCCGCTCAGGCGTCACGCCCCAGCGCGCGGTGTACTCGCGCAGGCTGGGCACGTAGTTGGCGCCTTCGAGCATCCGCTCGCGCTGCATGCGCAGGACGTACACGACGTCGGCGTCCTGGATGTCTCCGATGTCGTGGGAGACCTCGCAGCCCATCGACTCGATGCCGCGCGGGATCAGCGGCGGCGGGCCGACGAGCGTCACTCGGGCACCCATGAGCACGAGCGCCTGGATGTTCGAGCGGGCGACGCGCGAGTGGAGGACGTCGCCGACGATGGCGACGTGGAGGCCCTCGATCCCGCCCAGCTCCTCGTCCAGCGTGTATAGGTCGAGCAGCGCTTGGGTGGGATGCTGGTGCTTGCCGTCCCCGGCGTTGACGACATGCGCAGGCGTGAAGCGGGCTGCGAGTTGCGGAGCGCCGATGTGCGCGTGCCTGATGACGACGACGTCCGGGTCGTAGGCGCCGATCGTCAGGAGGGTGTCCTTGAGCGACTCGCCCTTCTCGACCGCCGAGCCGGACGACTTGAGCGACATGACGTCGGCGGAGAGTCGCTTCGCCGCCAGCTCGAAGCTCGACGACGTGCGGGTCGACGACTCGAAGAAGAGATTGACCACCGTGCGGCCGCGTAGCGTCGGAAGCTTCTTCACGTCCCGCTCGAGCGAGCGCGCGAACGTGCGCGAGAGGGCGAGCAGCCGCTCGACGTCCTCTCGGGTGAGGTCGGCGATTGAGATCAGGTGCCTGCGGGCCGAGGCCTTGGGCGGTAGGAGCTCCGAGCGGAGCAAAGGTCGGACATCTGCCATCGGCTTCCTCATTTCTCCGGGGTCGGGACGAGCAGGACGCGGTCGACCTCGTCGACCTCGACGAGCTGCACCTGGACGCGCTCACCGTGCGAGGTCGGAAGGTTCTTGCCCACGTAGTCGGGGCGGATCGGAAGCTCGCGGTGTCCACGATCGACGAGCACGGCGAGCTGGACTCGGTCGGGACGGCCGTAGTCGAAGAGGGCGTCGATCGCGGCCCGGATGGTGCGCCCCGTATAGAGGACATCGTCGCAGAGGACGCACGTCATCCCCTCGAGCGGAAAGTCGAGGCGCGTGGCCCTGACGACCGGCTGCGGATGCAGCGGCCCGGTGCCGTCCCGCGCGTGCACGTCGTCGCGGTGAAAGGTGATGTCGAGTGTCCCGAGCGCGACCTCGTGCCCGGTGAACCCCTCGATCTCCCGACGGAGCCGCTGCGCGAAGGGAACGCCGCGCGTGTGGATGCCGACGAGGGCGGTGCGCTCGAGGCTCGGGTTCCGCTCGACCAGCTCGTGGGCGATCCGAACGATCGTCCGGCGGAGGGCCTCTCCGTCGAGCAGGACACGCTCCACCTGGGCAGGCGCAGCCACCAGCGACTCCTTTCCGGCCTCGCGGGACCGAGTTAAAGGTGCGCGGGCAGACTAGCCGCTCGACCGGACGGCGCGCAACCGGGCGAGCAGATGCGTCGACTCAGACGCGGTCCGTGAGCCCGTGGACGTTCTCTGCCTCGGCGCAGTGCGCGCAGCAGAAGATCGCCCCGTCCTGCTCGACGCCGTGGCCGATGACCTTGCAGCCGCAGTGCGCGCACTCGGGCGCGAGCGCGTGAATCGCGCATTCGAAGCTGTCGAAGGTGTGCTGCGTGCCGCCCATCACGATCTCGAACGCCTTGTCGTACTCGTTGCCGCACAGCTCGCAGGTAGCCATGAAACCGCCTCCTTTCCGAAGGGACGTGCCCCGATCGGCACCGGCAAAAACCTCCGCCTGTGCGCGCCGCTCGCCTACGGAGCCGGGCGCTCCGCGGCGACGACGGCCCACTCGAGGGGCGACTCGATCGTCTCCGGTAGCCCGCGCTCGGCCCTCTCGAGCCCTGCCGCGAACGTCGCCTCGTCGAGGAGTCGCAGCGTCGAGATGTAGCGGCCACGGATTCGCTCCAGGGCCTCTTCCCGCCCGAGGCGGGTGCGCTGGCGCAGCGTCCGGACGCGGACGGAACCAAAGCCTGCGGCGCGTAGCTCCTGCACCAGCGCTTCCGGCGTCGGAAAGCGCGCCCGGTCGAGCTCCCGGACCTCCGGAAAGACCGAGGTCAGCCAGAACCACTCGAAGTGATTCGGCGTGTAGGTGGCAACGAGCGCGCGGCCGCCCGGCGCGAGAACGCGCGCGATCTCCGGGAAGGCTTGCGCCCGATCGACGAGGTGAACGACGAGCCGGAGGACCACCCGCTCGAACCAGCCGTCCTTGAACGGGAGGGACTCGGCACGGCCGAGCTTGAGGCCCACTCTCCGCCCGACGGCCGCGCGGGCCTGGGCGAGCATCTCCTCGGACGCATCGACTCCCCACACCTTGACGCCCCGGTCGGCCAGGGCGAGCGAAAGCAGGCCCGTCCCGCAACCGACATCGAGCACTCGCCTGCCTCGCAGGTCACCGGCCTCCACGAGGGCGTCGACGAGCTCCCACCAGTTGTCGTCCGCCGGCCGCAGCCGGTCGTAGTCCTCGGCGAGCGGTCCGAAGTCGGGCGGAGAGCCGGGAGAGGTCGGCGGCTCGCTACCGCCCGCCAATGAGCTCGTCGGGATCCGTCATCGACTCGATCGCATGCTGAGCGGCTTCGAGGAACGTCTCGGGCACGAGCACCTTCTGCGGCGAATCATCGAGTGCTGCCGGGTGCTGCTCGACCGCCGGGTGAAGCTCCGACTGGATCCCCGCCGAATGCAGGATCGTCTGAATCTCCTCCGCCTCGGTGAGATCGCCCGCCACCGCCACCTGCACCATGCTCGCCATCGGGCCCGGCCTCCTCCCGCGAGGGTCGCGCTCCTGCCTTGACGAGGCGGGGGCTTCCCCGCTCCTGGAACGGAACGTCGATGATATCGAAGTCCCTCGGAACCACCGTCTCGGGGAAGACCGCGCGCGCCTCACGGGCGATCTCCGGCCCGAAGTAGCGGTTGGAGAGGTGCGTGAGCGCGAGCATGCGGACGCCGGCCGCTTTCGCGAGAGCGGCCGCCCCCGCCGCGGTCGAATGGAGCGTCTCGTCCGCGCGGTCGCGCTCCTCCTCGGCGAAGGTCGCCTCGTGGACGAGGAGATCGGCCTGCTGCGCGACCTCGAGCACCGTCGCCGCGGGCGCCGTGTCCCCGGCAAGGACGAGCCTGCGCCCGGGTCGCGGTGGACCGAGGACCTGCTCCGGTCGCACCTCCGCTCCGCCGGGAAGCTGCACGGTCTCGCCGGCCTGCAGCTGCCCGAACATCGGCCCCTCGGGGACTCGGAGCTCGCGCGCTGTCGCGACGTCGAACCGGCCGGGCCGCGGAAGCTCTGCGAACGCATACCCGTTCGCGGCGATGCCGTGGGAGACGCCGAAGACGAGGATCCGGTAGTCGCCGCGGTCGAGCGTGTCGCCGTCCCGCAGCTCGACGAGCTCGAGACGGTACGTGAGCCTTCCGAAGATCCGCTGGAGACCGCCGAAGAGCTCCCGCAGCCCCGGGGGCCCATACACGGTCAGGGGCGCCTCCCGCCCGCGGAGCGCGAACGTCTTCAGCATTCCCGGCAGCCCGAGGTAGTGATCGGCGTGGTAGTGCGTCAGGAGCACCTCGGGAAGCTCGATCAGCCCGACGGTCGAGCGCAGGAGCTGCCGCTGGGTGCCCTCGCCGCAGTCGACCAGGATGCGCTCGCCGCCGCGGCGCACGAGCGTCCCGGCCAGGCCGCGCCGCGCCGTCGGGACGGATCCGGATGTTCCCAGGAAGACGAGGTCGAGGTCCATCGCCCAAGTGTAGGGTCGCCTCCCTCGGGCTCGCCTGCCCGCGACCGGCTAGCGTGGCCGTTCAAGGATCGCGGATGCACGTAGTCAGTTGTGCGGAAGCGGCCCGGCAGGCTCGGCGCCACGACGGGGAAGCCGACGGCGAGCCCCGCGCCGCGTTGTCTGCTAGCGATGCATCCCACCACCTGCCTCGGCGGGCAGGTAGAGGATCATCCCCACGAAGGGGCCCGCGCCCGGCAGGCCGTTCCGCTCACGGATCTCCCAGACTCCCTCGCGCGGGTCGCCGCCGTAGCGCTCGACGGCAAGCTCCCAGAGCGTGTCTCCGGCGCGGACGACGTACCGCTCCTCCTGAGCTGAGCCGCTCGAGGGCCGGGCGACCGCCAGCAGGAGCGCACCGGTGAGGCCGCAGAGAACCAGCAGGGACCGTAAAGCGAACATACGTTCGTAGTGTAGTCCACCCTTCGGACGGCACGAGGTGGCGCGCGATCAGGCGCTTGCGATCAGAGCGGACCGTCGAGGAAGCGGCCGTCGCGATACACGAGCTCGCCGTCGGCGTAGACCTCGCTGCCGCTGCGGAGGTCGCAGACGAGGTCCCAGTGCAGCGCCGACTCCACCTTCCCCCCGGATTCGGGGTACGAGGCGCCGAGCGCGAGGTGCACGGTACCGCCGATCTTCTCGTCGAAAAGCGTGTGCCCGGTGAACTCGCTCACGGCGTCGTTCAGCCCGAAGGAGAACTCGCCGGCACGGCGGGCGCCGTCGTCGACGGCCAGCATCTCCTGGAGGAAGGCCTCCCCCTCCTCGGCCCTCGCTCCCACGACCTCCCCGCCGCGGAACTCGAGCTCCACGCCGCCCACGCGCCGACCCGCGTAGCTCGCGGGATACGTGAAGCGGATCGTGCCGTCGACCTTCGTCTCGATCGGGCCCGTGAAGACCTCTCCGTCGGGGAAGTTCTCGCGCCCGTCGCAGGGCACCCAGGTCCGCCCGTCGACACCCACCGTGAGGTCGGTGCCGTCGCCGACAACCCTGATTTCCTTCCGCTCCCCGAGCCTGGCCGCAAGCCCCGCGTACGCGCGCCCGAGCGCCTCCCACTCGCTCCGTGGCTCGGTGCGATCGAGCAGGCCGGCGCGGAAGACGAAGTCCTCGTACTCCGACAAGGACATCTCGGCGTCCTGCGCCGCGGCCTCCGTCGGATAGAGCGTCACGACGTGGCGAAGCTCGCCGGCGCTCACGCGCGCGAAGTGGCGGCGCCGAAGCGGGTCGCGTGCGCGCTCCAGGTGCGCCTGGCGCTCGGGATGAACGAGGCCGTTCGCCCGCGTGTTCACGTCCGCCTCGATGGCGATGCGAACGTTCGCGCGCTCCACCTCGGCGTGTCGGAGCGGGCTCACCCAGCCCAGCTGCTCGTCACTTCCTTCGCGGAGGAGAAGCTCGGGCACGCCGTCGACGTCGAGCCGAAGGTGTGGGTGCCCACCCGCCTCGAGGACGCGCCGCCAGATCTCCCGTACGAGCGGCGCGGCCGCCGGCCCGGTGTCGATGCAGACGAGGTCGCCTTCGCGGACCCCGGTCGAGTAGTCGACGAGAACGCCGGCGAGGCGCTCCAGGGCGCTAGGAACCATGCACCCCGCTCTCGACCACCTCGAGCGCAGGTTGGGCGAGAAAGCGGCCCTGCTTCCAGATCAGCTCACCGTCCGCGTAGACCTCTCCCTCGGAGCGAAGGTCGCAGATCATGTCCCAGTGGAGGCCCGAGGTGTTCTCGCCCCCGGCCTGCGGAAAGCCGGCTCCGAGCGCGAAGTGCATCGTGCCGCCGATCTTCTCGTCGAAGAGGATGTTGCGGGTGAAGCGATCGATCTCGTAGTTGAGCCCGAAGGCCGCCTCGCCGAGGATGCGGGCGCCGTCGTCCATCTCGAGCAGCGACTGGAGATACTCGTTCCCGCGCACGGCCTCTGCCTGAACGACTCGGCCGGCCTCGAAGCGCAGGCGCACGTCCTCGACCTCGCGGCCGTGATAGACGGCGGGGAACGTGTAGCGGATCTCGCCTTCGGTCTCCGTCTCGAGCGGGCTCGTGAAGACTTCGCCGTCCGGCATGTTGTAGCGACCGTCCGCCGCGAGCCAGCCGCGCCCTTCGACCCCCAAGCGGAGGTCGGTGTCGGGACCGACGATCCGCAGCTCGCGAACGCGCTCGAGCGCGGTCACCCGGCCCCGAAGCTCCGCCGAGACTGCTCGCCAGTGTGAGGCCGGATCCTCTTCGTGCACGTGGCACGCCGCGTAGACGAAGTCCTCGTACTCGGCGAGCGACATCTCCGCCTCCTGCGCATGCGCGTTCGTGGGGAAGAGCGTCCCGCACCAGCTCATCTCCCCCGCCGAGATCCGCTCCCACCGTCGATTCGAGAGCTTCCGCTGAGCGGCGATGTACCCCGCGTGCCGGCTCGGCTCGACCCGCGAGAGCGCCCGGGTGTTCGTCTCCGACCAGATCGTCACGAGCGCGTCGAGCTGCTCGATCTCCTCCCACTGGATCGGCGAGAGGTAGGTCAGCTGCTCGTCGGAGCCTTGCTGGAGGAGGGTCTCCACGAGACCCGACAGGCCGACGTTCGTGTACGGGAGCGCCCCGGCTTGGAGCGCCGCCTCGTAGAGCGAGATGACGAGCGGCGAGCCCGCGTCGAGGCTGTCGATGCGGAGCACCTGACCCTCGCGGAGGGCCAGCGAGTAGTCGGTGAGCAGGGAGGCCAGGCGCCTGACGCGAGGATCGCTCATCGCCGCGTTATACCCGAAGGCAGCGCGGCCAACACGGCGTCAAGCAGACGGTCAGGTCCGAAACGGACAGGGTCGTCGGTCGGCAGGCCCGTCTCGTCCTCGACGGCGGCGACGGCGGCCCGCGCGCCTTCTTCGTCGAACCGACCCGTGTTGAGCGCGACCGCCGCCACCCGGGCGGGACGCACGGGCAGGGCCAGGCTCTCGTACAGCCGAACCAGCTCCGGGAGCGGGATGATCGGGTGCCCGGGGACGCCCTCGAGCTCAGTGTCGCCGGCTCGGTGCACGAGGACGAGGACGTGCGGCGCGCTGCCGTGATAGAGGCCGAGCGTGACGCCTGAGAACTGCGGGTGGATGATCGACCCCTGACCCTCGACGAAGAGCAGGTCGCCCCGGCGCGCCCCCTCGACCACCAGCCTCTCCCCCGCGCCCGCGAGGAAGTCGGAGACGACGGCGTCGACGGCGATGCCCCAGCCGGCGATCATGATGCCGGTCTGGCCGGTGGGGACGAACACCGAGCGGAGGCCCCGCGCGCGGGCCGCACGGTCGAGCTCGACCGCGACCGTCTTCTTCCCGACCGCGCAGTCCGAACCGACGGTGAGGACGACGGAAGCTTCGTGCGTGAGGTTCTCGCCGGTCGGGACGCTCAGGTCGGTCGGCGGGCGTCGGTAGTCCCGCAGCTCGACGCCGTGCTCGCGGGCGAGTCCGGAGAGCTCGGGATCGTCGGCGAGGAACTCGTGCATCCCCGCTTCGACGTCGAGCCCGGCTTCGATCGCGTTGCGCAGAATCCCGCGCCAGACGGGCGGGAGGCGGCCGCCGGCGACGGCGACTCCGACGAGCGCCACCGTGGGCTCGTACGCAAGCGCGTCCGCGACCGAGGCGACAACGGGAATCCCTTCGACCGTCTCGCCGGCGCGAGCCGAGTCGAGCACGACGACGACGGGGTCGGACGAGTAGCGGATGACGCCGTACGTCGTCTTTCCGTAGTGGTCGTCGTCGGAGTATCCCTCAGCGAGGGCCAGATAGCGCTTCATGGACTCCCAGTCCGGGCCGATCCGAGGGCACCTGGACGCCGTCGACGAGCTCGACGCCGGGCCAGGGATCCTCGGCGATCAGGAGGTTGCCGTCGAGGTCGAGGTGGTCGCACAGGCTGCCGAGCTGGGCGGCCGCAGCGATCCCGAGCCCGGACTCGATCATGCACCCGAGCATGA
>JBOHAB010000023.1:0-19784 GCA_050697655.1 Gaiellaceae bacterium
GAGGAGGGCGAGCGCGCCGGCGGTGGCGGCCGTCAGCATGCGGCGGATCCTGCTGGTCGCTCCGGTCGCGGTCAGGGTGCGGAGGTCGCCGGCGGACTCGCTACGGATCAGCCCGACGGTCATTGCGAGGATCGCCAGCGCGAGCAGGGCGCCGGCCGCGATCGCGATGGCCTTGGTCCTCGCGTGGGACTCGCTCTCTCGCCGTGTCTCGATCGCCAAGCCGTTGTCCGCCGCGAGCGAGCGGGCAGCGGCGACTTGCTGGCTCGTCAGGGGCCGGCCCGACTCGACGATCCAGCCGGACGAGACCTGTCGGAAGCCTAGGCGGCGGAGGCCGTCGAGCGTGATGAACGAGACCGGCGCGAGGCCTCGCTCGCCCCTCGGAGACCCGAAGAGCTTCCGTCTGTCGATCCTCTGTACGTTGGTGACGGGAACCTCGGCAATCTCGAACCGCTTCGTCGGCTTGGCGACGGGCACGACGAGCTCGCCGGTGTCGATGCCCGAGTCGGCGAGGAAGTCCGTGCTCGGATCGACCGAGGCGGGGTCGATCCCGATGTAGCGGAGCAGCGCGGGCGTAGCGACATAGAGGCGTGACTCGAGGACCCAGCATTCCGTCTCACTCGCGCAGGTGTTGGCTCTCCCCGACCAGCGCTCGCTATCGGGATCGTCGATCTTTCGATACAGGGCGTGCGTGTCGTAGATCCGAACGCCGTCGATGGTGCCGGGCTGCTGGCCCGGCTGGCGGGCCCTTTGCAGCGATATGACGGCCGCGTCGTCGAGATCCGCCGCGAGCCGGCGGACGCCGACAGCCATGCGTTCGAGCTCGGCGGCCGTCAGGACCGCGACGAAGTCCGGCTCCGAGACCGGGCCCGTGTGCACGCGGATCTGCCGTGTGGAGAGGTTGGGCGGCTCGCCGGCCGATTTCCCCTCCTCCGCCGCCGCGACGACGACGACCGCCGCCGCGATCCCGAGTGCGAGGGTGATCGCGGCGAGGGCTGACCCGGAGCGGGCCTGGTAGCGAGCGAGGTCTCGCAGCGCCAGGCGCACGGCGATCGGGGAGCGTCCTGCCGCCCGGGCAACGAGGCGAATCGTCAGCGGCGCCAGCAGGAGCGTGCCGAGGATCGTCGCCAGGATTCCCGCGACGATGAGCAGTCGGTTGCTCCGGTCGGAGAGCGCGAGGCTGGCGAATCCCGCCGGGATCAAGACGGCGGCGGCGATTGCCGAGCGATGTGCAGGCTTCGGCCTGGGCGGTCGCGCCGAGAGGGCGAGCGCGACGGGGACGCGGGCCACCGCTCGTCCCGGCCACCAGGCTGCGGCGGTCGCCCCGAGGACGGCAACGAGGACGACTGTCGCGAGCAGCGCCCACGGCAGGCTGACCGGGTCGATGCGATGACCGAAGGCCGGCTCGAGCGTCGGGACGAGCGAGACCCAGAGCGCGAGACCCGCGATCGTCCCGAGCAGCGCGCCGATCGCGCCGACGACGGCGCCGTTCGTGAGAAGCACTAGCCGTAGGTGCTTCCCGGTCGCACCGATTGCAGCGAGCATGCCCAGCTGGCGAAGCCGTCGCTGAGCGATGACGGCGAAGCCCGCGGCGGCGACGAGCGTAGCCAGCAACAAGAAGACTGTGGCCACGGAGAACATCGCCAGCGCGTCCGCCCCACGGTTGCTGCGCCGAAGCTCGGATCCCACGAACGCGGACTGGTTTCCCAACTCGTTGATGAAGGCGTCCACCGCGCCCTCGTCGGCGTCGACGAGGACCGTGACGAGATCCGGTCGACCCGCGGACGAGGGGGAGACGAGCGTAAACTCGTCGCTCAGAGCACGTGGGTTCTCGACGATCCCGACCACGGTGCGGCGACGGCCGTCGAGGTCAAGCGTCTGCCCGAACTCGAGCCCGAGGAGCGTGGTCACGCCGTCGGTAACGGCAACTTCGTCGGCTCCGTTCGGGTAGCTGCCTCGGTGGAGCGCGAGGCGTGCCGCGCCATACGCCCCGCCTGGGTCCTGGGCGCGGAACTCGACCTTGTCGACGACGCCGGGGACGGTCAATGAGCGGTGGCCGATCACGTCGATGGTCCCGAAACGCGTCTCGGCGGCGGCGAGATTCGCCGCCAGCAAGCGCGGATCGGCGCCGTCGAACCGGAGCAGGTGACCCGCCGAGCCGAACTCGGCATCCTCCGCGGGCGCCGAGTTGTAGGCGACCGTGACGCTGCCGATCGCGGCCGCGACGGCGACGGTGAGGAGAGCCGTCACCAGGATCTGCTGGCGCCACTCGCGGCGGAACAGCCGCCAGGCCCAACGGACGACGGCGCGGCGTGCGGCCACGCCGCCGTCCGCTGGGCCCCGCAGCGCTGACCGGTGAGCGAGCGTCGTCATCGCCGCTCACCGGCGGCGAGGAGCGACTCCGGGCCCGGAGGCGCGACCGTCTGGTCGACGATATGGCCGTCGCGCAGGAAGACGACGCGGTCGGCCCAGGAGGCCAGCTGCGCCTCGTGGGTGACGACGACACCCGCGACGCCTCGCTTCGTGGCCGCCCGCAGGAGTCGCATGACGGCCTCGCCGTTCAGGGAGTCCAGAGCGCCGGTCGGCTCGTCCGCGAGCAGTAACCCGCGCTCGCCGACGATCGCCCGGGCGATCGCCGCCCGCTGGCGCTCGCCGCCCGACAGCTCGTCGGGGTAGCGATCGGCAAGGTTCGCCACATCGAGCTCCTCCATCGCCTCGAGGCCCGTCGCGCGTGCGGCTTTGGCGCGGACGCCGTCGAGCTCGAGGGGCAGGGTGACGTTCTCGACCGCCGTCAGCCCCGGGAGCAGGTTGAAGTCCTGGAAGACATAGCCGATCGACCGGCGTCGCATTTGCGCCCGATCCGAGCGCGAGACGCCGGACAAATCGAGGCCGTCCACCGACACTTGGCCGGCGGTCGGCTCCTCGAGGCTGCCCGCGATTGTCAGCAGCGTGCTCTTGCCGGAGCCGCTCGGCCCCATGATCGCGACTAACTCGCCGCGCTCGACCGAGAGATCGACATCGCGGAGCGCGTGCACCTCGGTCGGCCCGGAGCCGTAGATCTTCGATACCTGGCGCAGTTCGAGTGCGCTCATTTCGAAACCTCCATCGGGTCAGTTGGTTCGAGACGTAGATCGGCCGCCACTGCCGGTGGGAGGTGCGGCTGGCGCTTAAGGCGGACGTCGGCAGCATCGAGCCAGCGAACGATCGCCTCGAGCCGGAAGAGCTCGGCATCGGCGACGAGCGCCAACGCCGTGTCGTCCTCGTCGGCTGCAGCCTTGACCTGTGTGTAGCGCTGCATGACCTCGATCACGTGCCGGCGGTGCACCTGCAGGATCTCGTGGACATCGGTCCCGGGGACCTGCAGGGCGACGAGCACCTTGATCACGAGCTCGTCGCGCGGGGGCGGCACGAGGTCGGGCGGGGTGCGAAGCCAGTCGGCCAGCTCGCGCTCGCCGGCGGACGTGATCCTGTATCGCTTGCGCGAGCGCTCGTCCTCCCCGTCGCCGGTCTCGACGAGCCCGTCCCGTTCGAGCCGCTGAAGCGTCGTGTAGACCTGCCCGACGTTGAGCGGCCAGACCTCGCCCGTCCGCGCCTCGAACTCGTTCTGGAGCCGCAGGCCGTACTTGGGGCCGCCGCTCAGCAGGGCGAGAAGGGCGTGGGGGACGCTCACGAGCGGGCCCGTTCGACGATCATACCGAGTACTATACCGAGTATTATCTCGAACGCAATCCCTCACTCCGGCGCGCGGAGGAGGCTGAGAATGTGGGGAAGAAGCAGCGCGTCCGCTTCATAGAAGGCGGATATGTGCGAGAGGCCTTCGAGTGAGACGAAGGTCGCACCGGGGATCTCAGGGGCCGCCCTCTTTGCATCGTCATGCATCTCATCTGCTTCGCCCACGCAGATAACGCACGGCGCCCGCCTGTGCTCAGATCCTGCGAGACCGTCCCCTCGAGCTGGGCAGATCGCCGGGCTGCCTCGAGCGCAGCTGGGTCGTTCGTCTCCAGCATCCACGTCCGGTCCGGTTCCGGAAAGCGAAAGCCAAGCGCCGACTCGAAGGTCTCCAGCGACCTGGAGCGGCTCCGCGAAGCCCGTGTAGAAGAGGACCGCGGGGGCATTTCCGCCCGTGGCGTAGGGCATCCTTCGCCGCCGGACACGCTTAGAGCGAGGCGGGAGCTCAGCGCGGCTGCGGCACGATCCTGATGTAGGGCTTGGGCTCCTGCCAGCCGTCCGGCCAGAGCTCGCGGGCTTCGTCGTTCGAGACCGAGCCGGCGATGATCACGTCCTCGCCCTGCTGCCAGTTCACCGGGGTCGAGACCTTGTGCGTGGCGGTGAGCTGCAGCGAGTCGATCACGCGCAGCACCTCGTCGAAGTTCCGGCCTGTCGTCATCGGGTAGACGAGGATGAGCTTGATCTTCTTGTCCGGGCCGATCACGAAGACGTTCCGCACGGTCTGGTTGTCCGCGGGGGTGCGCGCCTTGGGGTCGCCCTCGACGTCCCCGGGAAGCATCCCGTACAGCTTCGAGATCGAAAAGTCGGCGTCCCCGACGATCGGGTAGTTGGGCGCCTGTCCCTGCGTCTCCTCGATGTCCGCCGCCCAGCCCTCGTGGTCCGACGTGGTGTCGACCGAGAGACCGATGATCTTGACGTTTCGGCGGTCGAACTCGGGCTTGATCCTCGCCATGTAGCCGAGCTCGGTCGTGCAGACCGGCGTGAAGTCCTTCGGGTGAGAGAAGAGCACCGCCCACGAATCGCCGATCCAGTCGTGGAAGTTGATCGGCCCTTCCGTCGTCTCGGCGGTGAAGTCGGGAGCCGTGTCGTTGATCTGCAAGGCCATCTCGATCCTCCTGTCGGGTCGAAACGGACTCTACCGCGAACGCCTACCCCTACCGGGTTAGATCCCGCTCACGCGGTGCGACTCCGCCTCGGGCTCGTGGAAGCGCACCAGCCGCTCGGCCTCGTCGCGGAGGTCGCGCTTCGCTCCGGCGCTGAGCTTCTCGAACGGCTGCACGGTGAGCGCCGCCTTCTTTGCGCTGCGCTCGACCTTCCACTTTCCGGCGACCGCGCCGTCGACCAGGAACGTCGGCGTCGATTGCGGCGTCTTCGTGGCGAAGACGAGCGGACGAAAGTCCTCGGGGAGGATCTGGGTTCGGCGTGCGTGGACGAGCAGCGTCGCGTCCCAGGTCGGCAGGAAGCGCACGGGAGCGGGTGTCGAGCCGTCCGGAAGGGGCGCGCGCTGCAGGTCGACCAGCTCGGCGCCTTCCTCGCCGTGAAACCGGCGCAGCCGGAGGCCTTCAGCCGCAGCCTCGAGCTCGGCGACCGGCACGCCCGCCCAGTTGGCCGCGTCGGCGAGTGCGGCCGGCCCGAAGCCGCCGAGGTAGCGGCGCAGGAGAAGCACGGCGCCCTCCCTCGGGCTGGCGTCCGGCGGGTCGAGCCAGTCCTCGGCGAGCGCGTAGAGATCGGCGCGGCGGCGCTCCCAGGTTCCGGACGGCGGGGCGCGCACGAGCTCGACCCAGGCGCTGAGCCCGTTCCAGAGGTGTGTCGGGCGCTCGGGATCGCGGCGCCGAGCAAGCTCCAGGAGTTCGTCGCGATGCGCGACCCGGCCGGCGAGTGCAGCGCGCACTTCGTTCGCCGCCGCCTTCATGGCGGCGTTCGAGAGTCGCTTCTTGTCGAAGCGGAGCCAGCCCGCCTGGCGGGCGGAGCGGCTGCCGAGCGCGAAGGCCCAGTAGTCGCCGGCCGAGACCAGGTGGATCGTGGAGCGCAGCAGCGTGCCCTGCACTGCGCGCCGCCGCTCGAGCGCCTTCGTCAGGTCGGCGAGAGCGAATCCCTCGAGCCGGCTCCACAAGCCGATGTACGAGGACGGTGCGTACTGCGCCTGGATGCCACCGATTCGCTCCAGCGCCTTCGTCGGCGACAGCTTCAACCGCTCGAGCAGAAGCTGGCGCGCGAGCAAGGCACGGTTCAGGTCTGCCGTGGTGAGCACTCGCTCGCTCACGCGCCGGACGCTACCGCAAGCCGCTTTCCTCGAGGCTGCGCTTGTTCCGCTTGCGCGCGAGGCATAGCGTCCCCTTTTCCCGCACTCGAAGGAGGCAAGCAATGGAAGAGCGGACGGACGTCAGCGGTCCGGTCCCCGACGAGGAGTGCGACCTCGTTATGAAAGGCGGCGTCACGAGCGGGGCCGTCTACCCGGGCGCGCTCTGGGAGATCTCCAAGCGCTTCAGGCTGCGCAACGTCGGCGGAGCTTCGGCCGGAGCGATCGCAGCCGTCGGCGCAGCGGCATGCGAGTACCGGCGTCGCGAGGATCCGGCGGCGTTCGACCGCCTCCGGGACGTGAGCCGGGAGATCACCGGAGAGGGCTTCGTTCGCGGCCTCTTCCAGCCGAAGAAGGAAACACGACTCGCCCTCGACATCGGTCTCCAGCTTGTCTCGTCCCCGGAGCGGTACTCCCGACGCCTCGTTCGGGCGTTGGGGAGCGTCGTCTGGCGCCGCCCCCGGAACCTCGTCCTGGGAGGGATTTCTGTCGTCGTCTGGGCAGGGGCCGTCGCTGCGGCGGCGCTCGCGCTCGCCGACGTCGGGCCGCCGGAGCTCGGGATCGTCGGGCTCGTCGTGCTCGCCGTCCTCGCGCTCGCGGGCGTCGGCCTGCTCGTGGTGGGGCTCGCCCTTCGAAGCTTCGCGGTCGACCTCAATCGCGGCCTGCTCGAGGGGGGACTCGGGCTCTGCCGCGGCAAGACCGAAGACGGCTACCCGGTAGGCTCCGGGCTGACCGACTGGCTCCACGCGACGATTCAGGCCTGCGCAGGCCGGGGCCCCGACGACCCGCCGCTGACCTTCCGGGACCTGCAGGGCCCTGACCCCGAGGATCCACGTGTCAGCCTCCGGCTCGTGACGACCGACCTGAGCAGCTCACGGCCGGTCGTCCTCCCCCTGCCACCGCCCGACCCTGACGAGCCGCCGTATCTCTTCGAGGAAGCCGAGTTCGAACGGCTCTTCCCTGCGGGGGTCGTCCGGCACCTCGTCGCCGGCTCGACGGCTCGGGGACAGACCAGCGACGGCAAGCCGCTCTACGAGCTTCCAGGGCTCGACCTGCCGGTCGTCGTGGCCGCGCGCCTCAGCCTCAGTTTCCCGGTCCTCCTGGAGACCGTGCCGCTCTGGAGAAAGGACGGCCCGAAGGGCGAGCCCGTCTGCCACACGATGTCCGACGGAGGCATCTCGAGCAACTTCCCGATCCATTTCTTCGACGCTCTGCTGCCGAGCCGGCCGACGTTCGGGCTCGACCTCCAGCCCCTGCGGGCCTCCGCGAAACGCGTCGAGATGTCGCGCGGCCCGCGGCGGCCTCTCTTCGACACGGTCTTCGACCTGGCCACCTTCGGCACCCAGATCGTCAACGCTTCCCGCAACTGGCGCGACAACATGCAGGCCGAGCTACCCGGCTACCGCGACCGTGTCTGCCAGATCCGGCTGGCGGAGGACGAAGGCGGCCTCAACCTCGGGATGAAGCGCGAGGTCGTCGAGGGACTGATCGAGACGGGCCATGAGGCAGGCCGGCTCGTCGTCAGCGAGTCCTCGGCGGAGTGGTGGGACGTGCACCGCCTGACGCGCTATCGCATGCTCATGCAGATGCTGCAGGGCACTCTCGGCCGCAAAGGGGTCGGCCGCGACTGTGTCTACCGCGTGGCCCAGGGGAAGGACTGTCGAGGCCGGGTGCCCTTCCGCGAGCGGCTCGCCGCCTGCGCGAACGGGGCGGCGACGCTGCCCGACGTGGACGCGGCCTGGTGCCGGAGGGCGCTGCCCGCGAGCGACGTGGTGCTCGGCGTCGCCGCGCTGCTCGGTCAAGGGGGCGCGATCGACTTCGAGGACGCCGCACTGCGGCCGGCGCCGACCATGCGGATCGTCCCGATGGCCTGACCTACGCCCGCGCGCCCTGCCAGGGCTTGAAGGCGTTGTCGTGTCGGATGACGGCCGCCAGCTCGGGATGGTGCCGGAGAAGAACCTTCGACATCGTCGCGTTGTCGATCCAGTCGAGGCCCGTCTGCGTGTACGTCTCGGGCGTGTAGTCCGCCGTGAGGAAGCGGTCGCTTTTGAGTCGACGCGAGGCCATGAGGAGAAAGACGCGAAACGCCGTGTCGCAGAAGGCAAACCCATGCGGGCGCGGCTCTGCGTACAGCCCGACCATCAGATCGACCCGGTCGACGTGGCCGTAGACGTCCTGCAGCTCGGCCGCTACGCGCGCGTCCCGGGCCAGCTCCTCGAACGACGCGGCCGGCTTTCGGTGCATGAGGACCCGGAACTCGTTGTAGCGGGGGACGCCGCGCTCGCGATCTCGCAGGATGTCGACCGTCGCGAGGTCGACCGGCGGGCCGTCCTTGTCCGGCCGGAAGTCCTTGATCAACGAGCACGGGTAGTTGTGGAGGACGATCGCGCCGGGGTGAGCGACCCCAAAGGAGTAGAAGGCCTCGGCGACGCCCATCTTCTCGAGCGGCTCCCGCCACCTCCTCGGCCCGATCGCGGCGAAGTCGGTTCGGCTCGGAGGCGCTCCGTCGAGCGACCGGAACTCGTAATCGTCGGGAATGAGCGGGTGCATGCGGTAGACGGAGACGAACTCCTCGGTCAGCGAGTACGGAGCCCCGTGATGATCGGTGGGCGAGCCGGGAATGCCGCTGAAGACGTCGTTCCGGCCGAGCCGCCCGAGCTTCCGCCGGATCCGCTCTCCCAGGAGGCCGTACCAGTTCGCGTGCATGCCTCGCTCGGTCGTCGGGTGCGCGATGATCGCCGGTGTCCACTCGACCGTGTGGATCTTCGCCATCACCGCCGCGTTGACGAGGCGCGCCTTGTCGTAGAGCTGCTGGTCGCTCCAGTCGGGATGCCCGCGACGAAGCGCGTCGCAGATCGCGTTGTGCTCGCGGATGAAGAGCGCATGGAGGACGGCGAGGCCGACCCAGAAGTTTCCGCGCGGGCCGACCGGGTCGAGCAGCTCGTCGAGCGCCTCGGGATGGAGCCCGTCGCTGTCGATCACGAGCTTGCCGCCCTCGCTCGCGCGCGCGAGCTTCTGGAAGGCCTCGTCGTGACCGTAGATCTGCGAGCCGTCCCACCAGTGCGTGTCACGAGTCGAGTAGAGGGGCGGCGTCCCGTTGGCCGCCGGGCCTGAGTCCGCCACGGAGCTCGGGATCGCCATCGGCCGTTCGGGCCAGTCGTCGTCTTCGTCGAGCTCGAGCGAGATTGGTTTCGCCGGATCCGTGTCGTGGCTCATCCAGTCGTGCACCTCGAACTGGATCCAGGCGGCGGCGAGCAGGTTGATCGACTCCGCCGGGATGAAGCGCTCGCGCGCGAGGAGCCTGCGGCTGACGAGACGCGGGCTCGGCTCGAGGAAGTCGGGGTCGGTCTCCGGGTAGGCGCGGTCCAGCGGGACGTTGCGGCCGAAGCGAGCATTGATGCTTCCCATCGAGGGCAGGCTCACGTCGTTCCAGCCGCCGTCGAGCGTCCGCGCCTTCAGGTCGGCCGGCTTCGGAGGTGGCTCCTTCACCAGGCCGGTGTCGGCGAGATTCAGCTTGCGAAGCTGCTCGCGCAGCCCGATCAACGTGACGATGCCGAGCGGCGGCGGCAGCCGATCCCAGCCGATCCTCCTGTCGAGGAACGAGGCGACGGGGATGAGAAGGCGTGCAAAGCCCATGAAGCCTGGCTCGTCGCGATGTAACACCCTTCCCACACAGGCGTCAAGCTGGAAGACTGATGCGGTGGAGCTTGCCCCGGGAATCATGGCCGTGGGAGACGCGACCCGTGGCTGGGTGCGTGCGTTCCTCGTCGCAGACGGGAAGGACCTGACGCTCGTGGACACCCTCGGGGAGAAGCATCCCTACCCGATCCTGGCCGCGATCCGGCAGCTGGGCCGCTCGGTCTCGGACGTGAAGCGGATCTGGCTCACGCATGCCCATTTCTCCCACCTGTGCGGCCTGAGAGCGATGAAGGAACTGAGCGGGGCGAAGGTGTGCTCGCACGCCTTCGAGGCGGACATTGTCTCGGGAGACCGCAAAGCGCAGCGGGTCTCGATCATCCCGAAACGCCCGTTTCGCGCCTACATCCCCTTCCAGCTCGGCCTCGCTCTGGGGCTCGGCGATCATCCCCCGTGCCCGGTCGACGACACGCTGGCGGACGGGCACGAGGAGGGCGGCCTCGTCGTGCGCCACACGCCCGGCCACACGCCCGGCCACCTCGCTTTTTGGTCGGAGAAGCACAAGGTTCTTCTCTCGGGGGACGCGATCGTCACCTGGCCCGAGTTGGCGGCGGGCTGGGACTCGTTCACGCTCAACGAGCAGCAGCGGCTCGACTCGCTTCGCCACATGGCCGCTCTCGCTCCCGAGAAGGTCGGCGTAGGGCACGGCGATCCGATCGTGGAGCGGGCGTCAGAGCGTGTGAACAGCCTGCTCTGCCGGTGACGCAAGCGAGATCCCCCTCCCGGTCGCGCAAGACGGTCACCGTCGTGTTCTCCGATGTTGCAGAGTCGACCAGGCTCGGCGCGGATCGCGATCCCGAGGCGGTCCGCAACATCATGTCGCGCTACTTCGAGGCGGCCGCTCAGGCGATCGAGCGCCACGGCGGCACGGTGGAGAAGTTCATCGGCGACGCGGTCATGGCCGTCTTCGGGATCCCCGCGGTGCACGAGGACGACGCGCTCCGTGCCGTCCGCGCGGTGGTCGAGATGCACGACGCCGTCGACGAGCTCAACCGAGAGCTGGAGCAGGAGCACGGGGTGCAGCTACGGCTTCGCACAGGAGTGAACACGGGGGAAGTGGTCGTCGGCGACCCCGCCGACGGGCAGACCCTCGTCACCGGGGACACCGTGAACGTCGCCGCCCGCCTCGAGCAGGCGGCCGGACCGGGGGAGATTTTGCTCGGCGAAGCGACGCACCGGCTCGTGCGAGACGCGGTCGAGGTCGAGTCGACGGGGCCGCTCTCGCTCAGGGGCATGGACCAGGGCGTGCGCTCCTGGCGGGTCCTCGAGCTGATCGAAGGCGCCGGGGTCGGGCGCGGCTCGGACGCTCCGCTGGTCGGGCGCGAGCCCGAGCTCGCGCGCCTCCGGGAGAGCTTCGAAGGCGTCGTCAGGAACGCCCAGCCCTCCCTCTTCACGGTGCTGGGGGGAGCAGGCATCGGCAAGTCACGTCTCGCCAGGGAGCTGGAGGCCTCGTTGGGGGACGTTGCCCAGGCGGTGACGGGCCGCTGCCTCCCCTACGGCGACGGCATCACCTACTGGCCGATCTTCGAGATCGTCCGCGACCTCGTGGGCGAGGACGAGGACCCGCGGCCGGCGATCGCGCGCCTGGTAGCAGGCCAGGAGGGCGCCGAGGCGATTGCCGAGCGGATCGCCGGCGTGCTCGGCCACTCGACCGAGGCGGCCTCGGCCGAGGAGACCTCCTGGGCCGTCCGGAAGCTCTTCGAGTCGCTTGCTCGGGACCGTCCGCTGGTGGTGGTGTTCGAAGATCTGCACTGGAGCGAGCCAACGCTCCTCGACCTGATCGAGTACGTCGTGGACTGGTCGCACGACGTGCCGGTCTTCATCCTCTGCCTGGCGCGTCAGGAGCTGCTCGAGAAGCGCTCCCGGTGGGGGAGCGGCGAGCACGATGCCTCGATGCTCCTCGAGCCCCTGACGGCGGCCGAGTCCCGAGCTCTCGTCGACAGCTTGCAGGGCGAGGCCGGCCTTTCCCCGGAGACCCGCGCGCGGATCGCCGAGACCGCCGAGGGCAATCCGCTCTACGTCGAGCAGATGGTCGCGATGCTCGCGGAAGGAGATCCTCTCGAGGAGATCCCGCCGACGATCCAGGGCCTGCTCGCCGCGCGCCTCGATCGGCTCAGCCCGGACGAGCGGGCGGTGATCGAGCGGGCGTGCGTCATCGGCAAGCGCTTCTGGGCGGCGGCCGTCGTCGACCTCTCCGCGGAAAGCGCCCGTGACTCGGTACCGGCGAACCTGCAGGTCCTTGTCCGCAAGGATTTCATCGATCCCGAAGACCGGCCCGTCGTGCCCGGCGAGGAGGGCTACCGATTTGGCCACCAGCTGATCCGCGACGCGGCCTACAACGGGATCCCGAAGGGGAAGCGCGCCGGCCTCCACGAACGCTTCGCGCGTCTGATCGAGGAAAGGGCCGGCCCGAACGTCGTCGAGGTCGAGGAGATCCTCGGCTACCACCTCGAGCAAGCTGTCCGCTACCGCTCGGAGCTGGGTCGCCCCGACGAGCACGTCGCCGCGCTCGCGGGCGAGGCAGCCGAGCGGCTCGCGAGAGCCGGCCGCCGCGCCCACGCCAGGGGAGACGCGGGAGGCGCCGCGAACCTGCTCGGGCGAGCCGTCGTGCTGGCCTCGAAGGATGCTCCCCAACGCCCGGGGCTGCTCGGCGAGCTGGGCTCGGCGCTCGTGCTCGCGGGCAATTTCACCGAGGCGGACGCCGTGCTCACGGAGGCGATCGAGGCCGCCGCGGCGTCCGGCAACCGCCGCCTGGAGCTCCATGCCGCTCTCGAGCGGTCCTTTCTGCGAGCGCTGACCGCTCCCGAGGGCGTCGAGGACCTTCGGCGTGTCGCCGAGCAGGCTCTTCCCGAGCTCGAGGAGCTCGGCGACGAGCTCGGCCTGGCCAAGGCTTGGCGGCGGATCGCGGACGTCCACTGGATGGTGAACCGCTGGGGCGAGCAGGCCCAGGCGCTCGAGCGGGCGCTCCTGCACGCGCAGCGCGCCGGCGACGATCGCGAAGCCGCCGGAGCGCTGATGCGCATGCCGATGTCCCTCTACTACGGGCCCCTGCCCGTAGCTGAGGCGACGGCGCGCGCGGAGGCGATCCTCCAGAGCGCGCAGGGCGCGCGGGTCGTGCAATCGACGGCGCTCGTCTGCCTCGCCGGGCTTCAGGCGATGTCGGGGCGCTTCGACGAAGCTCGTCCACTCCTCGCCCAGGGTCGGGCGATCTCGGACGAGCTCGGCTTCCGCGTCTGGGTCGCCGGTTTCTCGCTTGCCGCGGGTGACATCGAGATGCTCGCGGACGATCCGGTTGCCGCCGAGCGGGAGCTTCGGCGCGGGTACGAGGCGCTCGAAGCCATGGGCGAGCGTGGGCTCCTCGCGACGGTTGCCGCCGAGCTGGCCCGCGCGGTCTGCTTCCAAGGACGGTACGAGGAAGCCGAGCGGCTAACCCGGGTGAGCGAGGAGCTGGCGCGACCGCTGGACGTCGCGGCTCAGATCTCATGGCGAGACGTGCGCGCGATGAGCATTGCCTCGCGCGGGCAGCTCGCCGAAGCGGAAGCAGTCGCTCGTGACGCCCTGCAGGCGGTGGAGCAGACCGACGACCTCAACCGGCAAGCGCGAGTCCTTCTCGATCTGGCGGACATCGTCCGGCGCACCGGCCGCGAGGCTGAAGCCGCCTCTTTCGAGGAGCGTGCACTCGCCCTGTTCGAGCGAAAGGGCAACCTGGTCTCCGCCGAGAAGGCGCGAAGCGCCCTCGTCGGGCGCTCACGATCGCCACAATAGGTGGGATGGCCAAGACGCTCTTCGACCGCGTCTGGGAAGCGCACCTCGTCGCCGAGCCCGAGGGGGAGGGGCCGCTGCTCTACGTCGACCTCCACCTCGTCCACGAGGTGAGCTCTCCCCAGGCCTTCGAGGGCCTCCGCCTGGCCGGGCGGAGGGTGCGGCGGCCCGAGCAGACGCTGGCGACGATGGATCACAACGTCCCGACCGACGACCGTCCGGCGGACGAGCTCGCCGCCGCGCAGCTGGCGGCGCTCCGTCGGAACTGCGAGGAGTTCGGCGTGCGGCTCTACGCGACCGGCAGCGGGCGCGAGGGGATCGTCCACGTGATCGGCCCCGAGCTCGGCCTCTCACAACCCGGGATGACGATCGTCTGCGGCGACAGTCACACGTCCACGCACGGCGCACTCGGAGCGCTCGCGTTCGGGATCGGCACCTCCGAGGTCGAGCACGTCCTAGCGACGCAGACACTGCCGCAGCGCAAGCCGAAGACGATGCTGCTCGACTTCACCGGGTCGCTGCCGCTCGGGGTGACCGCCAAGGACGTCATCCTCGGCGCGATCGGCTACATCGGTGTCGACGGAGGCGTGGGCTACGTCATCGAGTACGCCGGCGAGGTGATCCGGGACTTGCCCATGTCCGGGCGTATGACCATTTGCAACATGTCGATCGAGGGCGGCGCGCGGGCGGGGATGATCGCGCCCGACGACACGACGTTCGCCTTCCTCGAGGGCCGTCCGGCAGCCCCGGCAGGCGCCGAGTGGGAGCATGCCCTCGACCGCTGGCGGGCGCTCCCGTCCGACCCCGACGCGACCTACGACCGCGTCGTCGAGCTCGACGTCGGCGAGCTGGCGCCGCAGGTCAGCTGGGGCACGAACCCGGGCATGGTCGTCCCTGTGGACGGCGCCGTCCCGGACCCCTCCGACTTCGACGACCCGGCCGAGCGGGATGCCGCCGAGCGGGCGCTCGTGTACATGGCACTCGAGCCGGGCACGCCGATCCGGGAGATCGAAGTCGACCGCGTCTTCATCGGCTCGTGCACGAACTCCCGCATCGAGGACCTGCGCGAGGCCGCCTCCGTCGTTGCGGGAAAGCGAGTGCACCCACGGGTGCGGGCGCTCGTCGTCCCTGGCTCGGCGGGCGTCAAGCGGCAGGCCGAGGAGGAGGGCCTCGACCGGGTCTTCGAGACGGCCGGATTCGAGTGGCGCCGGGCCGGATGCTCCATGTGCCTCGGCATGAACCCCGACGTTCTCCAGCCGGGCGAGCGCTGCGCCTCCACCTCGAATCGAAACTTCGAGGGCCGGCAGGGCCGGGGCGGCCGCACGCACCTGGTCAGCCCGGCGATGGCGGCAGCGACCGCGCTCGCCGGCCACTTCGTGGACGTTCGCGACCTCGCCCTGGAGCCGGTGGCGTGAAGGCTTTTCGGCGCACTACCGGACGCATTGCGGTGCTCGACCGCGCGGACGTCGACACCGACCAGATCGTTCCCAAGCAGTTCCTGAAGCGAATCGAGCGCACCGGTTTCGGCGAGTTCCTCTTCTTCGACTGGGCGAAGGATCCGGGCTTCGAGCTCTCGAGACCCGAAGCCAAGGGGGCAAACATCCTGCTCACCGGGCGCAACTTCGGCTGCGGATCTTCGCGCGAGCACGCCGCCTGGGCGCTCCAGGAGCACGGCTTCGAGGTGGTTGTCGCGCCCTCCTTCGGCGACATCTTCCGCACGAACTCGCTCAAGGTCGGCCTGCTTCCCGTCGTTCTGCCCGAAGACGAGGTCAAGGCTCTGATGGCGAAGGGCTCCGGCACGGAGCTGACCGTCGACCTCGAGGAGCAGTCGATCGGCCCGTACCGCTTCGAGCTCGACGCGTTCGAGCGGCGCCGCCTGCTCGAGGGCCTCGACGACATCGGCCTCACGCTGCGGCATGAGGACGCGATCGCCGCCTTCGAGGCGGCGCACCCTTCCCCTATCTCGACGACAGCGCTCTGACGACTGCCTCCGTGAACTCGGCGGTCGTCGCCCGGCCGCCGAGATCGGGAGTCGGGGCCGACGCCAGGGCTTCGTCGATTGCCGTCTCCAGCCGAGCCGCCTCGCCGGGCTCGTCGAGCCCGTGGGCGAGCAGGAGCGCTGCCGAGCGGAGCATGGCCGCCGGGTTGGCGATGCCCTTGCCGGCGATGTCCGGAGCGGAGCCGTGCACCGGCTCGAAGATCCCGGGACGGCCGTCGCCGAGGCTCGCTGAGGCGGCAAGGCCGAGACCGCCCGTGATGCCGGCGGCGACGTCGGAAAGGATGTCCCCGAAGGTGTTCTCCGACAGGATCACGTCGAACTGCTCGGGCGCGAGCACGAGCTGCATGCCGCAGTTGTCCACGAGCATGTGCACGAGCTCGACCTCCGGGTAGTCGGAGGCCACCCGCTCGACCGTCTCGCGCCAGAGCCGCGAAGTCTCGAGGATGCTCGCCTTGTCCACCGACGTGACGTGGCGGCGCCGCGCCCGCGCCAGCTCGAAGCCCCGCCGCGCGATCCGCTCCACCTGGTCGGGCCGGTACTCCATCGTGTCGAAGACGGTGCCGTCGTCGCGGACGCCGCGAGCGCCGAAATAGAGCCCGCCCACGAGCTCCCGCACGACGAGCAGGTCGATGCCGTCTCCACGGGCCGGCCGGAGGTTCGCATACGCGTCCAGCTCTGCCCGGAGGCGCAGCAAGCCGTGCTCGGGCCGCACCGCGGCGCCGTCGAAGGCCGGGTCGCCCACCGCTCCCAGCAGGACGGCGTCCGCTCCCCTGGAGGCGGCGAGCGTCTCGGGCGGCAGCGGGTCGCCAGTCGCGCGAATGGCCGCTCCCCCGAACGGATGCTCCTCCACTTCCAGCTCGACCGGAAGCTCGCGCAGGACGCGCGCGGCTGCGGCCGCGACCTCGGCCCCGATGCCGTCGCCCGGGAGGAGGGCGATCCTCATCGGGGCGCGCTCGTGACGGCGCCCTCGGAGGCCGAGGAGACGAGCGCGGCGTACTTGGCGAAGACTCCCTGCGTGTAGCGGGGCGGAGGCGGGCTCCAGCCTGCGAGTCGCGCCGAGATCTCGTCGTCCGAAAGCTCGGCCCGGAGCTCGCGCGACTCGACGTCGACGACGACAACGTCCCCGTCCGCGAGCGCCGCAAGCGGGCCGCCGCGCACCGCCTCCGGCGTGACGTGGCCGACCATGAGGCCGTGGGTGGCGCCGGAAAAGCGCCCGTCGGTGACGAGGGCCACTTCGTCGCCGAGCCCCTCGCCGACGATGGCGGCCGTGACGTGCAGCATCTCCCGCATGCCCGGGCCGCCGGCGGGGCCCTCGTAGCGGATGACGACAACGTCTCCCTCCTGGATCCGCCGCGCCTTGACGGCTTCGAAGCACGCCTCCTCGGAGTCGAAGACGCGCGCCGGACCACGGTGGAGCAGGCGCTCGTGGCCGGCGAGCTTGACGACGCAGCCCTCCGGGGCGAGGTTCCCGTAGAGGATGGCGAGGCCGCCGGTGGGCTTCAGCGGCGCCTCGATCGGGACGACGACCTCCTGGCCGGGGCGCTCCTCGACGGCGGCGGCGATCTCGCCGAGGGAGCGCCCGTCGACGTTCGGCGTGCCGGCATGTACGAGGTCGCGCTTGAGGAGCTCGCGGGCGACGAGCCCGACGCCGCCGGCCTCGTAGACGTCGGTGGCCACGAAGCGGCCGCCCGGCTTCAGGTTGGCGACGACGGGCGTGCGCGCGGCGATCCGGTCGAAGTCGTCGATCGTGAGCGGAATGCCGAGCTCGCGGGCGATCGCCAGCAGGTGGAGGACGCCGTTGGTCGAGCCGCCGGTGGCCGCGATCGAGGCGATCGCGTTCTCGAGCGCTTCGCGCGTGATCACCTGCGACGGTCGCACGTCGCGGCGGAGGAGGTCCATTACCAGCCTGCCGGCCTGCTCGGCCGCCTCGGCCTTGGCCGGGGAGAGCGCCGGGATCCCGTTCAGCCCGGCCGGGCTGATGCCGAGGAAGTCGAGCGCGGTCGACATGGTGTTCGCCGTGAACTGGCCGCCACATGCCCCGGCGCCCGGGCAGGCGACGTCTTCGAGCTCGTGGAGCTCATCGCCGGTCATTTTCCCGACGGCGTGCGCCCCAACCGCCTCGAAGACGTCCTGGATGGTCACGTCCCTACCGCGGAAGCGTCCCGGCGCGATCGAGCCGTTGTAGAGGACGAGGCCCGGCAGATCGAGGCGTGCGAGCGCCATCACCGCGGCCGGGATCGTCTTGTCGCAGCCGACGAGGCAGATGAGCCCGTCGAAGAGATGGCCCCGCGAGACCAGCTCGATCGAATCGGCGATCACCTCGCGCGAGACGAGGGACGCACGCATGCCCTCGGTCCCCATCGAGACGCCGTCCGAAACCGCGATCGTGTTCAGCTCCATCGGCGTCCCCCCGGCCGCGCGAACCCCTGCTTTCACGTGCTGAGCCAGCTCGCGCTGGTTCAGGTTGCAGGGCATCGTCTCGATCCAGGTGGTTGCGACCCCGATCAGAGGGCGAGCCAGTTCGTCATCGTCGAGGCCGACTCCCTTCAGCATCGCGCGCGCGGGAGCGCGCTCGGGCCCGTCGGTCAGCGCAGCGCTCCGCCGCTTGGCCGGGTCGGACGGGCGGTCGTACGGATCGGGGCTCATGCCACGACTTCAGCTCCCTTCGGAGACGTCGAGAGCCAGAGCACCTCGACCTCCGGGAAACGGTTGGAGAGCTCGACCGAGCACTCCTTCGCGTCGTGGGCGTGCGCCCAGACGACGATGGTCGGGCCGGAGCCGGAGATGGTCGCGCCGAGCGCTCCCGGGGGAGGCTCGCTGCGGACGTCGGCGAGGAGCGGCGCATTCGGGGCCCTGTAGGGCTCGTGCACGCGGTCGTCGAGCGCCGCCGCGAAGACGGCCTCCGAGCCGGAGGCGAGGCCTGCGCCGAGGAGCGCCGCCCGTCCTACCGTGAAGACCGCGTCGTCGAGCGGCACCTGCTCGGGGAGCGCGGCGCGTGCCTCCGCCGTGCCGACCGTGGTCTCGGGAACGAGCGCAATCGGGACGGCGGGGACGCCGTCGGCGACGCGGTGGATGCGACCCTCGGAGGTCAGGCACGCGCCTCCCGCGAGAGCCGCGGCGAGGTTGTCCGCGTGGCCTTCGAGGGCGATCCCTTCGTGCAGGAGCCACTCGGGATCGGGTACGCGTCCGGCCACGTGCGCGGCGGCGACGAGGCCGAGCGCGATCACCGCGGCGCTCGACCCCAAGCCTCGCTCGCGCGGAATCCGGTCGTAGAACTCGAAGCGGAAGCCGTCGGCGGCGTGGATCCGCTCGAAGGCCTGCACGCCGAGGTGCGACCCGTCCGGCGTGCCGCCGTCGGAGACTACGACCTCGTTCCAGAGGTCGAGCGCGACCGCGGCGCAGTCGAACCCGGCACCGAGGTTCGCGGTCGTCGCCGGGGCGCGAACCGTGACCTTCACGACGCGGCCTCGGCGATCACGTCGGGGTCGGGGGGGACCGGGGTTGGCGGGGTGGTGAGGCGCGCGGCCGCCTCCGGATCCTTGAGCCCGTGGCCGGTGACGACGCAGACGACGCGGGCGCCGGGCTCCGGCCGCTCGCGCGCGAGCGCGGCGAGCCCGGCCGCCGAGGAGGGCTCGCAGAAGACGCCCTCCAGCCTGGCGAGGTCACGCCACGCGGCGAGGATCTCCTCGTCGGCCAGAGGGACGACCGCCCCGCCGGAGCGCGCGATCGCCTCCTCGGCCTGATCCCGGTGGGCGGGCTCGGCGATGCGGATCGCCGTCGCCATGGTGAAGGCGCGCTCCGAGGCCTCGCCGGCGAGGAGCGGGGGCAGTCCAGTTCCGGCCTCGTCGAAGCCGAGAGCATAGGCGCGGGTGTTTCCCCCGCCGCCGTAGGGGAGAGTGAGGACGTCGGGAGCGCCGCCGAGCTGCTCGACGATCTCGAACGCGGCGGTCTTCTGCCCCTCGAGGCGATACGGATTCAAGGAGTTGACGAGCGCGTGCGAGCCGCGGCGCCCGAGCTCCCGGGCGACGGCGAGCGCGCCCTCGAACGGCCCCTGCACCTCGAACAGCTGCGCGCCCACGGCCTGCGCCTGGGCGATCTTCCCGCGGGCGACCGCGCCGGCGGGCATGAGGATGGCGGCCGTCAGTCCGGCGCGCGCCGCGTAGGTGGCGGCTGAGGCGGCAGTGTTCCCGGTGGAGGCGCAGACGACCGCGGTCGCCCCTTCCTCCACCGCCTTGGCGACCGCGACCGTCATGCCGCGGTCCTTGAAGCTGCCAGTCGGGTTCGCGCCCTCCCATTTGAGCC
>JBOHAB010000024.1:0-19593 GCA_050697655.1 Gaiellaceae bacterium
TACCAGCGCCGCGCGAGCGGCGGCGCCTCCTCTCCTGCGAGCAGAGGGACCCGGCTAATTGTCCCTCGCCCCCTCTTCGATCCAGCGGGCGATGAGCTCGATCTCCCCATCCGTGAGGAGTCCCGCGAGCGATGGGTCGGGAGGATGCGTGAGCAGATACGAGAGCTCGGGACGTCCCGGGAGGACCCGCTCGAACGCAGGGCGGGTACGCGCCGACACGCCGACGAGCTCGTCGTACGAGCGGTCCCGGCGGAGATCGAGGTAGGGGTAGCTGACGGGATGGCAGGCAGTGCACTTGCGGTCGAAGATCGGCTGCACGTCGTCGCTGAACGAGACGCCGGCGCCGCCTCCGCAGCCAGCCGCCGCGAGAGCCGCAGCCAACACGGCTACCCCTGAACCGTGAGGAATTCGCTGACGTTGCACGTCTGGTCGACTGCCAGGAAGATCCATGGGCCGCCGAGCTCTCGCTCGATCGTCGCGCTCCAGGTTCCGGGCGCGTTGCCCCCGTTGTGCAGCTCGAACACGAGTCCGGCCTCCGGATTGACCGCGAGGGTGTAGTTGCCGTCGAGGTCGCTCCCTTCGACGGTCATGGAAAGCCTCGTCCCGTCGACCCGCGGACTCGAGATCTCCGGGTTGTCGACGGCCCGATCGGGAAGCCCGAAGCGCACGTCCTCCCGCTCGCCGTCCTCGAGGGCGACGATACGCGAGACGTAGATCGTGTCCGGCCCGTACGCCTTCAGCAGGAACTGGCCCGTGGGGGCGTTGGCGAGCGTGAAACGCCCATCGGCGTCGGTCGCGGCGACCCGGTAGTGCTCTTCTCCGCCCTCCTGTCCAGCTCCCTCGAGAAGCAACGTCACGAGCGCGCCCTCGATCGGGTCGAAGCGTTGGTCGACCACCGAGCCCGCGATCGTCGCGCTCCCCTCGGTCTGGGTCGCGGCCGCGACGTCGAGGTCCCCGGGGGGCGTCCCCGGCGTTGGCACCTGAGGCCCGCCCGTGCGCCCGTCCGGTCCCCTCGCTCCCTGAACGATCCAGCGCCGGACGAGCTCCAGGTCCTCGGGGGCGATCGGAGGCGCCCGCGGCGGCATGCGCGTGCCGATCGCCGGGATATCCGCCACCGGCGGCGCGCCACCGAGCTTGAGATAGAGGAAGCTCCGCTCGGGATCGCCGGCCACGACCCGATAGAGCGTCGGATCCTCGAGGGCCTGAATGCCTACGAGCTCGTCGTAGGAGTTGCCTTCCGTGAGGTCGAGCGAGGGATTGACGCCCGGATGGCAGGATGTGCAGCCGTACTCGTCGAAGACCCCTTGCACCTCTTCGTACGCAACGGGCGCGCCGGTGTCATCGGCCTCGTCACCCCCGCACCCGCCGACGGCGGCCGTCAGCGCGAGGAGCGCCGCGAGGCCTAGGAGCCGCGCCACCGGACGGCCTCGACCAGGTCGGCATAGCCCGACTCGTCTCCATCCACCCACCGGTTCACGTTCTCGAGGCGCATGGCGTCGCAGAGCGCGCCGTCGGCGGCATCCATACTCATGAGCAGGGCGTGGAAGGCATCGTGACTCGCCGTCGAGGACTCCAGGCGCGTGAAGTTGCAATGGTGGAACGGAGGCGACGTCCAGGCCACGGCCAGACCGTCGTCGTCTCCTTCCTCGCGCATCGCCTTCAGGGTCCAGTTCGAGACGATGCACGCGTCGAGCTCGCCGGCGCGCAGGCGCTCGACCTGAGCCAGCTCCGCCCTGCCCGTGTCCCCGTGCTTGCCCACGTCGCGATCGAGCCGCTCGGCGCGCAGGTCGGTCTCCGGATCCACGCCTTCGCGTCGCATGGCGAAGGCCGGCAGGATCCACGCCTGCGGAGAGTCGGAGTCGCCAAAGCCGACCCGCTTCCCCTTCAGCTCCTCGAGACTCGAGTGAGACCCGTCGGGGACGAGCGCGAGACTCGTCCAGTCACGATCCGTGTCCCGCATGGCGAGTGCCGAGCACGCGGTGCCCGCTCGCTCGCGCGCCCGCACGTAGGCAAGGTTCGTGTTCCACGCGACGTCGATCTCTCCCGCGAGGAGGGCGTCCACTTGCGCCTCGTAGGTCGAGTACAGCGTGTAGTCGAGACCGAACCCCTGCTCCTCGAACCAGCGGCGGAAGTCCTCCCAGATCGTGACCACCCGTGGGTGGTATGCGACTGCTCCGACGCGGTAGCTCATGGCACGGGAAGACCGGCCAAAGCCTTCCCGACCCAGCTCTTGAGCACGGCGTTCGTAGGAGCCATCACCGTGCCTGCTCGGGCGTCCCGTAGATGGCGCTCGATCGGAAGTGCGCGAGTGTACCCCTGGCCGCCGCAGACCTCGAGCGCAAGCTGCGTCACCTCGACCGCAGCCTCGGTCGCAGCGATCTTGGCCTCCATGATCGCAACGAGCGCAGACGGGTCGGCCGCCTCCCCGAGCCGCGCAGCAGCGGTAACGACCAAGCGTGCCGAGCGAACGCGGAGGTCCATGCGGGCGAGCTCGTGCTGGATGAACTGGATCTCGGCCAGGGAGCTTCCGTCGGGGTAGCGACGGTCGCGGGCGTGCTCGATCGCGGCTTCCGATGCCGCGCGCGCGATCCCGACGTTGACCGCAGCGAGGCCGAGGAGGAAGAAGGGGGCGACCACGTCGAAGACGAGCTCCTGACCCTTGCCGGCCGCGCCGATCCGCGCCTCCTCGGAGACGTCGACGTCGAGCTCCATGGCGATGCTTTCGTTGCCCGCCATCCCGAGGCCGGACCAGCCGCCGTCGAAGCCCAGCCCGCCGTTCTCTCGCTCGACGGCGTAGCAGTCGAGTCCCTCGCTCTCGCCTTGGACGAGCACGAGATAGAGGTCGGCGTGACCTCCGGAGGTGACGAACGTCTTCCGCCCCGAGATGTGAACGGTGCCGTTCGAGCGGCTCGCACGTAGCTCAGGCGCATAGAAATGGGCGCCGGTTCCGCGTTCACTGAACGCAAGCGTGCCGAGCGCGTCTCCCCTCGCCAGCGAGCGCAGGTAGCCGTCGGCCCGCGCTCCACCGCCCGCTGCGATGGTCGCCGAAGTGACGGAGTGCATGAGGAAGACCATGCCGGTCGAAGCACAGGCAGCACCCACCGACTCGCAGGCGTCAACGAGCGCCTCCAGCGAACCCCCCGCTCCTCCTGCCGACTCCGGGACGACCAGACCGAAACCACCCGTCGCGGCGAGGGCTCGCAGACCCTCCTCGGGAAATGCCCGATCGCGGTCGACCGAGCGAGCATCGGCGGCTATCTGCCGCACTGCATGCTCCCGAACGGCGCCCAACACGGAACTCGCGTCGCTTGCCATCCTCCATCTCCTCGGCCGAGGGCAGTGAATGCTCTTCTAACAGCTCTGCTGCGCCGAGTCCTTACGACGCCCTTAACTCTGATTTACGGTCACGGCCGGCCCGGCTAGGCTCAGTCGCCCGGTGCGTATCGCGCTCGCCGTCTCTGCCGCGCTCGCCGTCGGAGTGGTCGTCGGCATAGCAGGCGATCGCCTTCTCGGCCGCGACGATGAGACGACACCTGCGCTCCGGGCCGAAGGCACCCTCGGCGGCCTCCCCGACGGGCCAGTCACGGTACGGGCAGAGACGATCCTGCTCCCGGCCGGCTTTCGCTCGCGCCACGCGCATGGAGGCCCGACCTTCAACGCGATCGAGTCCGGCATGGTCGAGATCGCGGACCAACGCGGGACGAACGTGTATGGCCCCGGCGGCTTCCTCTTCGAGCCAGCCGACCACCCGCATGAAATCCGGGTTCTCGCCGACGCAAGGCTCGACGTCATCCGCCTCCTCCCTCCCGGCGCGGCCGAGACGACCGAGCTGCCCTCGCTCAGCCGGTCGCCCAGCGAGGCAAACGGTCGAACGGCGCGCGCTCGAGTAGGATTCCGTCGAGCCCGTACGTGCGGCCGGCCGAGAGGAGCGCGACGCCGAAGGCCGCGAGCGCCGGAAAGACCAGCGACCAGATCCACTCGTTGGGGACGCCGATCTCGCTGATCCAGAGCGCCGTCAGGAAGAGGCCCGCGACGATCCCCGCCGGCCTCGTTGCGAGACCGAGCGTGAGCAGGACGCCGAGGGCAAGCTCTGTGACGAGCTGGAGCTTCGAGGCCGCCCCGGCGTTGTCGGCCACGAACCGCATGAACTCCTTCCAGACGTCGGGCGCGTCGCCCTCGTCGGCGTAGAAGTTGATGAGATTGGCGTACGGATCAGAGCCGTAGAGACCCTTCTCGAGGTTCGAGCCCCAGACAGACAGGAACAGCGCTCCGAGCGCGAGTCGGAAAACGACGAGCACGAGAGCGACGCCAGGCTCACGCTTAGAGCTCGTCGGCAAGCGCCTCCCAGGTCGCTGCGTCACCACCGCCGATATGGCGCGCGACGACGACCCCGTTCTCGTCGAGGACGGCGACGGCCGGGTGTCCGTAGAGCGCGAGGGAGCCGGCGAGCACGACGTCCGGGTCGGCCAGCGAGGGCCAGGTCCACCGATACTTCCGGATGAACTCCTTCGCCGCGTCCCGGTCGTCGGAGATGTTCAGTCCGACGAACTGGTACTCGGAGTGGCTCCTGACGAAGTCTGCGTAGGCGACCGCCTCGCCGTTACAGACGGGTCACCAGGAGGCCCAGACGTTGACGAAGACCGGTGTCCCGCGGAAGTCGGCGAGCGAGAGCGGCGTGCCCTCGAGGGTCTCGCCCTCGAGCTCGACTCCTTCCGCGATCGGCCCGCTCCTCGCCGGGCCCCCAGTCGCATCGTCGCCCTGCGGACTGCCGGCCCCGCCGCCGCAGCCGGCGAGCACGGCGAGCACGATGACGAGGAGCCCGAGGCGCCGCATCACCGCTCACCGTAGCGAAGGAAGCTTACGAAGAGATGAAAGAAGCGCCGGCGGCGGCCCCACGCCTCGACGAGCAGGGACAATGAGCGGGCGAGGAGAATGCGAAGAGAATGATCGAGCTCGGACCGGCCGGCCTTGCGCTTGCGTTCGCCGCCGGCATCGTCTCCTTCACGTCGCCCTGCGTCCTCCCCCTCGTGCCTGGTTACCTCTGCTTCGTCTCGGGGGTCGGCTTCGACGAGCTCGGCGATCACCCGCGACGCGTCACGCTCTCCACGACGGCGTTCGTAGCCGGCTTCACGGCCATGTTCGTCGCGCTTGGAGCGGGTGTGGCCTGGTTCGGGAGCTTCCTCCTCGCGAACCGTCGTCCCCTGGAGATCGCTGCGGGCGTGTTCATCATCGTCGCCGCCATCACGTTCATGGGACTGCCGCTTCCGGGCTTCCTTTCCTGGGAGCGGCGGCTACCGCTCAATGGCTTCGGTGGCCCAGGCCTCCCGGGCGCAGCGCTGGTCGGCGTCGCCTTCGCGATCGGCTGGACCCCCTGCGTGGGGCCTACCCTGGCCGCGATCCTGACCCTCTCGGCCGGAGGTGGTGGCGCAGCGGAGGGGGCGATCCTCCTCGCCGCCTTCTCACTTGGGCTCGGTCTCCCCTTCCTCCTGTTCGGCCTCGGGTTCACCCGCTCCCTCGGGCTCGTCCGCTGGGTGCGTCATCGCTGGCGGATCATCAGCTTGGCCTCGGCGACGCTCCTCATCGCCTTCGGAGTCCTTCTCATCACAGGCGACCTCGTTGATCTAACCACCCGTCTCGCCCGCTACACCGGCTGGCAGATCTGAGTCGACGCGGTCGTACCTTGCAGACAGCGCGCTGGCCCACTGGCTATAGGCATCACTGGCGCACACTTGGCGCTGATCGGCCCTGTCGGGACGCCGGCTCGATGCCTCTGCCTGCCCGACCGCGGCTACGGGAGGGCGACCTGGAGAAAGTCGAGCTTGACCGGCTCGCTCCTGCGTACGGCTGCCACCCGGATCGTATTCGCGCCGGCCTGGAGCGGCGACTGGATCGCCGTGAGCTGGTACCAGCTCTCGCCCGGGGTCGGCGGAAACGTCACGAGCCGTCCGATGCCGTTCACCGTCATGCGCATCTGCCGCGGCTCGAAGCCCGTGTGCGCGTACCGCGCTCTCGCCGACCGCGTCGCCGCTTCGGGGGCCACCGCAGTCTTCCTCGGCGGCCTGATCGACACCAACGCGGCGCGCGTCATTCGCGATCTCCGTGCGCGCCTCTCGGACAGGGTCGACCTCCTCGCCCCCGACGGCCTCACGCCGCTGCCGCTGCTCCTCCGGCGCGCCGGCCCTGCCGCGGTCGGCACCTACGTCAGTCTCACCGGCATCGTCACCGACCGCGTCCCACCCGCCGGCCAGCGCTTCGCGCGGACGCAAGCGGGTGTAGAGGTCGAGCCGTCGGCCGTCTATACGGCCCAGGCGACCGAGGTACTCCTCGATGCAATCGGACGCTCCGACGGCACGCGTTCCTCCATCGTCGAAGAGCTCTTTCGCACGCGGGTGAGCGGCGGTCTGCTCGGCACCTTCGAGTTCGACGAGAACGGCGACGTCAGCGAAAGCCCCGTGACCATCCTCCAGGTTCGACCGCGCGATCCTTCCGCCAGCACCGGGGGCATCGAGGGCGGCGCCGTCGTCCGCATCGTCCGCCCCTCGCCGGGGCTCGTTGCCTCCGAGGACTAGCCGCCCAAGCGTTCGGGAACCTGGGAATCCATCGGTTTCACGCTGGCGAACACCGGAAGTAAACTCCCTGCAAATCGACATATTCGTAGCGGTCTCGAAAACCGCCGCAATCCTGTCTGTCCGATCAAGGGGGCGGGAGCCGCTCAGGTCGACCAGGGCGGTGAATAACCCGACACGCGCCGGCTCCCCGAGTCCGTAGACAATCACGAGGGCGCCGGGCCGCACTGAATGCGTCGTTCAGCTCACGACGCGGGGAATGGCGCGCGCAGTGGCGCGCGGGCTTCCCATCGAGGACTTGTTCGCTGCAAATCGAGGTTTCGGCGCTCGGGCTTCGAATCGGACAGCCGATCCATCGCCGTCCCCACCGCAGGTTCCGGGTTGACCGAATTCCGCGCCGGTGCCATGGTCGAGGCAGGCGACAAATCGGCCTGATTGTCGGACTCGGGGTGCTCCTCAGCGCGTCGCAGGCGGCGTCCGCCCCGGCGGCCGGGCTCGGACATCATTCGCGGCGGTCGCGGGCCGGACTTCATCCTCGACGGGCGCGGATCAGACGTCGTGGTGGCCGGTGCCGGCTCCGACGAGACCTTCGGAGCGGGACCCGGCGCCGACACGTACCGCTTGGGCCCAGGCAACGACATCGCCGGCGATACGCGCGGCCACGATGTCTATTTGGGCGGGTCCGGCTTCGATCTCTTTACGCTCGGGTTCATCCCTCCCGGGGGCGCTGACGTTTTCTCGGGAGGCGCCGGCTTCGACGCGGTCCAATACGAGGATGCCGGGTCGGTCAAAAATCGATCTCGGCGCCGGAGTCGTGAGCGGCGCTCCTGGCAGGAAGACGATCCACTCGATTGAATGGGCGGCAGGGTCGATCGGGAACGACACCTTGATCGGAACTCGCGGGGACTACTTCCTCAGAGGCTTCTCCGGGAATGATCGCGTCGAAGCGCGGGGAGGAGACGACACTCTCGTCGGCGATTCGGGACCGACACTCTTGACGGCGGAGCGGGGACCGACAGGTGCCTCCTCGGCGAGACCGTCTCGAGCTGCGAAGCAGAGGAACGTCGCGCCCTGCGGAACGATGGGGCGCGCCAAACAGCGCTGACTCGGCTCCTCGGGAACTGACAACCCGCCACCTCCCGGGGCCATCACTCGCTCATCTTTGGGCGGGCTCCCTTCGAGACTGCACCCGGAGCAGGGGGCGGAGGTCATCGATCGTGTCGGCCTCGGCGGCGTCCTTGTCGGGCCGGTAGCGCTTCACTCGGGCGAAGCGCAGCGCGACTCGCCCGGGTAGCGCGTCGATGACTGGACGCCGTCGAGGGCGATCTCGACAACCAGCTCGGGCCGGACGAGCACGGCGATCCCCTCCCTGCCGACCTCACGCGCGAGCAGCTCCCGGGTCTGCCACTCGAGCAGCTCGTCGGTCAGCCCCTTGAAGCACTTGCCGACCATCACGAACGCGCCCGTTGCGGGGTCACGGGCGCCGAGGTGGAGGTTCGAGAGCCATCCCTGCCGGCGCCCGTGGCCCCACTCGGCGCCGAGCACCACCAGGTCGTAGGTCCGCACCGGCTTCACCTTCCGCCATGCCTTGCCTCGCCGTCCGGCGGCGTAGGTCGAGGCCGCGTCCTTGACGACGACGCCCTCGTGGCCGGCGCGGAGCGACTCGTCCAGGACGCCCCCGGCCGCCTCCGGGTCGGAGGTGAAGACACCTGGGATCTTCAGCTGCGGCGCGAGCTCCGCGAGCCTCGCGGCGCGCTCTTCCAGCGGCATGTCGAGCAGGTCGGCGCCGTCGACGTGCAGCAGGTCGAACAGGAACGTCACGACTCCCTCCGGCGGCGCCCCGCTGTCGATCTGCGCCACCGTCTCCTGGAACGCTGCTGGTCCCGCCTCGCCCATCCACAGCGCCTCCCCGTCGAGCACGACCTGCTCCACGGGCAGGCCCAGCACAGCCTCGACAATCGCCGGCAGCGCCTTCGTGATCTCGTTGAGGTTGCGCGTGTAGACGCGAACTTCGTCGCCGCGCCGGTGGATCTGAATCCGGATCCCGTCGAGCTTCCATTCCACCGCCGCGCGGTCGAAGCCGGCGACCGCCTCGCCCACGCTCTCCGCGGTCGAGGTGAGCATCGGAAGGATCGGTCGGAACAGCTCGAGGCCGACACGGCGAAGCCCTTCCTCGCCTTCGGCCAGCGCGATCTCGGCGGTGCGGGTGAGATCTCCGGAGAGCATCAGCGCCCGACGTGCGAGCGGTCCGGAGACCCCGGCCGCCTTCGCCACAGCGTCGACCATGAGCCCGGCGAGCGCTCCTTGCCTCAGCTCGCCCGTGAGCAGCCGCTTCGCGAACTCGGCCTCCTCGTCGGTGGCGCGGCTGAGGAGGTCGCCGAGGATCTGCTTGCGCAGCGCCGCGGAGCCGGCGCCGGTGGCCTCGGACACGGCGACGATCGCGCGGTCGAGATCACCGACGGTGAGGGTCGCCTCGACCGCGCGCGCGTGCTCGAGGCGGTAGACGGTCGAGTAGCCGACTCCGACCCGCCCCTGGCGCGGAGCGCCCGACAGAAATCCGACCGCGACCGGGATCTCGTCCGGGTCGAGTTCCCGCAGGAGGTCGGCAAGGATCGCCACCTTCCGCGTGCGCGAGCTCGTGCCTGCCACCTCCTTGGAGGCGTTGACGACGTCGCCGAGGAGAGTCACTGCTTACTTCCTACACCGTCGCCGTCTCCTTCGGCGCCTTTTCCTTGAGGCGCTTGATGAGATCGGCCACGTCCGCGAGCTCCTGCTCGAGATCCCTCTGGTACTCCTCGAGCCGAGGGAGCATCGCCTCGCGGTCGAAGCGGCGGCGGCCGAAATGCCGGCCGTATCCGCGTCGTCTCTGACTACCGTGGCACATAGTCACCTCCCTTCGCCTCGTAGCGAGCGAGAAAGGCGCCGACGTTCTCCGCGGCGCCGCCGAGGGCCTCTGCCCAGGCATCGAGAAGCGCCCGGCCGTCGTCGGTCAGCTCGTAGATCCGCTTCGCCGGGCCCGGCGCGTCCGCGTCCCACTCCGACTGGACAATCCCGTCTTCCTCGAGGGAGCGCAGCACGCGGTAGAGATTTCCCATGTCGATGCGCTCGTCCGGCAGGAGCTCCGGCAGTCGTTCGAGCAGCTCGTAACCGTGCGCCGGCGCCTCCCGAAGGAGGAGGAGCAGCGCCGGCTCGCCGAAGCGCTCGACACGAGCGCGCACACGCCAGGCGCCCTCGCCGGTGCGGCGGCGCGTGCGCGAGCCGCGGTGGTAGTGATGCCGTCTCCCGCTCACGGTCTATGTAAAACACACATGTTCGAAAACACTACCATCAGATGTGTGCTCCCGGTCGACACGCCACACGGTCGGGCAAACGTCCACCTGCATCAAGCCGAGCGGCCGCGGGGCGTGCTCGTGCTCGGCCACGGGGCCGGCGGCGGCGGCGTCGAATCACCAGACCTGGCGGCCGCGACTGAGGCCGCGCTCGCCGAAGACGTGACCGTGGCGCTCGTCGAACAGCCCTACCGCGTCGCCGGGCGCCGCTCGCCCGCTCCGGCGAGCCACCTCGACGCGGCGTGGTCGACGGTGCTCGACCATCTCCGCGACGGCGAGCTGAGCGGCCCGCCGCTCGTCGTCGGCGGCCGGTCGTTGGGCGCCCGAGTTGCCTGCCGAACGGCGGAGACGGCCGGCGCGGTCGGAGTGCTCTGCCTCGCGTTCCCCCTCCAGCCGCGGCGCCGCTCCGGTACCCCGCCGCCGAGTCGCCTCCCCGAGCTCGACGCCGTGACCGTCCCCATGCTCGTCGTGCAAGGTGCGAGCGACCCGTTCGGAATGCCCCCGGGGACTGCCCTCCGGACGGTTGCGCAGGTACCGGGCACGCACAGCCTGAGGTCGAGCCTCGCCGAGGTGGCCGCCGCGGTTCGAGCCTGGCTTCCCAGCGTCCTACCGTAGGCGGGGAACGACCTCCTGCGCGAAGCGCTCGGCCTGGCCGAGCAGATCGTCTTCGGGCCAGAAGATGAAGGTGTCGAAGCCGAGCTCGGCCGCGAGCTCCGTGAGCGTCTCGACCCAGTGGTCAGGCGGTCCGTCGAGCAACCCGCGCGTCGGCCCGTCCGCGATCGTGCCGGCGATGTTGTAGACGCGGCGGATCTCCGCTGGGTCGCGGCCCGCCTCGGCCGCGGCGGCATCGATTCGCTCGTGCATGTCCGGGACGAGCTCGGGAGTCGCCCACGAAAGCGACGGCACCCAGCCGTCGGCCAGCCGGCCGGCGAGCGCGAGTGCGCGCGGCTTTCCGACCCCGAGCCAGATGTCGATCGGGTGAGCGGGCGGAGGGCCGGGGTGCAGGCCTTTCACCGAGTAATGCTCGCCGCCGGCGGAGATCGTCCTCTCTCCGCTCCAGAAGGCCCGGATGATCAGGATCGCCTCTTCGAGCGCCTTCAGCGCTTGGCCGCCGGAGCGGACCGGGCCGCCCATCGCGCCGATCGCCTCCCAGAAGGCGCCGGCGCCGAGACCGAGCTCGAAGCGCCCGCCCGAGAGCACGTCGAGAGAGGCGGCCTGCTTCGCGATCATCGCCGGCCCTCGGAGTGGGAGGTTCGCGACGTCGGGAAACACCCTGATCCGCTCGGTACGGGCGAGCAGGTCTGCGATCAGCGACCACGTCTCGAGGTAGCGCCATTGGTACGGGTGATCCTGGACGCCGATCAGGTCGAGCCCAAGCTCCTCGGCGCGGCGGGCGAGCGCACGCGCGAGCTCGACCTCGGCGCTCACCGGGACGATGCTGAGCCCGAACTCGAGCGACCGGCCGTAGCGGGACGTCATCACGACGAGTTTCGCTAGCGGACGCGCGCGCCCTGGCCGGCGCTGTCGCTCTCGAGCAGCGAGGCCCACACGGCGACCGTCCGGGAGCCGCCCGCCAGGAAGCCGACCTCGCCCGGGCTCGTGACGGCGAGCGAGTCGCCCGCCCTCAGCTCGTACGCCGCTCCGTCCACGGTCAGCTCGAGATCGCCCTCGAGGATGTACACGAACACCTCGTGCGCAAGCGTCGGCAGCGGGCAAGGCCCGGGCTCGCCTGGCTCCGAGACGACGAAGGCGACATCGAGGAGCAGGTCGTCGTGAGAGGCGATGCGGACACCAGGGGTCTCCGGGTCGAGGGTCCCGGTGTTGACCACCGTCGTGCCCACGTTCCTCAGCACCTCGTTGAGGGAGAGGTCGAGGACGGCGACCACTCGGGCGAGGATCGGGAGGGAGGGAATGCTGTTGCCGATCTCGATCGACGACAGATGCGAGGTGGAGATGCCGGCGGAGCGCGCCGCCTCGCTGAGGGTGAGCCCGAGGGCTCGCCGCTGCTCGCGCAGGCGGGCGCCGACGCTCGCGCCAACGTCGGACGCGACCCTCAGATGACCGGTGGGGCTACCAGCCATAGGATCTCTGCGGCCCCGTCGGAGACGACGTCCGTGGACTGCTCCGGGTGCGACGAGAAATGGAGGAAGTCGCCGGGCCCGGCAACGCGATCCTCAGCGTCGACGTTGAAGCGAACACGCCCGCTGAGGATCAGTGCGAACCGCTCGCCGAACTGGCTGTACGGGCCCACCGAATCGCCGCGCTCGTAGCGAGAGATGAGCGCCGTCATCGACGCCGAAGGCCCGCGGGCGCTGAGGACGTCGTACTCCTCCCGCGAGGTGGGCGAGATCCGGAGCCGGTCCGGGTCGCCCCCGCGGGTGACCCTCACGCCGGAGGGCCCGTTGAAGGGGAAGAACGCCGTCATGTCGGTGCCCATGGCAGCGGCGATCGCGGCGAGCGCCGAGATCGAGGGAACGGCTTCGCCCGTCTCGATCTGCGACAGGTAGCCGGTCGTGAGACCGGTGTCCGACGAGAGATCCTCGAGCGTTCGTCGCCTCGCGTGGCGGAACTCGCGGAGCCTTCGTCCGAGATCACGGATGACGACGTCCACGGTCTGCGCAGGATAGTTGACGGAGGATTCCGCTCACAGCAAGACGACCATGCTGATACTTGAAAAACGTCACCTTCTCCCCGATAATCGCCGCCGGGCCGTCACCTCCTACCGGGGGATCGAAAGGGTTGGGGGATCCCGGCGCGCCCGGGACAACCAAGGTGGGGAGGGAGTATGAGAGCGACGAGTCTTTCCGGCCGGCGGCTTCAGGCTGTCGTCGTCGCCGCGCTCGGCGCGCTTGCGCTGCTAGCGCTCGGCGTGCCGACGGCGGGCGCGCAGGCGCCCTACAGCGCTCGGGTCATCGAGCACCAGATCACCGGCCCGCCAGATCGACAGCTGAATCTCGTGATCCTCGGCGACGGCTACACGGCCGGCGAGCTCGACCAGTTCCGCCGCGACGTCGATCGCAACCTGAACGTGCTCTGGAGCGTGGATCCCTTCAAGAGCTACCGGAACTACATCAACATCTACCTGCTCGAGATCGTCTCTCCCGAGTCCGGCGTCCGCTGCGACCCGGACGGCGACCCGCCGAACCCGAACCTCGTCACTGCCCTCAGGCTGCATTTCTCGGACGGGTGCACGAATCCGCTCGCCCGCGGGATCACGTACGGGCCCGCGCCGCAACCCGGCGGAGGCTGCC
Organism: Gaiellaceae bacterium; assembly: GCA_050697655.1. Classification (GTDB taxonomy): domain Bacteria; phylum Actinomycetota; class Thermoleophilia; order Gaiellales; family Gaiellaceae; genus JAIBJN01. The sequence goes on from JBOHAB010000024.1 coordinate 13,147, forward strand.
CGGACGTCCCCGGGAGCCCGGCGACGGGCATCGGCGACCCGCGCTGCAGCGGCAGCCAGCAGCGCGCCAAGTACATGGCTGCCTATCTGGAGCCGATCGGCGTCAGCGGCTCGAACGTGCAAACGCTCGCGCTCTCGAACACCTTCACCTACGGAGGGATCGGCGGCACGCAGGCCACCACCTCGGGCGGCAGCCCACAGGGCCCGCTGATCTCAATGCACGAGCTCGGACACTCGCTGGGAACGCTCGCCGACGAGTATCCGTACTCGGCGCGCGACGTGCCGGGCGGGCCCCATGGCGACTTCGAGCCGGGATCGCTCAACCACAGCCGACTGACCCACGACGAGATGGTGGCCGGCCAGCTCAAGTGGGCCCGCTGGCTCTGCGAGGAGAGCCTCTCCGGCGGCATCATCACCGCCCGCGACAGCACCTGCGGCCCGCCCCACGAGAGCGGAGCGACGCGCTCGTCGAACGTCTGGCGGCCCAGCGAGCACTCGATGATGCGCTGGCTGGGCTTCTACTTCGACCAGGTCGGCCGCGAGAACATGACCTGGCGCATCACCGGCCGGCGCACCACCAACGAAATGTCACTCGGCCACACGCCCGAGGGAGAGGTAGGCCCAGGGGACGTCCTCTGGGTCGAGACCGGCCACCCGCGGTACCACGAGCTGACGGTCTCCTGGACCAGCAACGGCGTACCGGTCCCCGGCAGCGACGGCAGGCGCAACCTCGACCTCGGCGGGCTGACGGTCGCCGCGGGCGACGTAGTGCAGGTGACCGTCAAGGACGAGACGGAGTTCGTGCGCGATCCGGCGATCCTGAACGGGCCGAGGATGACCCAGACCCGTCAGTGGACCGTCGGCACGCCGCTCCCGGCGGCGCCGGCGGACCTCGCCTTCACCAACTCGACGCCGGTGAGCCGCGCAACGGGCGGCGACGAGGTGGTCTTCGTGGAGACGACTCATCCGGCCGGCCGCCTCCTCGACGTGACCTGGGCGCTGGGACCGGCGGGTAAGCAGGCGCAGGTCCTTCCCAACCCCGACAACAGCCGCAACCTCGACCTCGGCGCACTCAACCTCGCGCCCGGAACGTACGAGCTCACGGCGACGGTCACCGACCCTGCCGATCCGGGCGGCGCGTCCGAGACGCTTGCCTGGACGGTCGACAACACCCTGCCGACGGCGCCGGCCGAGCTCTCGGAGCCGCTCGTCCAGTTCGGCGGCTTCAAAGAGCCTGTCCACAACGTGTACTTCGGGGAGTTCACGATGGGCCTCGAGCCGGTTGACGACCAGCCGGGGTTCGTCGTCGGCGAGTTCAGGCTGAATCACGACGGCTGGTTCAACTACTTCGGCTTCCCGGAGGAGCCGTTCGGGACGCCGTTTACGTTCTCCCACTCGGGCAAGAACGTGAAGGCGCTCACGTACGGCAACCTGGGCACGGGCGGCCTCTCGAAGGCGACCTTCGAGCAGGCCTACCCCGACTTCGAGCCGGGCTACGGGACGCACACCGTCGAACACAGGGCGATCGACGCCGCCGGCAACATCGGCGACCCCGACGAGTTCCGGGCGACCGTCCTGCCCGGGGAATCCCCCGAATGCACGACGACGCTGACCGGCAAGCAGCGGCACCTCGTCGTCTCGAGCGGCGTCACCTGCCTCATCGACGCGACGGCCAACGGGGGCGTCACTGTCCTCCAGGCCGCCTCGCTCGTCGTCTCCGGCGGCTTGATCCGCGGCGGCCTGACCTCGAACGGCGCCGCCGCCGTCCAGCTCTTCGGCACCGAGGTCAGAGGCGCTACGGAGATCGCTGGGCCGACCGGCAACCTGACGATCGTCGGCGCGAAGCTCAAGGGCGAGGTCGCACTGGCAGGCGCCGACGGGGGCGAGTTCGACGTCCCGCTCGTCGGCAACACGATCAAGGGATCGCTCGTGTGCACCGGCAATGTCCCCGGCGTCTCCGACTACGGCGTCGCCAATGACATCAGCGGGCTCAGGACAGGCGACTGCGCGGATCTCTGATCTCGCCACCGCGATCCGGCTTGCTGCCGGGTAGCGCATCGCCCCTGGGGGGAACGGAGGAGCGTCCGAGGGGCGCTCCTCCGTTATTTGAGACCCGTGTTCGGCGTTAGTCAGGCATAGCTGTATCCGAGGGCCTCAGTGTCTCGCGTGTCGGCTTCGGTCTCCGTCCATGGATCCATCGTCGCCGCGGCGCCGGCCAAGGGGGGATTCTGCCCCGGGTTCGTACCTTGCCACTCAGCCCAGATGCGATCGATTTCCGCGTGATGCATCCAGAACACCGGGTCGGTCGGAGCGGTCGAGATGCCTCCCATGGAGCCGTCTACCCAGACATGCCCGGAGTTGTGTACCCCCTCGAGCGCCGACGCGAATGGATTGAAGGTGCCGTTGGCCATCGCCGCCGCTAGGGCCGCCGCATTCGGCAGGACCGCGAAGGCGCCGATGTTCCGAGTGACGGTGTGGGGCCCGCTGGTGAGGTTCACGGTCGGGGTGAAGGCGAGGAGCCACGATGGAAACGCCTGTTCCTCGCTCGATTTCCAGTACGGAATGCACACGGTCGGGTCGACGGCCATGAGCAGCTCTTCCATCCGCAGGAGGTAGATGCGGTGCCAAGGCAGGAAGCGCGGGTTCGAGTGCATTTGATGGATCGCGTTCGAATGGATGTCCACGAAGGGACCGAGCGCAGCCATGGCGTTGATCTGCGTGAACGCATTGAGGAATCGATCCTGCTCGTCGACGGTCAGCGTGCGGTGATCCTTGCGGATGCACAGCTCGTCGTCTTCGCCGTCGCACGTGGTCGGCGGCTTGTAGTCCTCTTCGCGTGGCTTGAAGCAGGCGTGCTCGAACGGGTGCGGCACGTAGCGCGGCGGTCTCTTGGACGCGTAGCGTCCGTAGATGCGTGGATCGGGATAACGGGGGTTGTCCGGGGGCTCGTGCCCGTGGTCCGGCGGGTGCTCGTAGTCCGGGTCGTAGTACGGCGGGTCGTGGGGCTTGTGGCCGTGGTTGTCTTCATCGTGCGGGCCGTGGTTGTCGTCATCGTGCGAGCCGTGGTGCTCTTTCTTGCGTGTCGGCATGAGACACCTCCAGTGAGTGTCCGGCTGGATCGTGGCATCTGCGATCTGCGTGGACGTGGTCCACGCGAAGGCGCGCCGAGACGGGTCTGTCATCGAACGCGCCGGCGGACCGGGGCAGGACCCGAGCCGCTCCCCTCCACTTCGATCTCGAAAGCGCTTCGAGTTCGTCTGCGGCCGGACGGCCTAGACGTGGAGGCAAACTGTCGCCTCCTTCCCGCCGCAGGCTCGCTGCCGGATTGTCACGCGATGGTGGCAGGCGCTCGGATTCGTGTCAAGCGTTGCGAACTCCGATCGCCGCGAATCGCGAGGGCTAACGGACTGGGGATGCTGACGGGACCGAACGCGGGCGCGGAGCGCCGGGTATCCTCGCGACGTGCGCATCATCGCCTCGCCACAAGCCGTCGAGCTCGTTCGCCAGAGGGGCGGCCGCCTCTTCGTCTGGGTCGAACGCCTGACCTGCTGAGGTCCTCCCTATCTCGCGTCGTCGACGCGAGCGAGGAGGGGCAGACAGTGGGTCAGCGTCCCAGGAGGTGAGTTCGAGGTGCTGTTCGAGGCGGCCCTCGAGCCGCCGGAGGAGCTCCTCGTGAGCTTCGCCCGTTTCCCGCGCCGGGTGAGCGCATGCTGGAGCGGCTGTCCATACGTGCCTTGAGCGGCCAACGCAATCCAATCGACCTTCTCTACACGGGCATGGAGAAGCTTGGCCCAGGCAGCGACGTCCACACGCTGCGGGCGCTCCACATGCTTCCGCAGCGGCCGTTCACGGTCGTCGTCGACGCCGGCTGCGGAACCGGCCGCCAAACACTCGCGCTGGCCAAAGCCCTCGGCACACTCGTTCAGGCTGTTGACTCGCATAAACCCTTCCTGGACGACCTGAGGCGCCGTGCCCGGGAGAGTCGTATCGAGCATCTCGTCAAGACCCATTGCCTGGACATGCGGGACATTCCCGGCGTCTTTCCGAACATCGATCTGCTCTGGTCGGAGGGTGCGGCGTACAGCATCGGGTATCCCGACGCACTGACGACGTGGTCCGTCGCGATACGCACTGGTGGTTACGCCGTCGTCAGCGAGTTGTCATGGCTCCGCGAGCAGGTCCCTCTCGCGGTACGCGAGTACTTTCTATCGGGGTACCCGGAGATGAAATCCGTGGAAGAGAACCTCGCTGTCGCTTGCGAGGCCGGATACCGCGCGTTGACGACCTTCACGCTTCCCCGGGAGACCTGGACCGACGGCTACTACGACGTCCTGGCGCCACGGGCGGCAGCGCTCCTCGACCATCCCGATTCCGCCGCCAGGGAGCTCGCGGCCGAGACCGTTCGCGAGATCGAGATCTTCGAGCGCGCGGACGGCAGCTACGGCTACGTCTTCTATCTGCTGCAACGAGTGTGAGGCCGGCGTCCGGCGTCTCGAGTATGTAGAGTCTCGTCCGTCGAGCGGGCCAACTCCCGCTCCGCATCGAGAGAGGCTGAGGGAACCGGCCCTGTGAAGCCTCGGCAACCTGCCCCCAGGGCAAGGTGCCAAGCCCGGCGGGCCTCGGCCCGAAGGATGTCGAGCGAACTCAGAGGAGGCTTCCCGTGCCCGCCACCGCGCTTCGTTGTCGTAACTGCCAGACCGAGCTTGCGCTCGAAGGGATCGGCAGCTGCCCACGCTGCTTCGCTCCGCTCGAGCCCGTCTACGACCGGGACGAGCTGATCCGAACCGCGACGCGCGAGCGGATCGAGTCGGGCCCGCCGTCCATCTGGCGCTATGCGCCCTTCCTGCCCGTCGCCGCCCCTGCCGACCAGCGTCTCGCCCCTGGCCTGACGCCGCTCGTCCGCGCCCCTCGCCTGGCCGAGGCGGTCGGCGTCCGCGAGCTCTGGCTCAAGCTCGACACCGCGACTCCCACCCACTCCTTCAAGGACCGGGTGGTTGCAGTGGCCTGCGCGAAGGCACAGGAGCTCGGGCTGACGACGCTCGCCTGTTCCTCCACGGGCAACCTGGCGAACGCGGTGGCGGCGCGGGCGGCGGCGGAAGGCCTCGAGGCGGTGGTCTTCTGCCCCTCGGACCTGGAGCCGGAGAAGCTCGTCGCCACCGCCGTGTACGGCGCGACCGTCTATGCCGTGGACGGCACGTACGACGACTGCTCGCGCCTGACGGTCGAGCTCTCCTTCGAGCTGCCCTGGGCGTTCGTCAACGTCGGCCTGCGCACGTACTACGCGGAGGGCTCGAAGACGCTCGCCTACGAGATCGCCGAGCAGCTCGGCTGGCGGGCTCCCGATGCGGTCGTCTCCCCCATCGCGTCGGGAGCGCTCTTCGGCCGCGTCCACCGCGGCTTCGGCGAGCTGGCGGCGCTCGGGCTCCTCGACGGGCTCCCGCCGCGGTTGTACGGCGGGCAGGCGGAGGGATGCTCGCCGGTCGCCTCGGCGTTCGCCGAGAAGCGGCGCGTCGTTCCCGTGCGGCCGCGAACCGGTGCGCGCTCGCTGGCGATCGGCAGTCCCGCCGACGGCGACCTCGCGGCGCAAACGGCGCGGGAGTCAGGGGGCGCCGTCTATGCGGTCGCCGAAGACGAGATCGGGGAGAACATGGCGCTCCTGGCCGAGCGCGCCGGGGTGTTCGGCGAGACCGCAGCCGGCGTCACCCTCGGAACGCTCCTCGAGGCGGTGCGGCGTGGGCGGCTCGGGCCAGATGACGAGGTGGTGCTCCTCGTCACCGGCGACGGGCTCAAGACGCCCGAGCCCGTGGCAGGGCGGCTGCAGCCGGTCGAGATCGAGGCAGATGCCGACGCCGTCCTGGAGCGGCTGGGCGCGGAGTTCTAAGCTTGGCGGCCAGCGCGACCGTCTCGCCGACGACGACGAGCGCCGGCGGCCCGAGCCCTGCCGCGGCGGCCGGTAGGGCCGCGAGCGTGGTCGTCACGGATGCCTGCGCCGCCGTCGTCCCGGAGGCGACGACGGCGGCCGGCGTGGCGGGGTCGAGGCCGTGCCGGACGAGGCCGTCGACGAGCTCCCGGAGCCGCGCCAGGCCCATGAAGAAGACGAGCGTGCCGCCCAGGCGCGCGAGCGTCGCGAAGTCGAGCCGCGCAGGCTCGTGCGCGGCGACGGCGGTGACGCTCCCGCTCAGCCCGCGGTGGGTGACCGGAATCCCGGCAGCGCCGGGGACCGAGGAGAGCGACGAGATGCCGGGCACGACCTCGAACGGGACCTCCGCCTCGGCCAGCGCAAGCGCCTCCTCGCCGCCGCGCCCGAAGACGAACGGGTCGCCACCCTTGAGCCGCACGACGCGATACCCCTCGCTTCCGTAGGAGACGAGCAGGAGGTTGACCTCCTCCTGGCTCAGGCCGTCGCGCGCGATCCGGATCGCCTCGCGGGGAGCCTCGGCGACGAGCT
>JBOHAB010000025.1:0-19469 GCA_050697655.1 Gaiellaceae bacterium
GCCTTGCCCTCCGGGAGATCTCCCCCAACTGGCCGTAGATCCTGCGTCCAGGGCAGCTCGTGTAGCTCGTGTCGCGGTGACCCGAGACCGCGCGCAGCCTGACCGATCTCCCCGCCGGCCAGCGCGAGCTGCCTGCAGAGATCGCGTCCCACGCCCCGCGCGGGTTGACATGCCCGACGTCGAGGCGCCAGGCCAGAAGCTTCTGCAGGGCCGATCTGGCCGCGGAGGAGATGCGCGCCGAGTCGTAGTTCCCGAGTACTGCCACTCCGACGCTTCCGGTGTTGAAGCCGCCGGCGTGAGCCCCGATCACGTTCCTCGTGATCCCGCCGCCACGACCCTCGAAAACGCGACCGTACTTGTCGATCAGGAAGTTGTAGCCGATGTCGTCCCAGCCGTTTCCCCGCACGTGATAACGCTGGATCCCGCGAACGATCGCTGCCGATTGCGCCGCGGAGTAGCTGTTCGAGCCAGCCGTATGGTGGACGACCGAGAAGCGAAGGCGAGAAGCGATCGACGGGGCGCCGCGAACGATCTTCTCGTCCGCCTTCCAGGCCGACCGGCGCACGATCGGCGGACGCGACACCGGGCCTGCTGCTTCCGCGAACGTGCTCGCCGCCGTGCGCGGTGAAGCCGCGCGCGCCCGGTCCGCCGCCGTCACGGGACTGTCGATGAAGTAGGCCCGAAGCCGTGTCACCTCCCCGGACGTTCGGTACTGGATCCGGTGAGCCGCGCTCGTCCACCATGGATTCCCGATCCGCCAGCCGGCGCGCGCGTCGTGCTCGACGCTCCCGGCGTCCGGCAGGTCCTCGCCCTCGGGCTGGGCAGGCCGCCATGGGCCGAAGCTACCGCCTTCCTTGGCCGTCCTGAACCAGACCTTGCCGGCGCCCTGCCAGTGGATCCCTACCATCGTGAAGCTCAGGGGCGCCGAGCGGGCCGCGGACAGGCTGTCACCGAGCGGCACGTCACGCATGACAACGCGCACCTCCTGAGCGGAGGCCGTGCTCGGGGCGAGCGCGGCGAGCGCGACCACGAGCAGGAGCAGGCGAGAGAGGCGCATCTGGGCGGCGGCTCCTTCGGTACCGAAGCAGAGGACTCCTGCATCCTCAAGGGCAACGGCGTGACGCTGATAGAATCTTTACACTGAAGTGCCGCGCTTGCGGGGATTTTTCTGGGTCTTTGCCTTCCTGGCGGCGGCCCTCGCGCTGACCGGAGGCGCGGCCGCTCAGGATCCGACGCCGCGCGTCCTCGCCGTCGAGTTCGAGAACGACATCAACCCGGTCACCGCGGACTACCTGATCGACGCGATCGAGCGGGGCGAAGAGGACGGCTACGACGCGGTGGTGGTCCAGCTGGATACACCCGGCGGTCTCGACTCGGCGATGCGGGACATCATCAAGAAGGAGCTCGAGGCGGAGGTCCCGGTCGTCGTCTACGTCTCGCCTCCCGGCTCGCGAGCGGCGTCGGCCGGCGCCTTCATAACCCTCGCGGGGGACGTCGCCGCCATGGCGCCTGCGACGAACATCGGCTCGTCCACGCCGGTGGCGGTCGGCGGCGGCGAGATCCCGGAGGACCTCAGACGCAAGGTGATCAACGACGCCGCCGCCTACGCGCGTGAGCTCGCGGAGACGCATGGGCGAAACGGCGACTGGGCCGAGGCGGCCGTGCGGTCGGCCTCCAACGTGGGCGCGCAGGAGGCGCTCGAGCAGAACGTCGTCGACGTCGTCGCCCCCGACCTGCCCACCCTGCTCGAAGAGATCGACGGACTGCGCACGGAGCCGAAGGGCTTCGTCCTGAACACGGCCGGCGCAAGCGTCGACACCGTTGAGATGTCGTTGTGGAAGCGGATCCTCGACCTGCTCGTCGACCCGAACCTGATCGTCCTGCTCATGTCCATCGGCGTGCTCGGAATCACGATCGAGATCCTCAACCCGGGGCTCATCCTTCCCGGCACGGTCGGCGTCATCTCGCTGATCGTGGGCCTCTTCGGGCTCCAGGTGCTGCCGGTCAGCTGGGCCGGCGTCCTGCTCATGCTGCTCGCCGTCGGCTTCTTCGCCGCCGAGGCCCTGGTGCCGAGCCACGGCGCCCTCGCGCTGGCTGGGGCCGTCAGCTTCGTCGTGGGTGCGCTCATGCTCTTCGACCCTGCAGGCGAGGGCTACCAGGTGTCCATCTGGGTCGCGCTGGCCGTCGGCGGAACCCTCGCGCTCGTCACGGCGATCGTCGCCACGAAGGTCATTCGAGCCCGGCGGGCCCCTGCCAAGACCGGGCGCGAGGAAATGGTCGGCGAGATCGGCGTCGTTCGCAGCGCGGTCGCCCCGTCCGGTTTCGTCAACATTCACGGCGAGATCTGGAAGGCGCACGCCGAAGGCGAGCCGCTCGCGTCCGGCGAGTACGTGCGCGTCTCAGGCGTGGGCGAGGATCTCGTGCTCGAGGTCACTCGTGCGGAGGAGCCCGCAGCGCTCGCGGCCTCCTCGTAGGATGCGCTAAGGGTCAGCAGTCCGGAAAGGAGCTCGATGAACGTCGCCTTCATCGCCATCGCCGCCGTCATCGTCGTCTTGGTGCTGCTGCTCGCGCTGAGCGTGAGGGTGGCGCGAGAGTACGAGCGTGGCGTCATCTTCCGGCTCGGCCGGCTGCACTCGCCGCCGAAGGGGCCGGGGCTCTTCCTGCTCATCCCCATCATCGACAAGATGGTGCGGGTCGACCTGCGGACGGTCACGCTCAACATCCCGCCGCAGGAGGTGATTACGAAGGACAACGTCCCCGTGCGCGTGAACGCGGTCGCCTACTTCCGGATCATCGACCCCGAGCGGGCGATCGTGCAGGTCGAGAACTTCATGGTCGCCACCTCCCAGATCGCGCAGACGACGCTGCGGAGCGTCCTCGGGCAGCACGTCCTCGACGAGCTCCTCTCCGAGCGCGACAAGATCAACACGATCCTCCAGGAGATCATCGACGAGGCCACCTCCCCGTGGGGCATCAAGGTCTCCATCGTCGAGGTCAAGGACGTCGAGATCCCGACGGGGATGCAGCGGGCGATGGCACGCCAGGCCGAGGCCGAGCGCGAGCGGCGCGCCAAGGTGATCGCCGCCGAGGGTGAGTTCCAGGCATCCGAGCGCCTGAAGGACGCCGCCAACGTCATGGCCGAGAACCCGATTGCGCTCCAGCTGCGCTTCCTGCAGACGATGCTCGAGATCAGCTCCGAGCGCTCGACGACGATGATCCTCCCGCTCCCCCTCGAGCTGCTGCGGCCCTTCCTCGAGCGGGGCGGCGGGAGCTCGAGCTGACGGAGGGCCACTCTCCTCCCGAGCTTCGTCACGACCCGGTCTCGGGGCGATGGGTCGTCGTCGCCCCTTCACGAGCGCGCCGGCCCGGCTCGACCAGAGCGGCAGCTTTCGAGGAGCGGGACGATCCGGCCGGGTGCCCGTTCGACGAAGGCCGTGAGTCGGCCACGCCTCCGGAGGCCTTCGCGATCGGCCCTCCGGGGCGACCGCCGGATACGCCCGGCTGGCGCGTCCGCGTCGTCCCGAACAAGTTTCCCGCCTTCGGGCCGTGGCCGCGCGACGGTGACCGGTCAGACGGGCTCTTCGTCCGCCGAGCCGCCGTGGGGCGCCAGGAGGTCGTGGTCCACTCGCCGCGACACGTCCGCACGATCGCCGACCTGGGAAGTAGAGAGCTCGACCTCGTCACCGAGGCGTGGCAGGCGCGGGCCGCTGCCGCGCGCGAAGCCGGGTTCCCCTACGTGCACGCACTCGTGAACGAGGGCGCCGCCGCCGGCGCGAGTCTCGCTCACAGCCATTCCCAGCTCGTCTGGCTGGAGCAGGAGCCGCCACTCGTCGCCCAGGAGCGGCAGGCTCGCACGGCCGACGGCGGCTGCCTTCTCTGCCGCGTCCTGGCCGACGAGCTGGAGCAGCGAATCCGCGTCGTCGAGGAGCGCGACGGCTTGGTTCTCCTCTGTCCCTTCGCCGGCCGCCAGCCGTACGAGCTGCTCGCGGCGCCGCTCGACTGTGAGGAAGACCCCTTCTCGAGCCCACGGCTCGCCGAGGCGCTCGCCCTCGCGGCCGAGGGAGTCCGCAGAATTCGAGTCGCCGAGGGTCCGGTGGCGCTGAACGTCTGGCTCCACGCCGGCGGGCACTGGCACCTGGAAGTGGTCCCGCGCATCGGTGTGCTCGCGGGGATCGAACTGGGCGCCGGCTACTTCGTCAACACACTGGCCCCGGAGTCGGCGGCCGGCGTCCTCCGCGAGTCGTAGCCAGGGCTTAGTTTCGCCGCGGTACCCGAGGCGCCTTGGTCGCCCGGAAGCGCTGAGCAGCCTCGATCGCCGCCTGCAGGGAGAGCCCCCGGTCCTTCCCCTGCTTGATCAGCAGCACCATCTCGACCGCGTCCAGGTCGTAGAGGCGCTGCTTCTTCCCCTTCGTCGCGATACGCGCCTTCGTCGTCCAGTAGTCGAGCTGCATCTTGGAGATGCCCGCCAGACGGCACACCTGCCCGAGCGTGAGCTCGAGCTTCCGCAGGTGACGCATCATGTCTACCGGCTCGAGCAGGTCCTCCGGGCGCGGAGCGACCACGCCGGGCTACTCGCCGGGCGGTTGGGGCCCTGCGCCGTTCTCGGCTACGGAGGCCTCCGGAGCCACGGCCGCGTCCTCGTGCTCGACGACGCGCGCTAAGGTCGAGACTCGCTCGCCCTCGCGAGGCCGCATGACGATCACACCCTGGGTGGAGCGTCCGCTCTGCTTGATGCCCTCGGCCGGAATGCGGATGACCGTGCCGCCCGTCGAGATGAGCATCACCTGGTCGCCCTCGCGGACGACGAGCGCCCCTGCCAGCTGACCGCGCGCCTCCGTGAGTTGAACGGTCTTGACACCGAGGCCGCCGCGGCCCTTCACCGGATACTGGTCGATTCGCGTCCGCTTGCCGAAGCCGTTCTCGGTGACGACAAGCAGGTCGGCGTCGTTCTTCGCGATGTCCGCGGCGATCACCTCGTCGCCCTTGCGCAAGCGCATGCCGGCGACGCCCGAGGTCGCCCGTCCCATCGGCCGCGCGAGCTGCTCGTTGAAGCGGATCGCCTGGCCCTTGCGCGAGACCATGAGGAGGTCGTCGTCGCCTGAGGAATGGAGAACGCCGACGAGCTCGTCGCCGTCGCGCAGCTTGACGGCGATGATCCCATCCGCCTTGAGGGGCGTGTTGTACTCCTCGAAGCGCGTCTTCTTGACGATTCCGTTCTTCGTCACCGCCGTCAGGTACTCGGCGTCCTTGAAGTCCCGCGTGGCGATGACGGCGCGGATCGTCTCGCTCTGCTGGAAGGGAAGCAGGTTGACGATCGCGCGGCCCTTCGACTGGCGCGAGCCGAGCGGCAGCTCGTGCACCTTCAGGCGGTACACCTTCCCGACCGAGGTGAAGAAGAGCAGGTAGTCGTGCGTCGAGGCGACGAAGAGGTGCTCGATGTAGTCCTCGTCCTTCAGCTCCATGCCCATGACGCCGATGCCCCCGCGCTGCTGTTCCCGGTACGTGGTCACGGGCAGGCGCTTCACGTAGCCGGAGCGCGTGATCGCAATCACCATGTCCTCCTCTGCGATCAGGTCCTCGAGCTCGAGCTCCTCCTCGGCCACCGCGATCTCGGTACGCCGGTCGTCTCCGCGACCGTAGATCTCCTTGATCTCGAGCAGCTCCTCGCGGATGAGGCCGTCGACGCGAGCCGGATCGCCCAGGATGGCGCGCAGCTCGGCGATGCGCTCCTGCAGGTCGGCGAACTCGTCCTCGATCTCCTTGCGAGCGAGCCCGGTGAGGCGTGCGAGTCGGAGGTCGAGGATTGCCTGCGCCTGAATCTCCGAGAGGCTGAAGCGCTCCATGAGCCCGCTGCGGGCGGTGTCGACGTCGGCCGAGGCGCGGATGAGGGCGATCACCTCGTCGAGGTTGTCGAGCGCGATCAGGTAGCCCTGCAGGACGTGAGCGCGCTCCTCGGCCTTGCGCAGCTCGAACTTCGACCTCCGAGTGACGACGTCCCGCTGGTAGCGGAGATACTCGTGGACGAGCTCGAGCAGCGAAAGCGTGCGCGGCACCCCGTCGACCAGAGCTACGGCGTTGTAGCCGAAGGTGGTCTGAAGCTGCGTGTGCTTGAAGAGCTTGTTCAGCGCGACGAAGGGAGCGGCGTCGCGCTTGAGCTCGATCTGGATCCGCATCCCCGTCCGGTCGGAGTGGTCCTGCAGGTCGGAGATCTCGGTGAGGACCTTCTCCTGGACGAGGTCGGCGATCTTGGCGATGACGCCGTTCTCACCGCCCTTCTTGACGCCGTAGGGGAGCTCCGTGACGATCACCGCCGACTTGCCGCCGCGCAGCTCCTCGACGTGGGCGCGCGCCCGCATGACGATTCGGCCGCGGCCGGTGCGATAGGCGTCGCGGATCCCCGAGCGGCCGATGACGTAGCCGCCGGTGGGGAAGTCAGGGCCCTTGACGTGCTTCATGAGGTCGTCGACGTTCGAGTCGGGCTTGTCGATCAGCTGCACGATCGCGTCCACGACCTCCGGAAGCCTGTGCGGCGGGATGTTCGTCGCCATGCCGACGGCGATCCCCGCCGAGCCGTTGACGAGCAGGTTCGGAAACCGGCTCGGCAGCGTCAGCGGCTCGCGCCGCGACTCGTCGTAGTTGGGGATGTAGTCGACGGTGTCGGCGTCGATGTCGCGCAGCATCTCGGTGGCGATGGGCGCGAGGCGAGCCTCCGTGTATCGCATCGCGGCGGCGGAGTCGTCGTCGATCGAGCCGAAGTTCCCCTGGCCGTCGATGAGCGGATAGCGGAGCGAGAACGGCTGCGCCATCCGGACGAGCGTGTCGTAGATGGCCGTGTCGCCATGGGGGTGGTAGTTGCCCATGACCGCCCCGACGACGTTGGCGGCCTTCTTGTACGGCCGGTTCGGCTGCAGCCCGTTCTCGTGCATCGAGTAGAGCACGCGCCGGTGGACGGGCTTGAGCCCGTCGCGCACGTCGGGGAGTGCGCGGCCCACGATGACCGACATCGCGTAGTCGAGGTAGCTCGAGCGCATCTCCTGCTCGAGCTCGCGGGGCTCGATCCGCCCCGGGCCGCCGAGGACTCCGATCTCAGACATCCAGGAAGCGCACGTCCCGAGCGTTCGTCTCGATGAACATCCGCCGCGGCTCCACCTGGTCGCCCATCAGCGTCGAGAAGAGGCGGTCCGCTGCGGAGGCGTCCTCGACGTCCACCCGCACGAGCAGCCGGCGCTGGGGATCCATCGTCGTATCCCAGAGCTGGTCGTGGTTCATCTCTCCGAGACCCTTGAAGCGCGAGAGCTGAACGCCTTCCTTGGCAGCGTCGAGCAGGTCGGTGCGCAGGCGTCCGAAGGTCTCGGCTTCGCGCTCCTTCTTGCCGACGCCCACCGTGAAGGGCGGCGGGCCCACGAGCTCGACGAGCCGCGCGTAGCTGCTGCGAAGCCGGTCGTAGACCGGCGAGGCGAGCAGGTCGCCGGGAACGGCGACCACCTGCGCCGCGCTCGTCTCGTTCTCGACGACCTTGACCGAGACGACGCCGTCGCGGCGCTCTGCGAGCGAGAGGGTGTACCCGTTCTCCGCTCCGAGCTCGACCGCCTTGCCGAAGTCGTCGAGCGTCGGCGTCTCCGTCTCCACCAGCCGGTGCGTGACCATGAAGTCGGCGGCCGAGGGCCCGAAGTCGGCACGCAGGCGCTGCAGCCACCCCTCGAACTTCTCGAGCGCGTTCGTGAACTTGCTCCAGCGGTTCTCCGTCATCTTCACGGCCTCACCGCTGCGCGGCCGGATCTCCACGTCTCCCACGCGCTCGCGCACGAGCAGCTCCTCGAGCTGGGCGTCCTTCTCGAAGTAGAACTCCTGGTTCCCGATCTTCACCTTGTAGAGCGGCGGCACGGCGATGTAGACGTGGCCGCGCTCGAAGAGCTCGGGCATGTGCCGGTAGAGGAAGGTGAGGATCAGGGTGCGGATGTGCGACCCGTCCACGTCGGCGTCGGTCATGACGATGATCCGGTGATAGCGCAGCTTGGCGATGTCGAGCTCTTCGCCGATCCCGGTCCCGATGGCGGTGATCATGGCCTGGATCTCGTTGTTCGAGAGCACCTTGTTGATGCGGTTCTTCTCGCTGTTGATGATCTTCCCGCGCAGGGGGAGGATCGCCTGGAAGGTGCGGTCGCGGCCCATCTTGGCCGAGCCGCCTGCCGAGTCTCCCTCCACGATGAAGAGCTCGGCGTCCTCCGGGTTGCGGATGGTGCAGTCGGCCAGCTTGCCGGGAAGCGAGGACCCTTCGAGCGCGCTCTTCCGGCGCGTTAGCTCACGGGCCTTGCGGGCCGCCTGGCGGGCGCGCGCCGCCGAGATCGCCTTGAGAACGATCTGGCGCGCATCGGTGGGGTTCTCCTCCAGGAACTCGGCCAGCTTGGCGTTGACCGTCTGCTCGACGAGCCCGCGCACCCACGGGTTGCCGAGCTTCGTCTTCGTTTGCCCTTCGAACTGCGGATCGCGGAGCTTGATCGAGATGACCGCTCCGAGGCCCTCGCGCACGTCGTCGCCGTCGAGGTTCTCCTCCTTCTCCTTCAGCAGGCCCTTCTCGCGCGCATAGCGGTTCAGCGTCCCGGTGAGAGCCGCCTTGAAGCCCGAGAGGTGGGTGCCTCCCTCGTGGGTGTTGATGTTGTTGGCGAACGAGAAGACGGACTCGACGTAGGAGGTGTTCCACTGCATGGCCACCTCGACGGCGCCCTCGTCGTTCTCGCCTTCGAAGTAGACGATGTGCCGGTGCACGGCGTCCTTGTTGTCGTTGACGTAGGCGACGAAGTCCTTGATGCCGCCCTCGGCGTAGAACTCCTGGGTCTCCTCTCCCTCGCGCTCGTCCACGAAGACGATGCGAAGACCCTGGGTGAGGAACGCGGTCTCGCGAAACCGCTGCGTGAGCGTTTGCGCCGAGAGCTCGAGGTCCTCGAAGATGTCCGAGTCGGGCAGGAAGCAGATGGTCGTCCCCGTCTCGCCCTTGCCGGCCTTCCCCACCTGCTCGA
This sequence comes from Gaiellaceae bacterium, assembly GCA_050697655.1. Classification (GTDB taxonomy): domain Bacteria; phylum Actinomycetota; class Thermoleophilia; order Gaiellales; family Gaiellaceae; genus JAIBJN01. The sequence continues at coordinate 9,018 of JBOHAB010000025.1, forward strand.
GCTCGGTCGTGGCGGCGCCCCGGGCGAACTCCTGGCGGTACAGCTTGCCGTCTCGCCGCACCTCGGCGACGAGCCATTCCGACAGCGCGTTCACCACCGAGACGCCGACCCCGTGCAGCCCGCCCGAGACCTTGTAGCCCTCGCCGCCGAACTTGCCTCCCGCGTGGAGCTTGGTGAGGACGACCGTCAGGGCGGGCAGGCCTTGGTCTTCCATGACGCCGACCGGGATGCCGGATCCCCAGTCGCGCACGGTCACCGAGTTGTCGGGATGGAGGCGTACCTCGATGCGCTCGTTCCGCCCCGCGAGAGCCTCGTCGACCGAGTTGTCGACGACCTCGTAGACGAGATGGTGGAGCCCGCGTGCGCCGGTAGAACCGACGTACATGCCCGGGCGCAGCCGCACGGGCTCGAGACCCTCGAGTACGGTGATGTCTTTGGCGTCGTAAGTGGTCTTCGCCATAAAAAAATCCCTGCTAACGGGGGATTTTTGTCCGGACTTCAGTCTATCAGACGGGGCGGTCGGCCGGGCGCGCTTCGGCGCCCGCCAGACTAGCTGCTGCAGCCCTTGCAACCGCCTCTCGGAGCCCTGGAGACGCGACCTCGGCAGCGATCTCCTCGGCGGCCGCCCGCGCTCTCGGCGACGGAGTCGGCACAGCTCGTTGCGAAGTCTCCACACTCTCGCTCCCGGGCTCCGGCAAACGGCCGGGCGCGAAGCGCAGGCGCCGCGGGGCCGTGTTACCCAGGCGCTCGCCGAGACGCGCCCGCACCGTGTCCTCCAGATGCGTCAGCTCGAAGGCCCAAGCGCTCGAGCTCGTGGCGACGTGGAGCGTCCCGTCGCGGCCGATCCTGGCAGGCCATGCATTGGCCGCGATGGCCGCGCCCACCGCCTCCGGCCAAGCGGCGACGACATCCGAGATCGCCCCGCCCGGCCCCAACCGAACGAGCTCTCCGCGCACCTCGGCTCCGATCGGCTCCAGGCTCACGCTGCCCCGACCAGGCTCGCGTTCCCCTCGCGCCGGACCGAGAGGACGATCGCCGGCTCCGGCCCGTCCCCTGGAAGAGCGTCGACCGACGTCGCCGTGATCAGCGTCTGCCCGTCCTCGGGCAGCATCGCAAGGAGGGCTCTCCTTCGTTCGACGTCCAGCTCCGAGAAGACGTCGTCGAGGAGCAGGAGCGGCGGCGACCCGCGCCGCTCGGCCAGAGCGGCGGCCTCGGCGAGCAGGAGCGAAAGCACGGCCGCCCGCTGCTCTCCTTGCGAGCCGAATCCGCGCAGGTCGCGGGCGCCTGCACGGATCTCGACATCGCGAAGGTGAGGGCCGAGCCCCGTCGTCCCCCGTTCGAGATCCCGTGTCAACCGCGCCTCGAGCTCGGCGAGCGGGAGACCTTGCTCGGAGTACGCGAGCGTCGCCTCGCCCAGGCCGAGCCGGCTTGCCGTCGCGGCAAACCCGGTCGCCAGCTCCGCGACAAGGCCTGCGCGAGCGCCGTCGAGCTCGGTGCCGAGCGCTGCGACCTGTTCCGTCCAGGGCTCGACGGCGTCGCGCCCCGAGACGCCTGCGCGGACACGCCGGAGCGCCTCGTTTCGCTGTGCAAGGGCGCGTCCGTATTCGCCGGGAAGCCCGGCCTGCGAGGGCCTCAGGCGGCCGAGCATGCGGTCGAAGTACGCCCGGCGTACCGCAGGGCCGCCCTTGACGATCGCCAGCCGGTCGGGAAGGAAGGCCAGACCGGTCAGACGCGCTCGGAGCTCTTCGGCCGACGCGAGTGCCGCGCCGTTCAGCCGCACAGTCTTTCCCTCGCCGGGCGCGATAGTCACGTCGGTCTCCACCGGCGTCCCGGCCTCCATCCCCTGGAGCTGAACGCGTGCCGCCTGCTCGCCGAAGCGTACGAGCCGCGGCTCCGCACGAGTCCGGGGGGAGAAGCCCTGGGCGCCCACGTGGAGCGCCTCCAGCAGGTTCGTCTTGCCGACCCCGTTCGCCCCCACGACGAGCACGAGCCCGCGCTCGAGCGCCACGTCCAAGGCCGCGTACGAGCGGAAGCTCCGGAGCGTGGCCCGCGTGACGATCAGCCGGCCAGCCTGATCGGCATGATCAGGTAGAGAAAATCGTCGCTCTCACCGTGGAGGAGCCCGGGCCGTAGCGGGCTGATCAGCTTCAGGCGCACGGTTTCGTCGGTGACCGACTCGATCCCGTCACGAAGGAACTCCGCGTTGAACCCGATCTCCAGCGGCTCGCCCGTGTAGGCGACCGGCAGCGACTCACGCGCCTCACCGACGTCCTGGGTCTGCGACGAGACGGTCAGCTCTCCCTCCTCGAAGCGAAGGCGAAGCGGCGACTTCCGCTGCGCGAGCAGCCCGGTTCGGCGGACGACGTCCAGCAACTCTTCCCGCGGGAGATGCACCTCGGCTTCGAACTGCTCGGGAAGCAGCTGCTTGTAGTTGGGGAACTGCCCGTCGATTCGGCGGGCGGTGAGCCAGATGCCGGCGACGCCGAAGACGACCTGGTTCTCCTGGACGCCGACCTCGATCGTCTCGCTCTCCGCCGCCTGTCCGACACGGGCAAGCTCCTGCAGGGCGCGGGCCGGCACGATCGCCTCGAGCTCGCGACCGGTGCCGGCGGAAAGCGCCGTCTCCTTGACGCTCAAGCGGTAGGAGTCGGTCGCCGCCATCACGAGCTTCTCGCCCTCGAATCTGACGAGGATGCCGGTGAGGACGGGGCGCGATTCATCGCGGGAAGCCGATCGCCCGACGCGGCCGATCGTGTCCAGGAACGCTTCGCGATCGACGGAGAACGCGCTCTCGGGCTCGATCTCGGGAAGGCGAGGAAAGTCCTCCGGCCCGTACGTGTTCAGGGAATACGAGGCCGAGCCGCTCGTCAGTCTCGCCACGCCCTCGTCGGCGCGATGTTCGAGTGTTACCTCGCCGGCCGGCAAAAGCCGGACGATGTCGACGAGCAAGCGACCGGGCACGACGACCGCGCCTTCCTCCTCGACCTGCGCCTCGAGCGAGTCGCGCACGGAGATCTCCATGTCAGTAGCGCTGAGATGGAGACGGCCGCCGGCCGCGCGCAACATTATGCCCGCCAGGATCTGCACGGTCGTGCGCGTCGAGACCCCACGGCCGGCGACCTGGAGCTTCTCGGCGAGCTCGTCTTTTCTGCACACCACGCGCATTGACGTAGCGGCAACGGTATCTATGGAAGTCATTTAAAGAGAACCTCTCGTAGTAGTCGTAGAGAGTGTGAAGACCGGGGAAGACAGCGCGTTTCGGCGTAACTCCTTGCTTCGCGGGGTGGACAGGTCCTGGGGAAAACCGGGTGGTTCACACAGACATTCGCGCTGGACACCGGCACTCCCCGGCTCGAGCGCGTTCTCAACAGGCGCTCTCAACGGGCCTGCTTGATGCGAGCGGTCAGCTCCTGAACCAGGTTGTAGACGTTCCGGTCTTCCTTGATGAGCTTGGCGATCTTGGACGTGGCGTGGATGACGGTCGTGTGGTCGCGGCCGCCAAACTTCTTCCCGATCTTCGGTAGTGAGCTGTCGGTGAGCTCACGGCACAGGTACATCGCGACCTGGCGTGGATAGACGATGCTCTGGGAGCGCCGGTCGCCGGTGAGTTCTTGAAGCGACATGTTGAAGCGCTCGACGACGGTTTGCTGAATCTCCTCGACAGTGAGCTCGGGCCGCTCTCCTTGTGGGAAGACGTCCTTCAAGACCTCCTGGGCGAGCTCGACCGTCATCGGCCGGTTCGTGAGCGAGGAGAAGGCCACGACTCGTGTCAGCGCGCCCTCGAGCTCGCGGATGTTCGTCGAGATGCGGCTGGCGATGAACGTCAGCACTTGCGGCTCGGGGACGTGGATTGCGTCCGTCTTCACCTTCTTGCTCAAGATGGCGATGCGAGTCTCGAGGTCGGGGGGTTGGATGTCGGTGATCAGGCCCCACTCGAAGCGGCTTCGCAGACGCGACTCGAGCGTCGCGATCGCGCGCGGCGGCCGATCTGAGGAGATGACGATCTGGCGGCCCGCCTCATGGAGGCTGTTGAAGGTGTGGAAGAACTCTTCCTGGATCCGCTCCTTGTGCTCGAAGAACTGGATGTCGTCGATCAGGAGCACGTCGTAGTGGCGGTAGCGCTGCTTGAAGCCTTCGATGCGCTTGTCGCGGAGCGAGTTGATGAAATCGTTCATGAAGGTCTCGCTCGTGACGTACCGGGCGGTCAGGCCGCCTGTGTGCTCGAGGACGTACGCCGCGATTGCCTGCAGGAGGTGTGTCTTTCCGAGACCGGTGCCGCCGTAGATAAAGAGCGGGTTGTAGGCCAGCGCGGGCGCCTCGGCTACCGCAAGCGCGGCCGCATGGGCGAAGCGGTTCGAGGAGCCGATCACGAAGGAGTCGAAGGTGTACTTCGGGTTGAGCCCGTCGAGGGACCGAATCGGGCGCGGCGGCGCGTGGGGCTCCGGCCCCAGTGCCGGCAGCTCGCGAACGACGATGCGCACTGCGCGGTCACCGTCGAGCGACTCCCGAACGATCGCCTCGAGCAACCCGCGGAAATGTCCTTCGATCCAGTCGCGGGTGAAGTCGTTGGGAACGAGTAGAACGAAGCTCTGGCCGTCGAGCGAGCCCGGGCCCACGTCGGAGAACCACGTCGTGTAGGTCGCGTCGTTCAGGGAGCCCCGCAGACGGGACGAAATCTCGCCCCAAAGTGCGTCCGCACTCAACCCTGACGTCCGTTGCACGCCTTTGGTCCGCCCCTCCGCCGGTCTACGCGAAGCGGCGACTATAGCAGCGCTTCCAAGCCCGCATCAATGCTTGTACCTGGGGAAATCACTACGGGCAGAAAGTACCGCTTTGCAGGGATTTCCACCCTCTCCACACGCTTATCCACAGGTGTGGAAATGTGCGCTCTGCCCTTCTTCCATGCGCCCCCGCGCCTGTGGATTCAGGTTCTGTCGAAAGGCTCTCGCTCGGTCGCGCAGGGCGCTCATCTATACTGGTCGCCCGGCCGCCCGAGCGGCCTTTTCGACACCCTCATCTCGTGAAACGAACGTACCAGCCGAACGTACGCCGGCGGAAGCGCCGGCACGGATTCCGGGCGCGGATGTCGACGCGCGCGGGTCGAGCGATCCTCAAGCGTCGCCGCGCAAAAGGTCGGAAACGCCTCTCCGCGTGAGCCGTCGCCAGCATCGTCTTTCTCGTTCCCGCGACTTCGACACCGTGTATCGCAAGGGCCGATCGGTCTCTACGCGGTTCCTCGTCCTCTACTCGTTCCCGCGCGAGGACGATCCCGAGGGCGTGCCGAGGCTCGGCCTGGCGGTCTCGCGGCAGCTCGGCGGCGCTGTCGATCGCAACCGCCTGAAGCGCCGCCTGCGCGCCTCGTTCGATGAGCTCGCCGACCATTTGCCGGCCGGCCACGACTACGTGCTGATCGCCCGCCCGGGCCTGGCCGAGGCGCTCGAGAGCCGCGGCTTCCCGTGGCTGACGGAGCGGGTGGACGAGGTCTTCCGCCTGGCGGAGGGGACTGCCGCGTGAGGCACGTCGTCGCTGTTCCCATCCACGCCTATCGCGTCCTCGTCAGCCCGCTGCTCGGCCAGCGCTGCAAGTACCACCCGAGCTGCTCGCAGTACGCGCTGGACGCGCTCCGCGAGCATGGTGTCCTCCGCGGGCTCGTCCTCGCCGGCTGGCGCCTGCTCCGCTGCAATCCGTGGAGTCACGGCGGCGTCGACTATGCGCGCGACCAAACCCTCTTCAAGGCGCATCGATGACGGGCATCCTCGCCCCGATCGAGAACGTCCTCACCGAGCTGCTCGAGTGGCTGCACTCCTCGATCGGGCTCCACTGGGCCTGGGCGATCATCGTGCTCACGCTGATCGTGCGCATGGTGATCCTGCCGCTGACGATCAAGCAGATCCGCTCGATGCAGCGGCTGCAGATCCACGCGCCCGAGCTCAAGGCGATCCAGCAGAAGTACAAGCACGACAAGCCGAAGATGAACGAGGAGGTCATGAAGTTCTACAAGGAGAACAAGGTCAACCCCTTGGCCTCCTGCCTCCCGCTCGTCCTGCAGATCCCGATCTTTTTTGCGCTCTTCTTCGTGCTCCGGGACTTCGACGAAGAGGTCTTTCCGAGGTATCCCGACTCCGAGCTCGGCTGGCTCAACGTCGTCCCCAACATCACCGAGAACATCAACACGCACTGGTCGGGCTGGCTGCTGCTTGTGATCTACGTGGGAAGCCAGCTCTCCTCGACCTACTTCATGTCGACGACGATGGACCCGCGCCAGCGCTACATCTTCCTGGCCCTGCCGTTCGTCGTCATCCCGTTCGTCATCAATTTCCCGATCGGCCTGATGCTCTACTGGTCGACGACGAACCTGTGGACCGTCGGCCAGGGTCTCATCACCCGCCAGCTCGTTCCGAAGCCGCAACCGCCGCCGAAGCGGAGCTCCCGAACACCGCCCAAGGAGCGGGCTCCGGCCGAGGCTGCGGCGGTGGCCGAAACGGGGTCCGGCACGGCTCCAGCCAAGCCGGCCGGGAGCGGCCAGCAGCGGGTCAAGCGCAGGAAGAAGAAGAAGGGCTCGAGGACGAGGCGGTGAGCGAGCCCGAGAGTCACGCGCCGGACGACGGGGTCGTCGAAAGCGAAGGCGAGACGGTAGGCGAGGCGAAGTGGACGGCGCTTCGCGAGCTCGAACGCCGTTTCCCGGGTCTCGACAAGGCGCAGGTTCGCTTCACCGTCGTTTCGGAGGGAGAGCGAGGGCTTCTGGGCGTCGGCCGGGTGCCGGCGCGGGTCCTGGCGAGAGTCGAACAGGCGCCGCGGCCCACCGCTCCGGCGAGCGAGGAGCCGGGCTCGCCGGCGGCGAAGCTTCGCGAGGTGCTCGAGCAGGTCTGTTCCGCGCTCGGCGCCCCGTGCAAGATCGACGTCGCCGAGGACGACGAGCTCATCTCCGCAACGCTGACCGGGCCTGAGCTCGGGCCGGTCATCGGCAAGCGAGGGCACACGATTGACGCGATCCAGTACCTGGCGAGCGCGATCCTCTGGCGCGCCTCCGAGGGCGAGCGCAAGGAGGTCGTCGTCGATGCCGCCGGGTACCGCGAGCGGCGCCGGAGCTCCCTGGAGGACTTGGCCGACCGGGCCGCCTCCGATGCGTTGCAGGGCGGGCAGGCGGTGGCGCTCGAGCCGATGACGCCGGTCGAGCGAAAGATCGTCCACGTTCACCTCGCCGAACGTGAGGACGTGGTCACCTCGAGCGACGGGACGGAGCCGAACCGCCGCGTCGTCGTCGCCCCGGCGCTCTCGGAGTGAACGCCCGCGACCCGCGCCTCGAGCGGTGGCTCGAGGCGCTGCTGGCCGAGCCCGGCCTGACGGCGATTCGGGATGCGGCCGAGGCGCGGCGCGTTCATCTGGACGACGCGGCTGCCGCGGCACGCCTCGTCGAGCGGGGCCCCGCCGTCGACGTAGGATCGGGCGGGGGCTCGCCCGGGATCCCGGTCGCGGCGCTGCGCCCGGACCTCGAGGTCGACCTCCTCGAGGCCCAGCGGCGCAAGTGTGCGTTTCTCGAGTCGGTCGCCGCCGACTTTCCGAACGTGCGGGTGATCTGCTCGCGCGCCGAGGAGCACGGCCGGGACGCCGGTCGCGAGTCCTATGGCACCGCCCTGGCGCAGGCGCTCGCGCCCCCGGCGGTTGCGGTGGAGTGGTGCCTTCCCCTCGTCCGGGAAGGCGGCCGGGTCGTCCTCCTCGTCGGCGAGGTCGACACAGAGCGGGTCGCAGCCGCCGCCGTTCTCGTCGGCGGCGGCCCGCCGGAGCTCGTGCCGCGCGCCGGCTCCGAGCACCGCTCCCTGCTCGTCGTCCCGAAGATCGCGCCGACTCCCGAGCGGTTCCCACGACGTCCCGGGCTCGCCAGGAAACGTCCTCTCGCCTGAGTAGCATCGGGGCGGTGGGAACGGTCTTCGCGCTGGCGAATCAGAAGGGGGGCGTCGGCAAGACGACGACCGCCCTGAACGTGGCTGCGTGCCTGGCGGAAGCCGGCGCCTCCACGCTCGTTGTCGACCTCGACCCGCAGGCCAACGCGACGTCCGGGCTCGGCGAGCGGGCGAACGGAACGTCGACCTACGACCTGCTCGACGGAGCGCCGCTCGAGCAGCTTACGCACGAGACCGCCGTCCCCAATCTCCACCTCGTCCCGTCGCGGCCGGAGCTGGCGGGGGCCGCCGTCGAGCTGGCGCGCCGCGACGACGGCGAGACGTTCCTTCCCGAAGCGCTCGGGCCGGCGCGAGAGCGCTACGACTTCGTCTTCATCGACTGCCCACCTTCGCTTGGGCCGCTCACCGTGAATGCTCTCGCGGCCACCGATCGGGTGCTCGTGCCCGTGCAGTGCGAGTACTACGCGCTCGAGGGCCTGGCACAGCTCCTGCACTCGATCGAGCTGGTGCGGGCGCGCCTGAACCCGAGGCTCTCGCTTGCAGGGATGATCCTGACGATGGTCGACGGGCGAACTCGGCTTGCGGCCGACGTCGCCGCGGAGGTGCGCCGGCACTTCGGCGCTCTCGTCTTCGAGGCGGTGGTGCCGCGGAGCGTCCGCCTCGCGGAGGCGCCGAGCCACGGCCTGCCGATCACCGTCTACGACCGCGGCTCCGCCGGAGCCGACGCCTACTACCGGGTGGCAAGTGAGCTTGTCGAGCGCGGCTAGCAGCCCACGCCGCGGCCTCGGGCGCGGGCTCGAGGTGCTGATCGGAGGCGCGGCCGCGAGCTCGGAGCTCGTTCACATTCCGGTTGGCTCGATCCGCCCGAACTCGCGTCAGCCGCGGGGACGGCTCGACGGCGAGGGCATCGAGGAGCTGGCGGAGTCCATTCGGGCACAGGGGGTCGTTCAGCCCGTGGTCGTGCGAACGGCAGCGGAGGGCGGGTACGAGCTGATCGCCGGCGAGCGCCGCTGGCGCGCCGCCGCTGCGGCGGGCCTGGCCACGGTTCCCGCGCTCGTGCGAGAGACCGATGACCGCGACTCGCTGCTCCTCGCGCTCGTCGAGAACGTTGCTCGTGAGGACCTCTCCCCCGTGGACGAGGCGCGCGCTTACGCCGTGCTCATGGACGAGTTCGCTCTGGGTCTGGCCGACGTTGCGGAACAGGTCGGCCGCTCGAAGCCGACCGTGTCGAACCGTATACGGCTGCTCGAGCTTCCGGACGACGTGCTCGGGCTGCTCGAGCGCGGGCAGCTCTCCGAGGGCCACGCGCGGGCCGTCCTGGCGGTTCCCGACAACGAAGAGCGCCGGCGGCTCGCACGGCGGATCGTCCGCCAGGGGATGTCCGTGCGAGCCGCGGAGAGAGCGGCCCGCTGGGCCGGCGCCCGCACGAAGCCTCGCCGCCGCCAGCCGGTCGACCCGGCTCTCGCCGAGCGCGCGAGCGCCGCTCTCCGCAGCCTTGTTGGGGCCGATGCGAAGGTCGCATCCGGGCGGATCGAGCTCTACTTCGAGAGCGAGCTCGAGCTCGAGGAGATGGTGGAGGCGCTCGAGCGGGCCTCGCTACAATCCTCCGGCGCGGGCGATTAGCTCAGTCGGTTAGAGCGCCGCTCTGATAAGGCGGAGGTCCCTGGTTCGAATCCAGGATCGCCCACTTTCGCGCGCCGCAGCCGCCGCAGCCGCCGCCAGGCGACACGAGCAGTCGAAGGGTCGTGCGAGCTCGACGACGTCGAGTCGGTCGAGCAGCGCGCTCAGGAAGAGAGGCAGCCAGGCGTTGAGCCCGGCGGCGCCCGAAAGGCCGAAGGCGGCAGACACGCTGCCGATCGCCGTGGTCGGGTCCACCTCGCGGCCACCTTACTCCTGCAGGTCGTTGGAAAGGACGCCGCTATCATCAGACCCGGTGTCGCCGATGCAGGAGATGGTCATCTACGGCGTCAGCTTCGACATGGTCGGCAAGCAGCCGATCGTCTTGCTGAAGACCGCTGACGGCAACAAGTTCCTGCCGATCTGGATCGGCCATCCGGAGGCCGCCGCGATCCTCATGAAGCTCCAGGGAGCGGCGACGCCGCGGCCGATGACCCACGACCTCTTCACGGACATCCTCTCCCAGCTGGAAGCGCGTGTGGTGAAGATCGCGGTCACCGAGCTGCGGGAGAACACGTTCTACGCGCAGATCACGGTTGCGGTCGACGGCGCCGAGATCGAGATCGACTCGCGTCCGAGTGACGCCATCGCCCTGGCCGTGCGCGCCGACGCGCCGATCTTCGCCGCCGAGGCCGTGATCGACGAAAGCGCCATCGAGTTCGAGCACGAGGACGTGAACGAGGAGGAAGTCGTCGAGGAGTTCAAGAAGTTCCTCGACGAGGTCAAGCCGGAGGACTTCTCGACCGACTAGACGATTGATTCCGAAGTCGTAGGGACCAACGGCGAGGCGCCGAAGTCGGCGGTGCTCATGCACCGTCGACCAAGGAGGCCGTAGTGTCCGCCGACCTCGACGCCTTGCTGACGCACGTTTACG
>JBOHAB010000026.1:0-18920 GCA_050697655.1 Gaiellaceae bacterium
GTCGAGCACCTCTAACCTGTCGAGAGCGTGCGAACGCCCTTGGCGGTGACGATGACGACCGCGGGCTCCGTCGGGAAGTTCTCGAGCCGCCGGCCATTCAGCCTCGCGTTCAGATTCTGCGGGCGGCCGAGGTCGAGCCACAGCCGGGGAAACTTGAGGAAGCGTTGCGTCTGGCCTCGCTCGAGCGTGCCCTCCCAGAGCAGCCTGCCGTTGACGCCGCCGTTGCGAACCTGGACGAAGGAACCTCCACGGGCCGCCGTGAGAACGAGCCGCGCCCGCCTGCGCTGGGGGCTAGCCTCTTCGCCTGTGGTCGTTCCCTCTGCGTCGCTGCCGGTCGTGTCCGTGGTCGCGCCCGCCGGCGGCGTCTCGTCGTCGGGGTCGGAGCCAAGGCCGGAGAGGCCGACGACGACGAGCACGGTCACCGCGACGATGCCGGCCAGGGCGACGACTACCAGATTCGACTCCACCCGTCTGCGCTGCGGCTTCTTCGGCGAGGTCGACTGGGCGAACGAGACCTCCTCGGCGGCCGCGAAGCGCGAGTTGTACTCGTCCAGGTACAGCTGCCCGTCCAGTCCGAGGTAGTCCGCGTACGTGCGGAGGAAGCCCTTGACGTAGGTGTCGCCGGGCAGCACCTCGAATTGCTCGTCCTCGAGGGCTCTCAAGTACTTCCCGCGGATCTTGGTCTCGCTCTCGACCCGGGGAATCTCGAGACCCTGCCGCAAACGAGCCTCGCGCAGGCTGTTGCCGATCTCGAACACGAGGCCCCGATTCTAGCGATGTGCTGGAAGCGGCCCGCCTCGGCGCCTATTCGAACGCGAGCACGAGCACGGCGAAGACGGCCAGGGCCAGCGCGGCTGTCAGCGCGAGCAGGAACGCGAAGGTGGCGAGCAGCCGGACGAGAGCGAGGAAACCGCGGCTCCCGCTTCGGCCGAGACTTCGCCGGTGCTCGCTGTGGGCCCGCCTGCTGAGGACGACCGCGGCGAGCGAGAAGCCGAGCGCGAGCACCACCGCGATGATCGCGTGCGTGAGCCGGACCTCGTTGTAGTGGCGCGCCGCGTAGACGGCGCCGCCGAAGACGGCGAACGTGGCGAGCGCCGCAGCCAGCGCCCAGACCGCAGTCGTGTTCGTGCCGCGCATCGGCCGCAGGCTACTGTTACTGCTTGACGTAGGGGCGACCGACGGCCGCCGGCGGAATCGAGCGGCCGATCAGGCCGACGAGCGCCACGAGCGTGAGCAGGTACGGCACGGTGGAGATCAGGTTCTCCGAGATTCCGGCCTCCCGCTGCAACGGGATCGCGAGCGCAAACCCGAAGCCGAAGAGGAGCGTCGCAGCGAAGGCCCAGCCCGGCAGCCACTTGCCGAAGATGACCGCGGCCAGCGCGATGTACCCGCGCCCGCTCGTCATGTTCTCGGTGAACGTCCCGACGAACCCGATCGAGAGGAAGGCTCCCCCGAGGGCGGCGAGCACTCCCGAGGTCACGACGGCGCCGTAGCGGACCCCGTAGACGGAGATGCCGACGGTGTCGGCGGCCCTGGGATGCTCGCCGACCGAGCGAATCCGCAGGCCGATCGGCGTCTTGAAGAGGACGATGTAGCTGAGGATGACCACGCCGAACATGATCCAGACGAGCAGGTTCAGCGAGCCGAAGACGCCGCCGAGAAGGTCGCCGACGAGCGGGATGTCGTAGAGGAAGTCGAGCTGCACCGCGGGAACGCGCGAGACGTCCTCCACGATTCCCCCGGGATAGATCGAGCTGTAGAGGAAGCCGGTCACCCCGAGCGCGAGGAAGTTGACCGCGAAGCCGCTCACGATCTGGTCTGCGCGCAGGTGAATGGAGAAGAAGGCGTGGATGAGCGCGAGCAGGCCGCCGAAGAGCATGGCCATCAGGAGGCCCACCACCCAGCTCCCGCTCCATACCGCGCCCCAGATGGCGAAGAACGCGCCCGTCAGCATCATGCCCTCGAGCCCGATGTTCACGACGCCCGAGCGCTCGGAGAAGATCCCACCCATCGCCGCGAAGGCGAGCGGCGTGGCGAAGCGGAGCGTCGAGGCCAGCACTCCCGTGGTGAGGATGCTGTCGAGGGTCTCAGCCTCCTTCGTCTGCAGCCAGATCGCGCCCAGGGTTCCCCCGATCCCGAGGGCGATCGCCCACCAGCCGAGCTTGCGCTCGCCGCGGGGGACGACGGCGATCCCGCAGGCGAGCGCGACGAATCCCGGCACGAACGGCCCTGCGACCGAGCGAACCGTCCAGGGCGGCAGCGCCAACCAGAACGCAAGGATGCCGCAAGCGATGCCGAGGATCGCGATCGTCCGGGGCTCGGTCAGCCGGCGGATGCCGCTACCCACCGTCGCGGTCGGAGATTGAGAGGTCACGGCATGGGCTCCGGTTGCGCCGCCGGGCCGCGACGCACGAGCGTCCGCGCCCGCCAGATGTAGAGGATGAGGAGCTCCGCGCCGACGAAGAAGATGACGAGCGCCTGAATCATCGTCGCCAGATCGACCGCGAGCGCCGGCTCGAACACCTCCGGATCCAGCTGCCGCGTCGAGGTACCGACCTCGAGCGCAGCGAAGAGAAGCGCCGCGAAGAGAATCCCGACGGCTCTCGTCCGACCCAGGAGCGCCACGGCGATGCCGGTGAAGGCGATGAAGTTCGTGCTGAAATCGCCTACGTCGACGCTGAACTTGAAGCCGAGGAGGTCGACCGACCCGGCCAGGCCGGCGAACGCGCCCGAGATCGCGAGGGCGAGGAAGTAGTTCTTGGAGACGGAGATGCCGCTGTACCGGGCCGCTTCGGGGTTGAACCCGACGGCGCGCACCTCGAAGCCGAGGGTCGTCCGGTTGAGGAGCACTGAGTAGACGACGAGGGCGCTGAGGGCGATGAAGATCCCCGCGTGCAGCGCCGGCAGGCTCCCCCAGATCGGCCAGAGCTCCGCCGACTCGAAGATCTCGTCGGAGCGCGGGATCGAGTCCTGCGGCCCCTGGAGCGGGCCTCCGATCTCGTAGAGATACGTGCCTCCGAAGATGGCTATCCAGTTGAGCATGATCGTCGTGATCACCTCGTGGGCGCCGACGGTCGCCTTGAGCACGCCGGCGATCCCACCCCAGATCGCCCCGGCGACGATGGAGGCGAGGATGGCGAGGAGGATGTGCAGCGGCCGCGGCAGCCCCTCGAAGTTGGCCCCCACGTAGAGCGCGGCGATGAACCCCACCCAGTACTGGCCCTGGCCGCCGATGTTGAAGAGCCCGCAGCGGAACGCGAAGGCGACGGCGAGCCCGGTGAGGATCAGCGGGGCCATGAGGATGAGCGTCTGCTGGAGGTCGTTGGCGGCGTCCTCGCGGGCCTCCCCGGAGACCCAGGGGAAGAACCAGTTCAGTCCGGTTCCGGCGAAGATTTCCTTGTAGGCGGTGACCGGGTTATGCCCGGTGATCGCGACGACGAGCCCACCGATGAGAAAGGCGAGCACGGTCGCGGCAATCGGGATGAGGACGCCCCCGATTCGCGTCGTGAACCAGGACGTGACGGTGGCCGTCCCGCCCGTCCGAGGCTCGTCGGTCATCAGGCGGCCTCTTCGCTCAGCCCGCCGGTCATGGCGAAGCCGAGCTCCTCCTCGGTGACGTCGGGCGTGTACTCGCCGACGATCCTGCCCTCGTAGACGACGAGGATCCGGTCGGAGAGCGAGAGGATCTCCTCGAGCTCGAAGGAGACGAGGAGGATCGCCCGGCCTTCGTCGCGCTCCGCAACGAGCCGGCGGTGAACGAACTCGATCGCGCCGACATCCAGGCCGCGCGTCGGCTGGGCGGCGACGAGGACGCGCGGGTCGCGCGAGACCTCGCGCGCGATCACCACCTTCTGCTGGTTCCCGCCGGAGAGCGAGGCCGCCTGCGTCTCGGGCCCGCCCCCGCGAACGTCGAACTCGGAGAGGAGCCTGCGCGCCCGCTCGATCAGGCGCCGCGGGAAGAGCCACCCGAACCTCGATTCGGGCGGCTTGCGAAAGTCGTGCAGCGCGAGGTTCTCCGCCAGCGAGAAGTCGAGCACCAGCCCGCGGAGCTGCCGGTCCTCGGGGATGTGGCCCATGCCGTTGTCGAGCACGTCGCGGGCGCCGGCGGTCGTGACGTCCCTGCCGGCGACGACGATCTTCCCGGAGGCCGGGTGTCGCAGCCCGGTCAGCGCGTCGATCAGCTCGCTCTGGCCGTTGCCGTCCACTCCGGCGAGGCCGACGATCTCCCCCTCGTGGAGCTCGAGCGAGATCCCGCGCACGGCCTCGAGGCCCCGGTCGTCCACGATCACGAGGTCTTCGGCTGCGAGGAGAGTCGGTCCCGGCTGCGCTGGAGCCTTCTCGACGCGCAGCACCACCTCCCGCCCGACCATCATGCGCGCGAGGCTCGCCTGCGTCGCCCCTTCGCGGGGGACGGTCTCCACCCGCTTACCGAAGCGGAGCGTCGTGATCCGGTCCGCGATCTCGAGCACCTCATTCAGCTTGTGGCTGATGAAGATGATCGACTTCCCCTCCGCCTGGAGCGAGCGGACGATCGCGAAGAGCTCCTCCGCCTCCTGCGGCGTCAGGACGGCCGTGGGCTCGTCGAGGATGAGGATCTCGGCGCCCCGGTAGAGAGCCTTCAGGATCTCGACCCGCTGCTGCATGCCCACGGAGATCGAGTCGACGCGGGCCCCGGGCCGCACGGCGAGCCCGAACCGCTCCGAGAGCTCGCGCACGCGCTCCTGCGCGGTGTCCAGGTCGAGGAACGGCCCGCTGTGCGGCTCGACGCCGAGGACGATGTTCTCGGCCACGGACAGCACGGGGATGAGCATGAAGTGCTGGTGAACCATGCCGATGCCGTTGTCGATCGCCACGCGGGGCGAGTCGATCCGGACCGGGCTCCCGTTCAACCGGATCTCGCCCTCGTCCGGGTGGTAGAGGCCGTAAAGGATGTTCATGAGCGTCGACTTCCCCGCCCCGTTCTCGCCGAGGAGGGCGTGCACCTCCCCCTTCACGAGGTCGAAGTCGACGTGGTCGTTGGCGACGACGCCTGGGAACCGCTTCGTGATGCCTCTCAGCTCGAGAAGGGGAGCGTCCGCCATGTGCGTGAAGAGTAAAGGGGCGGGCCGCAGCCCGCCCCTTTACGAGCGTGGTCTATTCGAACGTCGCAGGCGGGTCGATCTCACCGCTGATCAGCGCCTGCTTTGCCTCCTCGACGGCCGCCTGCACGTCTGCAGGGACGGCGTCGGTCATCGGTGCGAGCAACTCGGCGTCGGGGAACTCCTCGATGCCGAAGAAGCGGTTCGTGCCGCCCTCGAAGGTGCCGTCCTGCGCGGACTTGATCGTCTCGAAGACCGCCAGCTCGAGCGGCTTGAGCGCGCTCGTGACGACGCAGTCCCCGGCGAAGGACTGATCGGCGTCGACGCCGATGGCGAAGACACCCTCCTGACAGGCGGCGTCGAGCGCGCCGAGACCGCACTGTCCCGCCACCTGGAAGACGACGTCGGATCCCTGGGAGATCTGGTCGAGCGCGATCTCCTTGCACTTCGCCGCGTCGACGAAGTCCTGTGAGTACGCGTTCAGGAGGGTGATGTCGGGGTTGGTGTCCATGACCGCCTGCCGGAAGCCGGCGATCCAGTTGTCCACCGGCGGAATCTTGATCCCGCCCACCGTGGAGACCGTGTTGGTCTCCGTGATGCCCGCTGCGACGATGCCGGCGAGGTAGCCGGCTTCCTCCGATGGGAATTGGAGCCCGAGGACGTTGGGGAGCGAGCACACGACGCCGGTGTCTCCTCCGCAATCGGGCTCCTCGCCGTAGAACTGGTCGACGCCGGCGAAGTTCGTGTCGGTTGCCTCCGCCGCCACCTCGGCTACGCCGGGCTGGATGAGGAAGCCGATCGCGACTACCAGGTCGTGCCCGTCGTCCACCGCGGCGGTGAGGTTGGGCAGGTAGTCGTCGCCCGACTCGGACGTATAGACGCGGCCCTCGACGCCGAGCTCTTCCTGGGCCCGTTCGAACCCGTTGATCGAGAACTCGTTGAACCCGCGGTCGTCGAGCCCGCCCGTGTCGCTGACCATGCCGACGCTGATGACATCCTCGGCAGGCGCCTCAGTCTCGCCTGTGGCCGGCGGCGTCCCTTCATCGTCGTCGTCGTCCCCGCCGCAGCCGGCCGCGCCCATCGTGAGGACGAGCGTGACGAGCAGCAGCAGGAACCACGGAAGCTTTCTTCTTGCGTTCACGGAACCTCCTCTATCGCCCATGCCGTCGAGTGGAATCGGAGGATGCTATCCCTCCCACGCCTTCATTTCTAGGACGGTGCGCAGAGGGTGTTCGTTAGCTAGCGCTAGGAGGCCGTGTCCGCGAGCACGCGCTCGAGCTCGCCTTCGCCCACGAGCACTCGGCGCGGCTTCGAGCCCTCGTAGCCCGAGATGATCCCGCGGCGCTCCAGCATGTCCACCAGGCGGCCCGCCCGCGTGTACCCGACCCGAAGGCGACGCTGGAGGAGCGAGACCGAGGCGGTCTGCGTCTGCACGACGATCTCGATCGCGCGGTCGAGCAGCGGGTCCTCGTCGGGATCGAAGTCCTCGTCCCCCTCCCCGCCTCCGAGCGCTGTCTCGGGCGGCTCGAGGAGGGACTCGTCGAGCTCCTGCGGCCGCTGGCTTCGGCACTGCTCGACGATGAGCGCGATCTCCTCCTCGCTCACGTAGGCGCCCTGCACGCGCTGGAGCCGCGAGGTGCCGAGCGGCTTGAAGAGCATGTCGCCCTGCCCGAGCAGGCTTTCGGCGCCGGACGTGTCGAGGATGACCCGGCTGTCGGTCTGGCTCGAGACGGCGAAGGCGATCCGCGAAGGGACGTTCGCCTTGATCATCCCCGTGATCACGTCCACGGACGGGCGCTGCGTCGCGAGCACGAGGTGGATGCCCACGGCGCGCGACTTCTGCGCGAGGCGGATGACGGCGTCTTCCACCTCCTGAGGCGAGACCATCATCATGTCGGCGAGCTCGTCGATGACGATCAGGAGGTTCGGGAGCGGCTGGTCCCCCCTCTTCCTGAGCGCACGGTTGAGCTCGGCGAGGTTGCGCGCGCGCGCCAGGCTCATGCGCTCGTAACGCTTGTCCATCTCCGTGAGGACGTTCGTGAGCACCGCGGAGGCCTGCTTCGGGCTGGAGACGACGGGCGTCAGGAGGTGCGGGATCGACTCGTAGAGCCCCAGCTCCACGCGCTTGGGATCGACGAGGATCATGCGCACGTCCTCGGGGGTCGCCCGCAGGAGGATGGAGCAGAGCATCGTGTTGATGCAGCCGGACTTCCCCGAGCCGGTTGTGCCGGCGATGAGGATGTGCGGCATCCGCGCGAGGTCGGCGTGGACCGAGGCGCCGGAGATGTCCTTTCCCAGCCAGACGGAGAGGGCGCTGGACGTCTCGGGCAGCTCGTCGAAGATGTCCCCGAGCGTGACGATGTTGGGCGCGAGGTTCGGCACCTCGACGCCAACCGCCTGCTTGCCCGGGATCGGGGCGAGGATGCGGATCTCGGTGGTGGCGAGCGCGTACGCGAGGTCGTCCTTCAGAGCCGCGACCTTGCCGACCTTCGTGCCCGGCGCGAGCTGCAGCTCGTAGCGCGTCACGCGCGGGCCCACGACCTGGCCGACCAGGGTGGCGTCGATGCCGAAGTTCCCCAGGGCCTGCAGCAGTGCCTCCGACGTGCGCTCCGTGGCCTTGGCGGGCTGGCCCTCGTGCGGACGCGAGCGGCGCAAGACGCCGGCGTCGGGGAGTCGGTAGTCGACGTGCTCGGCCGTAGCCGGGTCGAAGAGGCTCGGCGCCTCGGGCAGCTCCTCGGTCTCGAGCCCGAGGTCGGGCTCGCCGAGGGGCTCGAGCTGCTCCACGAGGACGGGTGGCTGGGGAGACGTCTCGCCGACGACGTCCGGGTAGGCCTCCTCGCCGTCGACCGGCGGCTGTCCCCGGGAATGGCCGTTCGATGTCCGGTCGAGGGTCTGACCCCAGGGCAGGTCCTCGCGCGCCGGGGCGCGAACGGACGTGACCGTGCGGCGGGCGGCTCCCGCCGTCTCGCGGGCGAGCCCGGCCGACCGGTGGAGGATGGCGCCGAGGGAGGCGCCCGTGAGAAGGAGCGCGCCGCCCCAGACGAGGAAGAGGCCGAGGATGAACGTGCCCGTGCCGCCGATCAGGCGGCCGAAGACGGCGTCCGACGCGGTACCGAAGGCGCCGCCTCGCTCGTCCCCGAGCAGCACGAGGGCGCCGGCGCAGACGAGGGCGAGACCCGTGCGGAACGGCTTCACGTCCACGAGCGACGCCCTGGCGATCAGGAGGCCTCCGAGCACGAGCAAGACGATCGGGACGCCGATGCGCGCCGTGCCGAAAAGCGCGTCGAGCCAGTCGGCGATCGTCGTGCCGACGATGCCCCCGTTCCCCTCTAACCAGGTGACGACCGCGAGGAAGAGGCCCACGGCGAGCAGCCCGAGGCCGAGCAGCTCGTGATGCGAGCGCTCGCTCTTGCGCGCGCGGGCAGACGACTTCGCGCGAGCCTGAGACGGACGCTTCTTCGGCGCCATGCTCAGGCGTGTTTCGCGGCGCCGGGGGCCGCTCCTTCAAAGAGAAGCGATGCGCTCGCAGAGAAGCTCGAGGAATGCGTCCCCGTCGATGCCGACGCCGACGTCTGCATTCGACTCGTTCCCGGTGCGGTGCCAGAGGTCGACCACGGTCCGGCCGCGGCAGAGCAGCGACTCGCAGTCGACGTCCACGTGCCTCGGCAGCGTCTCCACGATCCCGGGCCTGAGCACGTGCGCCACCGCGACTGCGTCGTGGATCGGCGCGGCTTCGATGCCGTACGTGCGCCGGTGGTACTCCTTGAAGAAGTCGTAGAGCTCCGCGACGAACCGCCCCGTCGGCCCGGCGCTGCGCAGCCGCTCCGCGTGCGTGGCGGTCATGAGCGCCTCATGCGTGACGTCGAGCCCGATCATCGTCACCGGTAGGCCGCTCCGGAACACGCGCCACGCCGCCTCCGGGTCGACGTAGACGTTGAACTCGGCAGCCGGCGTCACGTTCCCCTCGGCGATCGCGCCTCCCATGATCACGATGCGCCCGACGTTCGCCGCGGCCTCCGGGCAACGGGCGAGGAAGAGCGCGACGTTCGTCAGCGGGCCGACCGCCACGAGGGTGACCGGTCGCCCGGCGCCGAGCACGCGCTCGGCGAGGAAGTCGACGGCGTGCTGGGCAACGGGCTCGCCCTGCGGCTCAGGGAGATCCGGCCCGTCGAGGCCCGTCTCGCCGTGAACGTAGGCCGCGACGAAAAGCTCCCTGGCGAGCGGGCGGTCGGCGCCCGCGGCCACGGGAACGTCGCCTCTGCCCACGAGCTCGAGGACGCGGAGTGCGTTCGCCGTCGTCTTCTCGAGCGTCTGGTTGCCCGCGACGGTCGTGACGCCGAGGAGCTCGAGCTCCGGGCTGGCGAGCGCGAGCAGGAGAGCGATCGCGTCGTCATGGCCCGGGTCGCAGTCGAGCAGGATGGGCGTCGGCTCGCTCACGTGGTGAGTATCTCGTCCACCTCCGCTCCCGTGGGCAGGGAGGGCTGCGCTCCGGGTCGCGAAGCCGCGATCGCCCCCGCGGCGCATGCGCGGCCGAGAGCTTCCCCGCGCTCCCGGCCTTCGAGCAGCGAGACGACGAGGCATGCGGTGAAGGCGTCGCCCGCGGCCGTCCCGTCCACGGCCTCGACCTTCGGCGCGGTGGCGCGCGCGACCTCCGCCCCGTCCTCCAGAAGGAGCGCGCCCTCGGCGCCGAGGGTCAGCGCGAAGAGCGCTCCCATCGGGCTCGACCCGAGCGCCTCAAGCTCGAGCGAGTTAGCCACGATCAGGTCGGCCCGCTCGAGGACCGCGCTCGGCACGGGCCGCGCGGGCGCCGCGTTCAGGCAGAAGAAGGCGTCGGTCTGCTGGAGCGCCGCCTCTATCGCCGCGTCAAGGATCTCGAGCTGGCAGGCGAGGGCGTCCGGCTCGCCCACGACGACGCCGGCCGGATCGAGCGCGTGGTTCGCCCCGGGGACGACGACGATCTGGTTCTCTCCCGACTCGTCGACGAGGATGAGCGCGATCCCGGTCGGGGCTTCGGTGACCTGTACGCCGGTTAGGTCGACGCCGGCGGCACGCAGCTCGGATGTCGCCCGCTGGCCGAAGTCGTCGCCGCCGACGGCGCCGACGAAGCGCACCTCCGCGCCGAGCCGGGCGGCCGCCACCGCCTGGTTCGCTCCCTTTCCCCCGGGGACGCGGGCGAGCTCGGCACCGGTCAGCGTCTCCCCCGGCCTTGGTAGGCGCGGGACGGTGGCGACGAGATCGAGGTTGATCGAGCCGACTACCGCGACTCGGGGACGCTCAGGCGGCAAGCGCGCGCAGGTCGTCGAGAGCGCCGTCGAGGAGGTTCTCGCGCAGGTCGAAGAGGCCGGCCCAGAGGGAGTCCCGGTCCGGCGCCGACTCGAGCCGCGCGCCATCGGCGAGGCCCTGGAGCGCCCGGACGAGCACGGCGAGCTCGAGGTAGGCGTGGGCCACGCGGTGCGGCGCTACGACGACGCCGGCGCGCTTGAGCACCTCGTCCCACGTGACCACCTCTCCCGGCCCGGGCTCGCCGTACCAAGAGCGGCCCTCGGCTCCCTGCGGCTCCAGCTCGAGCAGGTAGCGGCCCAGCGGTTGCTCGAGGCCGGTGAGCGCGGTTTCCGCGCGCTCGGCGGCCCGGCGAAGCGCAGCCTGGCGCCGCTCGGGCGTGCAGGGCTCGGGCTCGCCCCGCGCCCAGCGTTCGAGGAGCCGGCAGAACGCGAGCCCGGCCACTTCGCTCGCCGCGAGCGAGCGGATCAGGCGCGCCGCAGTGGCGTCGGAGACGCCGTAAGAGCGCATGAGGCTCTGCCAGCTGCTGCCGTTCGGGTCGGTCACTCCCTAACTAGTACACCACGAGGCCGATAACGCGTACCGTTCTCCGCGGATGTCGACCTACGACCGCGTGCGCGACCTGCCGCTCGAGATCGAGTCATATCGGCTCGAGCCCCTCGAGGTGCAGGCCTCGCCCGAGTTCACCCGCTTCACGACCATCATCCACCTCGAAGGCGGCGGCCACGAGGGCGTGGGCGAGGACGTGACCTACTCGGGCGAGGACCAGCAGGCGCTCCAGGCAGAGGGCCCGACGCTCCCGCTCACCGGGAGGTTCACGCCGGACGACTTCTCGGCGCTCCTCGACGGCCTCGAGCTGTTCCCATCCGGGCCGGGGATGCCGGCCTTCCAGGACTACCGCCGCTGGGCCTACGAGAGCGCGGCCCTCGATCTCGCGCTTCGCCAGGCGGGCCTCTCGCTGGGCGAGGCGGTGGGACGCGAGCCGCAGCCGGTCAACTTCGTCGTCTCCCTGCGCATCGAGAAGCCGCCTGCGGCTGACCCGGTCCCGCTCCTCCTCGAGCGCTACCCGACGCTCCGTTTCAAGCTCGACCCGACGGACGAGTGGGACGAGACGCTCGTTAGCGCGCTCGCGGCCACCGGCGCTGTCGACACAGTCGACCTCAAGGGCGCCTACAAGGGCACGCCCGTCGACCAGGCCGGCGACCCCGAGCTCTACCGGCTGGTCGCCGAGGGCTTCCCGCAGGCTTGGATCGAGGACCCCGATCTGAACGACGGCACCGCCGCCGTGCTCGAGCCGTACCGCCACCGGATCACCTGGGACGCTCCCATTCACTCGACCGGGGACATCGAAGGCCTTCCGGTCCCCCCGAAGACGCTCAACTTCAAGCCGTCCCGCTTCGGGAGCGTCCAGCGCCTCTTCGACGGCTACGACTACTGCGCCGAGCACGGAATCGCCGTCTACGGCGGCGGCCAGTGGGAGCTCGGCCCCGGCCGCGGGCAGATCCAGCATCTCGCCTCGCTCTTCCACCCGACGACGCCGAACGACGTGGCGCCCGCGGCGTTCAACATCCACCGCCTCGACCCGCCCCCGGGCCTGCCCACGAGCCCGCTCCCGCCCGAGCCGAGCGCGACCGGCTTCCGCTGGGGCGAGCCCTAGACCTCGACGACGACCGGGAGGATCATCGGCCGACGGCCGGTGCGCTCCGCGACGAGCTTGCCCACGTTGTCGTGGATGTGCTCCTGGAGGAGCTTCAGCTCTCGCACGCCCTGCCGCAGGCAGTCCTCGACCGTCCGTTGGGCCTCGAGCCTGGTTTCCTCGAGCAGCGAGTCGGTCTCGGCGAAGCCGCGGGAGATGACCTCGGGCGCCGCCGCCTCGCGACCGTTTTGCATGCCGACCGTGGCGACGACGATGAGGACGCCGTCCTCGGAGAGGTGACGGCGGTCGCGGAGGGCGACGTCCCGGACGTCCCCCACGCCGAGCCCGTCGACGAACGTGCTGCCCATGTCGAGCTGGTCGGTGAGCCTGGCGATGCCGCTCCGCAGCTCGACGACGGAGCCGTTCTCGGCGAGCACGATCCGGTCCGCGGGCACGCCGGCGTCCCGGGCGAGCCGAGCCTGCGCCGCGAGCATGCGGAACTCGCCGTGGACGGGCATGACGTTGTGGGGCCGAAGGAGCGCCAGGATCGTGCGAATCTCCTCGGCGTTCCCGTGCCCGGAGACGTGCACCGGCGCGATCTCCTGGTGCAGCACCTCCGCGCCGGACTTGGCGAGCCGGTTGATGGTGTCGTGCACGCGCAGCTCGTTCCCCGGCACCGGCTTCGCCGAGATGATGACGGTGTCACCCTCCTCGATCGCCACGTGAGGGTGGTCGTGGTAGGCCATCCGGGTGAGGGCCGACATCGGCTCGCCCTGACTGCCCGTGCAGAGGATCATCGTCTCGTCGGGGCGGAGCAAGTCGAGCTCGTCGGGCTTGACGATGAGGTCGTCGCG
The DNA here is from genome assembly GCA_050697655.1 of Gaiellaceae bacterium. Lineage (GTDB taxonomy): Bacteria > Actinomycetota > Thermoleophilia > Gaiellales > Gaiellaceae > JAIBJN01. The sequence goes on from JBOHAB010000026.1 coordinate 12,849, forward strand.
CACGTCCAGGTAGCCCAGATTCCGCGCGATGTTGACGTTCTTGCGGAGCGAGCGGCCGATCAGGCACACCTTCCGCCTGGCCTCTCCGGCCACGTCGATCGCCTGCTGGACCCGGTGGATGTTGGAGGCGAACGAGGCGATCAGGACCCGCCCCTCCCGCAGCGGGATCAGGTGGCGGAAGACCTCGCCGACGGTCCGCTCCGACTCGGTCACGCCGGGGCGCTCGGCGTTGGTCGAGTCGCCGAGCAGGAGGTCGACGCCTCGGTTTCCAAGCTCGGCAAGCCCCCCGAGGTCGGTGCGGAACCCGTCCACGGGCGTGTGGTCGATCTTGTAGTCGCCGGTGACCACGAGCAGCCCCCCGGGCGTGTCGAGCGCGACCGCGACGGCGTCGGGGATGGAGTGCGCCATGCGGACGAACTCGGCCTGGTACGGGCCGATGCGGGTTGCGCCCTTCTCCGGCTCGATCTCGAGCAGCTCGGCGCTGCGCGCGAGCCCGTGCTCGTCGAGCTTCGACTTCACGAGGCCGAGAGTGAGCTTCGTCGCCCAGACCTGCGGAACCTCGACTTCCCGGAGCAGGTAGGGAAGCGCGCCGACGTGGTCTTCGTGCCCGTGCGTGAGGACGACCGCACGGATCTCGCCCCGCCGCTCGCGCAGGTACTCGAAGTCGGGGAGGACGAGGTCGACGCCGAGGTGCTCGTCCCGCGGGAACGACAGGCCGGCGTCGATCAGCACGATTCCCTCGTCGCACTCGATCACGGTCATGTTCTTGCCGACCTCGCCCAGGCCGCCGAGCGGGACGACGCGCGTGCTCTCGGGCATCCGCGCAAGTCTACTTCGCGCCCCCGCGTCGACTGTCTCGCGCCCGCGGAGCTCTACGCGCGGGAGACCGCGAGCACGCCTACGCGCTCGAGCGCCTCGCGGACGACGGCCTTCTCGTCGTCCGTCGCCTCGACGAGCGGGAGCCGCAGGCCGCCTACCTCGTGGCCGAGCATGCCGAGAGCGGCTTTGACCGGGATCGGGTTCGTCGACACGACGAGCGCCTCGATCACGGGCCGGAGCTCGGCGTCGATCGCGCGTGCGCCCTCGACGTCACCGTCGCGGAAGCGCGTGACGAGCTCGCGTACCTGCGGGCCGACGACATGGGTGTAGACGAGCACTCCGCCCGCCCCGCCCAGTTCGAGGAAGGGAAGGAGCAGCTCGTCGTTGCCCGCATAGAGGACCAGGTCGGTCTCCGCGAGGATGCGGCGCGCCTGGCCGAGGTCGGTTGTCGCCTGCTTGACGGCGGCGACGTTCGGGATCTCGGCCAGCTCGGCGAGCGTCTCGGGCTCGAGGTTGACGACCACGCGCTGCGGAATGTTGTATACGACGATGGGTCTGTCGGTGACCTCCGCGATGGCCCGGAAGTGCGCCACGACGCCCCGCGCGGGAGGCTTGTTGTAGTAGGGGGTGACGACGAGGAAGGCGTGGACGCCGAGCTCGTGTGCGCGGCTCGTCAGGTGGACGGAATGGCCGGTCGAGTACGTGCCCGTGCCGGCGACGACGGTTGCCCGGTCACCGACGCTCTCGACCGCCGCTGCGAAGAGCGACAGCCGCTCGTCGTCGGTGAGCGTCGGCGCCTCGCCGGTCGTCCCGGCGACGACGAGCCCATCGGAGCCGGCGTCGACGAGGTGCGTGCAGAGTCGCCCGAACGCGTCCAGGTCGACCGCTCCGTCCGTGCGGAAGGGCGTGACGACGGCTGTCAGGACCTCGCCGAGCACCGCTGCGATTCTACTCAGGGATCCGGCGGGCGAGTCAGAGGAGGCTGTCCAGGCCGACCGTGAGGCCGGGCGGCAGCTCCGGCAGCCGCTCCAGCGCCAGCAGGACGCCGGGGGCGAAGGCCTCGCGCGAGAACGTGTCGTGGCGGAGCGTGAGCAGCTGCCCCTCGCCGCCGAGTAGGACCTCCTGGTGCGCCACGAGCCCGGGAAGGCGAACCGAGTGGATCGGCACGTCGCCAGGTAGCTGCTCAGCCGTCGCCTTCGCGGTTCCCGAGGGAGCGTCGAGCTTCGCCTCATTGTGGAGCTCGACGATCTCCGCGCGCGGCAGATGGCGGCCTGCTTCGGCGGCGAAGCGCATCATGAGAACGGCCCCGAGCGCGAAGTTGGGCGCGACGAAGCACGCAACCTCATGCTCGCGCCCACGGGCGTCGAACGCCTCCAGGTCGTCCGGGCCGAGCCCTGTCGTGCCGACGACCGCCGGCACCGTCGCGGCCAGGCAGCGCTCGACGTTCTCCCGCACGGCGCCCGGCTCCGTGAAGTCCACCGCCGCCTCGAACCCGGCGGGACCCCACGCGTCCCCGCGGGAGACGGACGTCACCTCATGGCCGGTCTCGGCAAGACGTGGCGCGAGCGCGGAGCCGACCTTGCCCGAGCCGCCCAGCAGCAGGATCTTCACGCCGCCGCACGCTCCACGAGCCCTGGGCAGACGGGAGCGACAGCCCCGAGCAGAGGCTCCTCGGCGGGCCCGATGGCGGCCACCGAGAGCGCCTCGGGCCGCAGGATCACCTCCGCGAGCTGGGCGACCGCTCCCTCGTCCACCGCCTCGATCTCGGCCAGGATGCGGTCGAGGTCGAGCAGCTCGCTGTCCGTGATCAGCGACTTCCCGAGGCGGCTCATGCGATTCGAGGTCGCCTCCATCGAGAGCATGATCCTGCCCTTGAGGTTCTCCTTCGCCCGCTCCAGCTCTTCCGGCCGAGGGCCGTGCTCGACGATGTGGCCGACCTGGTCGGCCACGATCCGCAGGCACTCGTCCAAGTTCTCCTCGCGCGTGCCTACGTAGACGCCCATCTGACCCGTGTCCGCGTACTGGGACGAGAACGTGTAGACGGCGTAGGCGAGGCCGCGCTTCTCCCGGATCTCCTGGAACAGGCGCGACGAAGCAGAGCCACCGAGGACGCTGTCGAGGATTGAGGCGGTGAAGCGTCGCCGGTCCGAGCGCGCGATGCCGGGCGCCGAGAGGCAGACATGGTACTGCTCCGTCGTCTTCGCCTGGAAGACGAGGGACGGCTCGGGCGCGGCCACGAAGGGCGTCCGGGCGGACGGCTTCTGGGCCGGCGGCGCGCCGGCCTTCGCCCGCATGCTCTCGATCAGCTCGACGAGGTGGTCGTGGTCGACGCTTCCTGCCGTCGCCACGACGACGTTGTCGGGCCGGTAGCGGCGGCGGTGAAAAGCAGCGAGCGACCGCCGCGAGACGGTGGAGATCACCTCCGCCGAGCCGAGCACGGGGCGCCCGAGCGCGTGCCGGCCGAAGACCGCTTTCGTGACGAGGTCGAAGATCAGCTCCTGCGGCGAGTCCTCGACCATTGCGATCTCCTCGAGCACGACCTCCCGCTCCGAGTCGAGGTCCACGAGGGTCGGCGCGAAGACCATGTCGGTCATGACGTCGAGCGCCTTCTCGAGGTGCTCGTCGAGGACGCGTGCGTAGACGACGGTGTAGTCGCGCGCCGTCGCCGCATTCAGCTCGCCGCCGAACGTGTCGAACACCTCGGCGACGTCGAGCGCCGAATAGGACGTGGTGCCCTTGAAGAGCAGGTGCTCGAGGAAGTGGCTGACGCCTGCGTGCGCGTCGTCCTCGTCGCGCGAGCCCGCCCCGATCCAGAGGCCGATGGCGGCCGAGCGGACGGCGGGTAGCGGCTCCGTGACGACACGCGTGCCGCTGTCGAGCGTCGTCAGCAGGTAGTTCTGCACGCCTCAAGCCTGCCTGAAGGCGGCGCCGGGGTCTCCGGCCGCGCGTGCGAGCGCTGCTAGCGCCTTGAGCGGAGGGCGGGCGAGCCCCCGGGCGGCGCCGACGTCGTCGATCTCGCCGCGCACGAGCTTCTCGACGGTCCGCCAGACGATCCGCGAGCGGGCGATCCGGAAGGTCGTCCGCGGGAAGCGGTCGAGCGCCGCCTTCACGCCCCACGAAGCCCAGAGATGCGTCCCGAGCTGGCGGGTGAGGCGCTCGCCGTAGGGATCGAGACCCTCCGCTCGGCCGCTAAGGAGGTCGAGCGCGGCCTCCGCGGCGAGCTTGGCGGAGAGGAACGCCTCGAACATCCCGTCGCCGGAGACGGGATCGACGAGCCCGGCGGCGTCGCCGACGAGCCCCGCGCGACCGCGGGCGAGCGTCGAGCGCGGGGAGCGAAGGGGCAGCCGGTAGCCGCGGAGGCCCTCCAGGTCGCTCGGTGCGACCCCGTGGGCGGCGCAGAGCCGCCGCAAGTGCTCGCGCAGGCGCGGTCCCTCCCGCTCCCAGCCGCCGATGCCGACGTTTGCGTGGTCGCCCTTGGGAAAGACCCAGCCGTAGCCGCCGGGGGCGACGCCAAGCTCGAGCACGGCGCGGCCGCGGTAGCCCTCGCCGAGGCGCTCGTAGGGGACGTTGCCCTCGAGCGCGACACCGACCGCCTGGTTGCCGCCCAGATCGAGCGCCCGCGCGCAGATCCCGTTGACGCCGTCCGCGCCGATCAGCGCATCCGCGCGAAAGCGCTCCCCGCCGGTCGTGACCTCTACGCCTTCCTCGAGCGCCTCCACCTTCGACACCTTGACGCCTTCACGGAGCTCGGCGCCGGCCTCGGCGGCCCGCCCGGCCAGGTACGCGTCCAGCCGGAGCCGCTGGGTCATGAGGACGAGCGGGTCCCCGTCACCGCGGTCGAACCAGCTGCCGTAGCCGAGCCTCATCCGCACGGACGTAACGGTGTCCTCGACGACCGGCGCGATCGAGAACGGGACGAGTCGCGCCGCGCGCCCGGTCACGCCGCCGCCGCAGGGCTTGTCCCGCGGAAAGCGGGCGCGATCGAGGAGCAGGACGCCGGCTCCCGCCGAAGCGAGGCGGTAGGCGCACGTCGAGCCCGCCGGCCCGGCGCCCACGACGATGACGTCGTAACGCGGCACCCCGCCATTATCCCCGTCTCACAGAACGCCGAGGTCGCTGGTTTAACTCGGGGGATGGATTCGACGGTTGCGCTCAGGCGATCGACAGCGTCGGCACACGGGGCGCTCTGGGCTGTCGTCGTCGTCTGGGCGAGCGCATTCTCCGTGATCAAGGCGCTGCTCGACCACGGCTTCGCTGCGGAGGACATCGCCCTCCTGCGGTACCTCGTGGCCGCGCCGGGGTTCGCTTTCCTCCTCTGGCGGGTCGGCGGGCTGCCCGGGCTCACGCGGCGGGACGGCCTGCGTCTGGCCGCGATCGGCTTCTGCGTGGTCGTGGGCTATCACATCTTCCTGAACGTGGGCACGAAGTACACGACTTCTGGGACCGCCGCCCTCGTGGTCGCCCTCTCCCCCGCCCTGACGCTCCTGCTCGCCGTTGGGCTCGGCTTGGAGCGATGGAGCCTGCGCCGCGCTGTCGGCCTTGCCGTCGCCTTTGCCGGCGTCTCGATCGTCGTCCTCCTCGGCGCGGGCGGGGAGCTCTCCTTCGCCAACGCCAGGGGGCCGCTGATCGTCCTGGCCGCTCCGGTTGCCTTCGCCCTTTACAACGTGCTCCTGAAGCCGCTCTTGGGACGCTACGACCTCCTGGCGCTGACGGCCGCGACGAGCCTCGTCGGGACGGTCTTCCTCCTGCCGTTCGCCGGCGGCGGGACGGTCGACGCAGTCATCGGCATCTCCCTGGAGGACGCGATGCTAATGGTCTACCTTGGCGTCGTCTCGACATTCCTGGGCTACATCGGCTGGAACATCGGCCTGCGCGGGCTCGGCGCCACCCGGGCGGTGGCGTATGCGTACCTGATCTCGCCTCTTGCCGTGCTCATTGGCGCCGCCTACCTCGACGAGACCGTCACCATCTGGCTCGCCGTCGGCGGCGCACTCGTCCTGGGCGGCGTCGCCGTCGCTCAGCGCGCCCGCTAGCCGGAGACTGTCGCGCCCGCGCCAGAGGAGTCGCCCCGACCGGCGCAGGAGCGTCGCGAACGGCCCCGAGGCCTCGGAGGGATGCCGCGAGGTCAGGCTAGAAGCTGCACAGGCCGCCCCGGAGGACGGCCCGCGCAGCTTCGCGTTCCTACGAGCTAATCAGGAGCTAGCCGTCGTCACGGCGGCCGCGGCCGCGGTCACGGCCACCGCCGCGCCGGCC